>CAKZSB010000378.1 GCA_937920585.1 uncultured Granulosicoccaceae bacterium | reverse complement strand
TGTGGGAACAAGGGGCAAGCGAGAAATCGTCAATTTCATGAATAATCCGGGCTAGTGCTTTGCACCTTTAAAATCGCTGAGCTAGAAATCAAAGCTCCCCTGCACAGGTACACTGGCCTCTGTTCGCTGCTCGGGTTCTGCGCCACCGGAACTTTCTGTACCTGACAAATTATCGGGCCAGAGTGTGCCGCGCAAGCCGGATTCGCGGTGAATCTTTTGCACGACACAACTTCGCAACTGCGCTTCATCGGCCACCAGTATCACGCGCTCCCTGGCGCGGGTTACCGCGGTGTACAAGAGTTCGCGTGTCAGTATGGGATTATCCTGATTGGGCAGCACCACCACTACAGTTGCGTACTCCGAGCCCTGGCTTTTGTGAATTGTGGTGGCATAAAAACGTTCGTGTGCCGGCAACCGCTGTGGCGTGAGCGAGCGAACTCCATCATGGCCATCAAAGTAAACTTTTAACTGATCGTGCGGATGCCGCTGCGCTTTATCCAGATCACCTGCCAGCACAACGCCACGCTCACCGTTCGATAATCGATGCGAGGAACTGTTGCGGCTGATCATAATCGGCAACCCCGGGTAGTAATGATCGCTGCTATCAATGTGGTTTTGCTGTTCCAGCAGTTGCTGCATACGGCGATTGATTCCACCAACACCACTCGGGCCTTCACGCAACGCACACAATACACAGATGTCGTCGAGCCGCTGCAGCGCCAATTGCGCGGTCGGCTGCTTTACCACATCGGTAAAAACCGGAATCACATCGCGATTGAGCACGGTATCTATATTGGTTGTGTCGAAGGATAGATGCTGCAGATTATCGTGTTCGGTGCTGGCCAGCAGTTCGAGTACACGATTGCAGTCACCCTGGTTAATTGCCGCTGCCAGCGCCGAAATACCGCCCTTGTCACTGGTGCGATGGCTGTGCTGAAGGTAGACAATGTGATCGGCGATTGGCGGCAGTGACAGTGCCGACGGGGTGATTTCACTCCCACATACATCGCTCAGTATGGCCGCGCGCGCCGGGCTGAAGTGAGCGCAATCGAGGCCGCCACAGATGTCACCCAGCACCATACCGGACTCTACTGATGAGAGCTGATGCTGATCTCCGAGCAAGATGATTCTGGCGTGAGCGGCCATGGCATCGAAGGTGCGCGCCATCAGCGGTAAGTCGATCATTGAAGCCTCATCGACGATGAGCACGTCAAACGGCAATGGATTATCGGCATGATAATAGGGTTGCACACGATCGGGGTTTACCCGCAGCAGCCGGTGCAGGGTGCGTGCTTTCACATCGAGAAAACCTGCCACATCATCGCTGACGTCGAGCTTGCCAACGGCATCTGATATGGATTCTGCCAGACGAGCAGCCGCCTTGCCGGTGGGTGCGGCAAGCGCGATTCGCAGATCGCCTTCGTGTGCGCGATCAGAGCTTGCGATCCATTGTTCCGCCAGCAGCGCAAGCAAGCCGGCGACCGTGTAGGTTTTACCGGTGCCCGGCCCACCGGTGATCACCGCAACACTGCTCAGCACCGCGTTGGCAACGGCTACCTTCTGCCAGTCCAGTCGAGACTGACGGTTAAACAATCGCTGCAGCCCCTCTCTGAGGAGGCTGGCTTCAATGGTTTGCATTGGTCGTTCGGACAGATCGCGCAATCGATTCGCAAGCTGATCTTCAAGATGCCAGTAGCGACCCAGGTAGAGTTTGTTTTCCCCGGTTAAAACCAGTGGCGTGACATCACCCGGTTTGCCGACCACAGCTTGCGTTGCCAGCATCGCTCGCCAGTGTTCGGCATTGGGCAGATCGAGTGCGGGATCGATATCGGGATTGGTGAACAGCCCGTGTTGCGCGCATTGATCCAGTGACACACAGATATCACCGGCAGCCAGGCGACTGCTCACCAGTGCAGTGGCCAGCAGCAGTTCGTCATTGGCATCACCGTTGAGCCTGGCGATATGGGTGGCCAGCTGCAAGTCAAAGCGACGCAGCTCGCCACACACCACGGCTTTTTCCAGCGACTCGATAATCATTTCAACGGCCCCGCAAAGGCCAGATCCAGTTTCTCGATCAATGGCGCGGCGGGCCGATCAAACCACACACCGCTGGATTGCCCGGGGCGTATGCCACGCAGAAAAAGGTAATAAACACCACCAAAATCGCGTTCGTATTGGTAGTCGGGTATGCGCGTTTTCAGGTAGCGATGCAACGCGACGGTGTAGATCAGGTATTGCAAATCATAGTGATGCGCCTGAATCGCACGCTGCAATGCAGGCTGTTGATAATAGGCCAGCGTGGTGCCGAGACGATTGGACTTGTAATCGACGATGTAATACTGCCCCCGGTGCCTGACCACCATATCGATAAAGCCGCGCATCAAACCGGACAATTGCATTCTGGCCGCACCGCCCAACAGCCCGGTTGCGGTGTGCTGATACGCCGGCTCATCGGCCAGCACGTGGCTTAGCGAATCGGCATCGAGATCGACGATCGAAAAATGAAACTCCATTTCGTTCAGCCGATCAGCCATCTGCACATCGGCCAGCCGCAGGCCACTATTTTCATTGAGCGGTGTCTGCAGCGTATTGTGTAACATGAGCGCCGCCGCCGATAGGTGCTCCGGCGACCAGCCACTACCGGCGCGCGCACCCTCGGCGCGTTTTTGCAGCGTATTTTCCAGCAGTGTCACCAGCGACGGCTGATCCATGGCGGGAAAATCCATGTGTTCGAGCAAATCGTGCAGCATTTGGCCTGTCACCGCACCGGCCGGCAGCGCAAATATCGCCTCGCCACCCGGATCCTCGATCTCCGGTGCCTGAGAGATCTTATCGGACAAAGAATCAATCGCGGCACTCTCTACCACGGTATCGTGATCGGGGCGACCGGAGTCTATACCCTGAATCATGCGCGTGTAGCTGGTGATTGCCCAACGCCGATCAATTTGGGCATCGAAGGTCTGGGCCGTCAATACCAGCTCCCCTTCCGTCGCCTCGCGGATTGAACGCGCGTTCGCATCGAGCAATTCAACGCTGATACAACCAGGTGCTGTGGCCGCGAGCGCTTCAAGATCAGCGACGATACCACGGTGACCGAGCGATTTCATCGGTACGGTAACCGCATCGGTTTCGGGATCCGGGCGCTGGTGTAGCAGCCTGCCCAGCGCACTTTTCTCGGCATCCTTGATCGCACCCCAATAAATGATGCAGGCGTTTCTGGCACGCGTTAAAGCCACATAGGCCAGCCGCAAATCCTCGGCCGCCGTCTCTGTGCGTTGCAATTTCAGATTTTCACTCAACGACTCTGACCCCAAATCAATGACCGTGCCGAGCGATCGGGGATCGTGAAATTTGGCCATACCGCCACTCGGTGATTTTCCTGCCGGCCATGGGAACGGGTAGTAGACGATCGGGTACTCAAGGCCCTTGCTTTTGTGAACGGTCACGATACGCACCAGACTCTCGTCGCTTTCGAGCCGCAGCAGCAATTCGTCGTCGTGACTCTCGGTATTCAATCGAGAGTCGAACCAGGCAAGCAGATCACCCGGCGTCGCCAAAAGCTGTGATTGTATTTGCAACAGCTCGCCAAGCTGCACTACGTTGGTGATGCGTTGCTCGCCATCCGGGTACTGCAACAGACGATTCGATATATTCATTGCACTGAACAACATCTGCACGGCCGCCAATATTCCGCGGCGCGCCCACACTTGTGCAAATCGATGAAACCGTTCGAGCAATTCATCCCAGTATCGCTCGTCGCTATCGAGTTGATCGAGCTCGGTTGCGGTATAACCAAGCAGCCGGGTCACCAGTGCGGCGCGCACCAGACCGAGATGGCTGGAATCATCAATCGCTCGCAATACGGTCGCAAGCTCTATCGCCTCGTCGCTTTGAAACACCGTGGCGTTGGTCACACTGACAGCTCGAACACCGACCTTGCGCAATTCCTTGCGAATCAGCGTGCCATCGGCATGCGAGCGCACCAGCACAGCAATGTCGGCCGCTTGTACGGCTTTTCCTGCAATATTCGCCTCGCCTGCATCACCGGCATTTAACAGTGTAGCGATACTGCTTGCACACGCCGCAGCCACCGCTCGCTTGGCCTCACCGCTGGTTACTCTGCCGTCTTTATCAAGTTCCGGCATTTGATCCGGTTGCAGCACCTGAAACTGCAACGGTGCCGGTGTCTCACCGGCAATCGTCAATGGCGAATCATCCGCTCCCGGGCGTGCAGCCACTGGATTAAAGGGAATATCGCAATCGTATATGAACGGCTGCGGCCTGAACTGGAAAATGGCATTAACAGCACTGACCAGTCGCCCGTCCGATCGCCAGTTGACGCCGAGTGTATAGCTGCGCGACGGATCGGCCTCACGGCTCGCCCCCATATAGGTGAAGATATCAGCGCCACGAAAGGAGTAGATTGCCTGTTTGGGATCACCGATCAAATACAAACCGCCATCGGGATTGCCGGCAAACACACTGCTAAACATTCGGTACTGCTGCGGATCGGTATCCTGGAATTCGTCGATCATTGCGAACGGCCAGACCTGTTGAATCCGGCTGGCGAGACTCGCGCCATTGCTTCCCCGCAGTGCTTCGTCGAGGTTGCTGCGCAGGTCTTCAAAGTGCATCAGTGCGCGAGCCTGCTTGTACTGCCTGATGCCGCGTCGCAAATACGAACAGGCATGCAGGCGAACGGCAACGCCCAGTTGCCGGTGCAATGACTGATGTTGCTCGCTGAATTGATCACAACAGTCAAAGAACGGGTGCTCGGGTAACTGATGATTTTTCTTGATCGCACCCGCCATAAACGAGCGCTCAAAAAGTTCAAATTTCTTGTGTAGCGCCTCAGGTATTTCGCGGGTGCCATCTAGCTCGCCCATATACCGAATGAGTTCTGCGCAGGTTGCGTTTCGATAGCGATTGCGACCAATGGCCGGGCTGTTTAACACGATTTCAGCAATTTGATTGCTGTCTGCCTGCCACTGATCCTGAATCTGAATCCACTGCTGCTGCAACCGCTCGCGCAATGCGGCCAGCTGAATTTCATCGACCTCGGGAATGATGACGGGTTCGGCCAGACGCAGTATTGGTGTTAGTGTACCCAGCAATGCATCGGGACCGGTAAACTCATTGCGCAGGGCGCGGGCCAGCATCCCGCCCGGATCAACCCCGGCGCGACGCCAATAGTCGCGCACCACCAATTCTCTGATCGCCATGTCGTCGGCGATGAAGTCGATCCGAAATGGCAGGCCGGTATCGAAGGCGCGATCCTGCAATACACGCAAACAAAACGCATCGATGGTATACACGGCCGCCTGATCCATTCTCGCCACTGCATCGGCCAGAATAACGGCGCTGCTTTGCGCAGGGTGTGCGCCGAGCAACTCTGCCAGGGTATCGTCAACCCCTGCTCCTGCCATCTGTTCCACCATGTCGTCTCTGACCCATTTATGGGCCAGAGACAACCGTTGATGAATTTTCAGCCGCAGCTCTTCAGTCGCTGCAATGGTAAAAGTGACCACCAGAATTTGATCCACTGCTACCTTGCGTTCGAGCAGCAAGCGCAGAAACAGTGTGGTGAGCGTGAAGGTTTTGCCGGTACCCGCACTGGCTTCAATCAATGCCGAACCGGTAAGCGGCATACTGAGTGGCTGCAGTGGATTCATACTGACTCGTCCGCTGCTACAACAAACGCTACCGAGTTCATCATCTCGCCATAGACACTTGTTGCTGTGTTATAAAATGCCTCGGTGAACGGGCGGCGGCCCCGCCAGAGAATCTCCACCGCGGCATCATGTGCCTCACCGCGGGTATTGTCGCCCTCCCACGCCTTGAGTATTTCTTTCTCCGGATTACTGCCTTGCGCTTTTACATAAGCGAGTGATGTCTCGGGAAACAACGGCGGCGGTTCGCACAGCCCGCGTTGATAAATCTGCGCGAGTTCTGCGAGCAGTTCATGGCACTGCTCCACGGGGCTGAAAAAACACGATTCCTCTTCCCCAACGGCGACAGAACGATGTTCTATTCCCGCGGGTGCCAACACATTGAAAACCAGATGCCGGATCCAGCATTCAACCAGATCCGCCGCGCGGATTCGCCCCAGCCTGCTAAAGAGCTGACCACGAGCGGATACGCTATCGAGCACACCGGTAAGAATAACCGGACCGGCGGTGATATCAACGCTCAGCGGCTCGAGCTTTTCGCCACGGTGATGGTTGAGGCGCTCACGGTAGGCACTCACGCTATCCTGCACCTGCCAGAAGGTTTTATCACCCGACTCACCGGCCGGTAACCGCCCCTCGGCACGCAACCGTTGCAATACGGCATTCCCTTCTGCACCGGCATCAAGCCTGCCCAGAATCGATTGTTTCAGGCTCCATTGCTCCAGCCCGTCCAGCACGAAGGGCTCACAAACTTCCGGCGCATCCTGTTGCCGATACAGCGAAACTTCAAACCGATGCTGCAGGAAGGTTTGCGATGGCTTACTGAAGAAACGGCAAAAATCAGCAAGATCCACTAACGCGGGCTCTTCCATCACAGGCATTGCCGGATCATTGTAAAAGACGGGCAAATCTAGACTGGTGGCCACTCGTGCTGCATCAAACCAGTGGGGTTTGTAATTACACAGTGGTGCCTGATCCGAACTAAAATAGCGCTTGCTGAACGGTTGCAGCGGATGCTCGACCGTGTGCGCAACTTTCACGTCGCCGTAACCATCGGCAATATAGCTTTGTAATTCTTCTATTACTGTGGCTGGTGCTCGCGGTGAATTGTCCCTTGCGTCTCGGCCAATGTAGCTGAGATAAAACACCTCGCGCGCCGAGAGCAGAGTCTCCAGAAAAAGATAGCGATCATCATGATGGCGGGCGCGATCACCACGACGGGGATTTTGTGCGATCAGATCAAAGGGCAGCGGCCGGTCATCTCTGGGAAAGGCTGTGGCATTCATGCCCAGCAGGCACACCACTCTGAATGGAATGGAGCGCATCGGCACCATATTCGAGAAAGTCACCGCACCATTCAGGAAATTGCGCGAGTTACTGTCGTCGTCGAGAATACCGCCTAGTAGCTCAAGCAGTACCTGTCGGGACACGGCCAAATCGACACCGGCGTCATGCGCTTGTTCAATACTTGCACGCAGGCGTTCACGCAGCTGCGCAACAACATATTGTTCTTCATCGTCGAGCATGAAAAAATCGCGCACCAGCTGATCGAACAGATCCAGCCAGTGGGCAAGTTTGCTGGATGTGCGCAAGCGACTGTTCCACTTGACACACAGATCTACCAATTGCTGTAACACTGCAAGTTGTTCTGCGTCCGCCCCCTCGACATCCAGATAAGGTGCCACACCGGATATCAGTACATCACTGTCCGCCGGCATCGCATAACCGGCAAACAGGCGCTGCAAACCGAAATCCCAACTGTTTGTACCATCGCCAGGCAAGTCGAGCGATTCTCGCATGGCGGCGTTGAGTGACCAGCGAATACCACTGCCCGATACACGCTTTCGCAGTTGCCCAAGCACGTCCAAATCAAGCCCCAGCCGCCGTGCGACTGCCGGCACATCGAGTAGCGACAGTAGCTCGGTTGACTCGAATCGCGAATCGGGCATGGACAACAACAGCACCAGCACCTCGAGCAGTTGCTGTTCGCGCCGCATCGGACGATCGGCTATGGTCCAGGGAATATCCTGTTGCGACGGCACCACGGCGAATGTGGTTTCAATAAAGGGGGCATATTGCTCTATGTTTGGTGCCATCACGATAATTTCGCGCGGCTCGAGGTCGTCGAGTTGCCCGAACAGATTCAACAGCTGGTCGTGAAGTATCTGCACCTCACGCAGGGCACTGTGCGCACTGTGGATCTGAATGGAACGGTCGTCGGGCGCTATGACAACCGGCTCGTCGCTCGGCTCGGTCGTGCGATCAACCAGTTCGAGCATATCGGACTGAATGCGGTGCAATAGCTGATTGCCCGTCGGATCAATGAAGTACTCTTCATCCTGTGCACCGCTTTCCAGCAACTGATCCAGAAAGGCCTGCCCGGCCAGCCCCCACGAGGCGAGTAAGGGGTTACCAAGATCGAGCAGGCCGGTAGGATCGTCCAAACCTGCCTTGAGCGCACGCGCACGCCGACGCGCCTGCCCGCGCTGATCGACGATATCGGCCCAGTAGGCGCGACTGGGGTTGAGGTAATACAGATCGACATCGGTAAACACCGCAAGCGATTGCAGCAGGTTCAAATGCACCGCCGGCAGGGATGACACACCAAACAGCGCGATGCGCTCGGGCAGCGGACGCAGCGGTGACGTGCGCCTTTGGGCGTGCCCGGCCACCACCTGCGCAACATCACCCCAGTGCGGGCTGTCGTGTCGCGCGCGGATGGCTCGCCACAATTCAGCCTGCCAGTGGTGGTGCTGGCCGGCCTCCCAGGCAGCGACGAGATCGGCCCGGTAAACCAGATAGCGATCAAATACCTCGGCGATTTTCCGGGCGAGCTGAAACAGCCCGGCGCCGCTGTCGTCGGCCTTCAGGTAGTGTGCGAGTTCAGCAAAACTATCGCGCTCCAGCAAAGCCGGGATCGCGGCATAGATACGCCATTGCAGCACCTCTTTCGACCAATCGCTGCTGTCCTGCCAGTGGTCATCCCACCAGCCCGGCAGATTCCACAGGTAAGTGCCGGGTGAGTGCGTCGCCACGTTCGCGCTGATGCCTGCAGCAATCGCAGTTTGCTGGGCGATCCAGCGCGCCATACCGGCGTTTTGCACGATCAGGGTTTGCGGCTCGAGAGGGTCAGCCGGATGGACTGCACGGGTTGAGAAAACGCCCAGCAGCGCTTCCAGCCGGTTGCCGCTGTGGATCTGAAGCATTTTTACTCCCTGGCAAAGCAGTCAACTGCAGCGTGTGAATGCATTGCGCGAGGCGCGGCATGGACCCGACCTGGCGCAAACCGGGAATTGTAATCGGCCGGGCCGGCTCACGGGTATTTTTTTGACAAATACCTTTAGTGCTCCGACAACACTAAAAATTGGAATACAGTATGGCCTTTGATGTGCCGGTTACGGCCCGGTTCAGCTATCACACCGGGAGTGCGGCACATCAAAAGCCATCCCCTGCGGGCGAGCGCCAAAGCGGCTATCGCGGCGTTGCGCTCACTCACAATTGAACAACTGGGGCCGCCTAGGTATTCCTCAATCGCGCGCCTTGCGCTGACCACTTATCCACTCGCTGTATCCCAACTTTTAATATTGTCAAAGCACTAGGTCTACTACCGCGATCAGGTTGACTCAGCACCAGGGACGGGGAAGTGGCCGGCGGGCTGGCAGTGTAACGATCCACAGCCCTCACCGTCACTACGATCCCGTCATTCCGTGCTCCGAAAACCAGATGTTCGAATCGTGCCGGGCAAAAACTCCGCGGCTAGCGGCAACAGCAACTGGATACTTGTGCCGGATCAAGTCCGGCATGACGTATACAAGGTATGGCGGGTAGTCACGATATGGCCACGCGCTCCCATATCGTGATGCAATTCTCGTTTTGCCGAGCCAATAGAGATCTGGCGCACACGAAACCCGTGAAGTGGAACACAGTCTGCTGTACCCAAGCGCGATGGCGCACAAACCCCGTTTGCCGCCAAACACCGAGGGAAGCTGTGATTATGGGTAAACCGAGTCTTCAGACCATCGAGCCAATCGACATCAGCTGGTCGTGGTTGAGCGAGTGCACAGACGAATTACCGCAATCTGCGCCCGATCACCCGCACGTATACCTCTACAGGCTGCACGGCGCCAGTCAACTCTCGCAGGTGCGCGATATTAGCCAGCGACTGTCGCCGTTGCTGGTCGTGCTGGAAGCTGGCCATTCGAATCTGTTGCAGGCGACGCTGACAGCCGGCGCGACCAGCTGCCTGTTCGAGGACGAGCTGGATGACGCGTCATTAACCCGTCACCTGCAACGCTGCTGGGCTGGCTGGAACGTCGCAGCGCGCAACAAGGACGAAATTGAGGATATGCAATCCGTGATCGGCACGAGCCCGATCATGCTGCACCGCTGGCGCCCCTGCAAGGATACCGGCATTCGTTTCGAATACCTCGCGCAGAACATCGTGCGCTTTGGCTACCGCTCGGACGAACTAAAGCGCGGTGGAGTGAACTGGTTCGACCTTATCCACGCGGATGATCGAACGCATGCACGCGAGCAGCTGTGCGAGCAGACCCTGGCCGGCCACTCCGACTACAGGCTGCGTTATCGCATTCTGACCAAACAGGGCGAATACCGCTGGGTGGAGGATACCGCGCAAATCAAACGCAACGCCGATGGCGAAGTCTGGTACCAGGGTTTTATCACCGATGTCACTGAACGGGTGGCCAATCAACAGTCTCTGCGCGATGCCATCAGCACCGCTGCGGCAAGCGAACAAAAACTGACAACACAATTACAGGAACAGCAGCGTCTGCTCGACAACATCGATCTCGGTATACTGATCCTCGATACCGGGCAACGCGTCGTCGGCAGTAACACGCTCGCACAATCGATCCTCGGGCTGGACGATGAATTTATAGCGACAAGGCCAGGCATGGCAGATACGATTCGCTATTGTTTTGCGCGTGGCATGTATGACTTTGAAGAGTCTGAACTGGACAACCATATCCGCCAGCGCGAGCAGATGTTTAGCTGCAACGAAAGACAATGCAGCGAAATAAGAAGGCCGGACGGGCGGGTTTACGGTTTTACCGTTTCGCCACTCGACGACGGCGGCCGCATACTGACCTACTACGACATCACAGCGTTGAAAAATGCGCAACTGGACTTACTCGGCGAACGCCGCAAACTGGTTGCCAACGAGACTAAATTTCGCAAGCTCTATACCGCGGCAAACAGAAATCACAAAGAGCTGCAGTTGCTCGACAAACTCCAGGCTGCAATCTCCAACAAGCTTGAAGTTGTCGATCTGTACGATACCGCCGTCAGATCTATCAGCGACATTTTCGGTTACGACAATATTCAGATCCACGTGAACGACGGTGTCGGGTGTGACCATTTCGCCGGCGATGCCGATACACCTCGCAGCACCGATCCGATCACGGTAGATATCATCGCGAACGTATTGGAAACCGGCAAGCCGCTGTTACAGCATACGCCACTTAAATCCGGCGATGACAGCATTGGCTCCACACTGGGTATACCACTGCGCAGTGGCAACCACATTCCGGGGGTGCTGATCGTGGAGAGCCTGACAACCGCTTTGCGACAAACGGATCTGCTCCTGATGCAAAAGGTGGCAGAGCAACTGTCAATCGCACTGGACAACGCTGAACTCATGGCGACGGTGAGTTCGGATCTGCAGCGAACGCGGGCGATGTCAACGCTGAGCCGGGAACTCAATGGCGCAGAAAGCATCGAGTCACTGTACGATCTGATCATCAACAATTCGATGTCAATCGTCGATGCCGATGCCGCAGCTATTTACATCGTTGACCCGACTGAAGGCTATCAGCTCGCCGTCAATAGCGATGACTATCGAGAGTACCCCGGTACAGTCGACGATAGCCCGGTGCTACGCGCCATCGTCAGTTCAGAGATGACACAGGCGGGCACCCCGGTTACCGGCAGCGCGCCTCGTGGATACGACATTTCGCTATGCGTTCCACTGCACTGTCAGTCGGAGATTTGGGGCGTGCTGGAGCTGCGCCGGTTTTGCCATCGAAACACCTTCTCACTGGCCGATGAAACGCTATTGCTCGGCATCGGCAACCAGTTATCAGCGATAGCTCAAAAACAGGCACTGATCGCCCAGGTCGAACACCAGGCCTACCACGACAGCCTGACGCAACTACCCAACCGACGCCATTTCGATCGCTGTCTGGAGACAGGTATTGCCAATGCCGCACAACAGTCGACCGCACTTTGCATTCTGTCAATTGATCTGGATGGTTTTAAATCGGTCAACGATACGCTCGGCCATCCCACCGGGGATCAGATGCTTGTCACGCTTGCCGATCGCCTGCAACAGCAAACCAGGCCCGGTGATACGCTTGCCAGAATGGGCGGCGATGAATTTGCCGTTATCCTGCAGGGCCTGCCATCACCGGATGCCGCACTGGCGATCGCAGAGCAGTATCTGCATCTGTTGAACCGCGAGGTACGGATCGCCGATCACCGGTTGTTTGTCGGTGCGAGTATTGGTATCAGCAGCTACCCGGAGGATGGCACAACAACGCTCGAGTTATTGCAGCACGCTGACTTCGCTATGTACCAGGCAAAATCCGAAGGCAAGAACATTGCGCGCAAATTCAGCCCCGCGCTGGCGGCCACAGCAATGGCGAGAAGGCAGATCGAAATCGATCTCAACCGCGCGATCGAAACCGCTCAGTTCGAGCTGCATTATCAGCCGCAGGTCGACTGTCAAAGCGCCGAGGTACTGGGTGTTGAGGCACTGGTTCGATGGCATCACCCCGAACGCGGACTGGTGCCGCCGCTCGAGTTTATTCCGATCGCCGAAGAGACCGGCACCATACTCGCGATTGGCGAGTGGGTTTTGCGGCAGGCCTGCGAGCAAAATGCACGCTGGCTGAAACAGGGTTACGCACCGCTGCGAATGGCGGTAAACATCTCGGCGCTGCAATTCGCTCACAAGGATTTTGTCGAGCTGGTCGAGACCACGCTGGCAGACACCGGCTTGCCACCGGAGCTACTGGAACTTGAAGTAACTGAAAGTGTGGTGATGCACGATATCAATGTCGTTACCGCACAGCTGACCCGCTTGCAGAACCTTGGCGTCAGCATCGCCATCGACGACTTTGGTACCGGTTATTCTTCGCTGAGTTACCTGCAGGATCTGCCACTCGATTCCCTGAAGATCGACCGCGCATTTATCAATTCGCTCGATTGCACCGCACCTGAGAAGTCGCTGGCCAACAGTATTATCATGATTGCTGCCGCCGCCAATCTGCGCACAGTTGCGGAGGGCATTGAATCGGCAGAGCAGATTCGGGTATTGGCGGAGCTTGGCTGCTCGGAGGCACAGGGATATTTGATTTCAAAGCCCCAGCCGGCCGCACGAATCGAGCAACTGTTACCGCGCCTGCCGACAAAACAGGCGGCGGCAGCAGCCTAGTGTCAGCGTTTAAACGATAAGAATTCCCGCCTTTTGAACGCCACAGTACACTCAGCTGGCCCTGCCAGTCACGGTGACGACAATTCTCGATTCGAAGAATGTCTTTTGCCCGTCGCGCTCAACGATGTTGTCATCGCGTTTGACGCTGACTTCCAGCTGCGTGCCACCGGCGCTGACGGCTTTGTGCATCGCTGATTCACGCGCTTTTTCGATAGCCCACTCAGCAGCATCTTCGAGTTCATCAAATTCTCGTTGCAGCTCACCGGCATGCACCACTACACGGCTTGCTGTGACCGGTGAAATAGTAATCTGTGCACGATGCCTGACCATGCCAACCACCGAACCGATGGCATTGGCCACTTCTGCATGCTCGGGCACTTCCACACGCGTATCCAGCAACGGGGCAACGGCGGGATAGAAACACTGCGCGGGCGCACCGATTCCCACGATCGGTAAACCCACTTGCACCTGCATACCCAGATCGGCGGTTTCGCCGTCCGCAGCCGCGGAACTGACAAACATTCTATGTAGCAGATTGCGCTGGGCAACCGAAAGGCTGCGACCAAACTTGCCACTTTGATCGTTCAGCACGGCAGTCAACAGGCAAAACGCTGTCTCGCGCGTCACAGCGGCGAGCATCGACTCGGCAAACGCGCGATCGTCGGGCCATTCAGCCCCCAGATTCCACTGACTGTAGCGACGCAGCAATTGCGCGCCCAGCGTTGAAGCGCGAGCATCCCATTGCTGGTACAGACCGCAGACATGGGCGGCGTCTGTCGGTGTGAAGCCGGCGAGTGTCAGCACGCCGATTTCGATCAGGCGTTTCATCGCCCGGCTGAAGTGCCTCTCGGCAAATACCGATTGCATAGATTGCGGCGCATCGCGTACCTGATCGACCAGATCGCGCTGCTGCGCTGTCAGCCTGAGGCCATCCCACGGCATGCTGCGCAATACAATGAATCGCGCCATATTGGTTTTGACCCAGGGCTGATCTGCGAATTCTTCCAGTGTCTGGATGACTTGCGGATAGTTGCTGGCAAGATTACACAACGGCACCACTTTACCCGGACCGATTTGAAAGTCTCGTTTTTCTCTGTCGTAGCTGATCTCGCTGTCGCCGCCCAGACCGTGCGTATCAATTTGCACCGCCTCGACCATCGTGCGCCAGCCATTGACCGATGCCCCCTCAATACTCAGCGCTGGCTGCCCTGCCCTGATCATGGCCACATCGGTGGTGGTGCCACCAATATCCGATACGATCATGTTATCGATCTTTGCCAGATGCTGCGCCCCGACC
This sequence comes from uncultured Granulosicoccaceae bacterium, assembly GCA_937920585.1. Classification (GTDB taxonomy): domain Bacteria; phylum Pseudomonadota; class Gammaproteobacteria; order Granulosicoccales; family Granulosicoccaceae; genus CAKZSB01. The sequence continues at coordinate 13,655 of CAKZSB010000378.1, read as the reverse complement.
ACACTTGCCGCCGGCCCGGACATGATTGTCTCGACCGGTGACTGACTGGCAAAATCCGCCGAGACCAGCGTGCCATCACCTCTGACAACCATCACTGGTGCTTCTATGCGATGTTGTGCAAGCGTCTGCCGGGTGGCGACAATCAAGTTCTGAATCAGCGGCACCAGCCGGGCATTCAGAAACGCCGTCAAGGCACGCCGCGGCGCATTGAGGGAAGCGCTCAGTTCGTGCCCGCAGGTAACCGGCAAGCCGGTTTGCTCACGAATCAGATCGCGCAGGCGATTCTCATGTGCGGGGTTGCGCACGGAAAACATCGATGAAACAGCAACCGCTGTGACATTACCGGGCAATTGCGCTACGAGCGCGGCAGCCTCGTCCAGCGCCAGCGGGGTTTGCTCGTGGCCACCGGCATCGTGTCCGCCCGCCAGCATGTGCACCGGCATCCCCCGGGTGGCCTCGGCGAGATTCTCAAGCTGCAGTTGCGATTCGCGATACCCCACCAGAAAGAGCGCTGCGAGCGCACCGTGGCCCTCGACAATCGAATTGGTCGCAAGCGTTGTAGACAAACACACCAGCGCAATGTCCGATACCTGCTGTTGCTCTAAAACGGCCGCAATCGCGCCCGATATACCTTCAATAAGATTATGCCGGGTCGTCAGCGACTTGGCCTTGGCCACAACCTGATCGGTTTCTTCATCGAGCAACACCGCATCTGTGAAGGTACCACCGGTATCAATTCCCAACCGCAAAGCCATAGCGAAGACTCTTCTAGTTCAAGGTGTGCAGTGTGCCGACACAACTAAACGCTGAATATCTGCGCGCGACACACTTTTACCGGTCACGCATCGATTCGACCTGCGTCACAGATTGTGACGGAGACTAAAAATTGATTAACTAGAAATCACATCAAGTGTGAATCCCAGGTGGATGATAACCGTCCAAAGATACTGTCACGCCGTCGGGTTGCGGCATCGGGCAGTTGAAATCACGGCTAAATCTGTGCCTGCAAGGGTCGATACCGACCGACATGAAAAAGCAATCAGGTTTCACGCTGCTCGAGGTGATCATCGTTGTGGTCATCGTCGGCATACTCGCAACACTGGCCGTGCCAGGGTTCAGCTCGCTGATGCAGAGCAATAATCTGTCCACCAAGTACAACAGCCTCGCCGGCAATATCAGCCTTGCGAGAATGGAGGCAGTCAAACGCTCCAACACTATTGTCTTGTGCGCAACAGACGACGAATCGAGCTGCAACAGCACCGACTGGAGCGATGGCTGGCTGGTGTTCGTAGATGACAACAACAACGCAGCATTCGACGCTGCCGGCGACACGATGCTGCTGGTAGAGCCCGCCGGGCCCTCGTATATAAGCATAACTTCAGATCAATTTGGTGGCGTGCTGAGCATTGCTCCACGTGGACGTCTGCCTTCATCGGGCACGATCCTGATGTGTGCCAACAATGATTCCAGCACCGCGCGTGCGCTCAATCTGCAACTGACCGGGGTGGGTCGTCTTGCTACCGACGGGCCTGGCGACACCGACAGTATTGTCGAGGACATGGCGGGCAACAACATCGATTGCACTTGATTAAAACCAGATTCCGGCAGCGGCTCACATGGCGAGTCGCAGACACAAATATAAAAATAAAAAAGGGAATCCAACAATGAAAAAACAACAGGGTTTCTCCCTGATAGAGGTACTACTGGCGGTCGTGGTTCTGGCCATCGGCTTGCTGGCGGGTTCACGCATGCAGATGCTCGGCCTCAACTATACGCAGGGCGGCATGATTCGCTCGCACGCGACGCTCGCGGCCAATGATATTCTCGATCGCATCAGGCTCAATCGCGAACACGCGATAGACAACTCTGCCTACGATGGCTTCGATACCAGCGGCACCATTCCGGCAGCGACCAACTGCATCGCCACCGGTTGTACGCCCGCACAAATTGCGCAAACCGATTTACGCGAATGGGCAGGTTACTTTGCCAAAGGTGACGAGACCAGTATCACCACACCATTGCGTAACGCAGTGGGCACTATAAGTCGCGTCGGGCCGACATTCACCGTTGTAATCAGCTGGTCTGAGAAAATCACCGGCAATACGGCTGACGATCCACGCAGCATCTCTGTTAGCGCGAGGTTGTAGACATGAATCAGTTCAAACCAATTGGCAGACAGGGTGGTTTTTCCATCGTCGAACTCATGGTCGCGTCAGTAATCGGCCTGATCATTTTGTCGGGCGCGGTTACGGTGTTCTCGAGCAACAACGCGTCGGGTTCGATGTCCAGCGCGATGTCGCGGGTACAGGAAAGCGGCCGCGTTGCAATGGATATCATCGCCAACGACATTCGCATGGCGGGCTACCAGGGTTGTGCCGACACCGATACAATCAATGCCAACGTAATCGCCAACAATGCACCGACCATCGATTTGCCGTCGACTTCTCTGCAAGGTGCTGAAGTCTCGCTGGCAGGCGCGTGGCAGCCGGCAATGCCCACAGATCTGGCCCCTATAAATGCGGCGCCACTACCGGGCACTGATGTAGTGTACGTACAGCATGGCAGTGGTCGTACAACGATTCTCAATACCAGTATGGCAAACGCAAACGAGAATCCAATCACGCTGGCACGAAACCCTGACCAACTGGCCGCCGGTGATCTGGTGATGATTTCCGACTGCACCTCAGTCGATATCTTTCGCGCTACAACACTTGCTGATGCCACCGGCGACAGCGTACAGCTGAGCTATGCCGCGACGCAGAACAGCCAGGCAAATCTTTCGCACGCGTACACGGTAACTACCGACCCGCTGTCTACCGCAATGCGAGTTATGCGATTTGAGGCGCATGCCTACTATGTGGCCAACACCACACGCTTCGACTCGGACGGCCAACCGGTTCCCGCTCTGTTCATGCTGGATCTTTCGCAACCCGGCGGTGTAGCCATGGAACTGGTGGAAGGGGTCGAGAACATGCAACTGCTTTACGGACAGGAAATGGGGTCAGGTGGCATCCGATATGTCAGTGCTAACGCCACCAATCTGGATTTCGAATCTGTCGTCAGTGTACAGATTGGCTTGCTGATCAATTCAGTCGAATTGATTTCGAATACCGACGATAGCAACTCCTACCAGGTGGCGGGGCAAACAATCGGGCCACCTTCAGGCTCTACTATCATCAAGCACTCCGGCAATCGAACCTCCGGTAGTCGGCAGCTGCGCACCAGTTTCAATACCACTGTCAGATTGCGAAACCAAAGGTGAATCAAATGAAACCAATACAGTATCGCCGTAACGGCGAACGCGGTGCGACTTTGTTCGTATCTCTGGTGCTACTGGTGTTGATTTCGCTGCTGGGTGTTGCGGCATTGAAAAACGCATCGGTAGAAGAGCAAATGAGTGCCAACCTTTACCAGAAAAACATCGCTTTTCAGGCATCCGAAAGTGCCGTGGAAGCGACCCTGGATAATGACACGCTGATCAGCCAAACGCTCAGTGCAAACGGCACACCGGTGCCGATGGATGTACCGACTACTGTGCCCGGTGTCACAGCCAGAGTCACCTATTCGTACGTGGGCGATGGCCCGGCCAGCGGTTTTTCAATTGGCAATGGCAGTGGATTCTCCGCAGCCCACCTGATGATCACTGCAACCGGTGAGGTTCCGGCTATCAACGCCAGTACAACCACTGTACATGGAGTCTATCGAGTCAGCCCCTCGGCAGACTGAGGATGGCTGCAGATCCCCGGGCGTCGATCCGCCCGGGCAAGCTGACACGAAGCTCCTGCGGTCGGTTTTTGTGCACTGACCGACCCATGCGGATCAAATTTTCCACGTTTTGGCCGATTACATAACAATCCTCAGCGCGTAATACAACCTGCGACCCCGACTATGCACAAAGCTCGACAAAACAGTGGTTTCACACTGATCGAATTATTGATTGCGATCGCTATCCTCGGAATCATCAGCGCCATCGCGGTACCCACCTACGGGAAATATGTCACCGAGTCGCGCAGAGTCGACGGCCAGGTGGCCCTTCGGGCTGCCGCTCAGGGCCTCGAACGCTGCCGCACTCAAAACTTCACGTACGTTGGATGCACCGGTTTCAACACGGAAAGCCCCAGCAAATACTATACAGTTGCCGCCACCCTGGCAGCTAACACCTACACCCTCACGGCGACCGCCGTCGGTTCGCAGGCGACCGACACGAAATGTGCAACGTTCACAATCGACCAGACCGGCACGACTGCATCACCTGACACGGTGGATTGTTGGGATTAAGAATTGTTTGATCGCTGCGCCGGACGGCCCTGCGACATGAATGGCCGGCGCCAGCGCCGGCCATTTAATCAGGCGGCCCGTTGTGTCGCTGCAGCTAAGCTGCATGCGTGGGCTAACTGATTAAAATGATTAAAGCGGTGTGACCTGTTCGGCCTGCGGGCCTTTCTGACCATCTACTTCAAGGAAGCTCACTGCCTGCCCCTCTACCAGGGTACGTCGACCTTCTCCCACGATTGCGCGGAAGTGAACAAACACGTCGCTACCGCCTTCGCGAGTAATAAAGCCGTAACCTTTCTCATCGTTGAACCATTTAACGGTTCCCTGCTGCATCTCTGACATTTCGAATCGTATCTCAAAAACCAGGGCTTTACGCCCCTTCGGATCAAACCGGCACAAGCGCCGGTACAGTAATACCGGTTATGGTGCGGGAATTTCGGAGGTCAGAGCAGTGAAGTGACAGAACACGCGGACTACAAATCGCTGGAAACCCACGTTACCTCAACGCGGTTTGATGATACTATAGCCAAGTTCTTGAAAAAACAACATCAATTCGAAAAACCCGACGGTAAATTCGATACCGATTTTCACCCGAAAAATCGCCTCGGCAATTCATTTTGCCATCGCGACTCAGGCGACCGGCTACAACCTAATTATTGCCGAGCCAGGTGGGCCACTTGAAAAATAAAGTAACAGCTTTCTTCGCCAACGACGCCTCAGCCGCGTTCGAAAAACTCAACGCAGAGGCCGGCAGCCATGCCTGCGTTCGTCTGCCTTGCGGCGACGCCTGCGGCTGTTGTGAGAACCTGGAATCCCTGTTTTTCAAACCGCCCACCAGCCCTTCATGAGCGCGCACGAGCCTCCAATCAAACTGGTTTTTTTGCTCACACCAGACTTCGCCATGTTGGCATTTGGCTCGGCAATCGAACCCTACCGCGCAGCGAACATTGCGGCGGGTCGCAAACTATACGACTGGACTATCATCACCGCCGACGGCAAGCCCGTTAACGCCGGTAACGGCTTGCTGGTAACCCCGGACTGCGCGCCAGAAGATGCTGTGGATGTTGACCGACTCTTCGTATGCGGCGGCGTACAGATGCAGCAGTACAAACCCGACAACGTAATCCGATGGCTGCAGAATCAGGCCCAGCGAGGCACCGCCATAGGCGCTGTGAGTACCGGCGCCTGGGTGCTTGCGCACGCGGGTCTGCTGCAGGGCTATCGCTGCACAATCCACTGGCAAAGCCTCGACGCCCTGCGCGAGGACTTCCCCGATATCAAAGTCGATCCGTCAGTCTATGTGCTCGAAGAACGTCGCTACACCTGCTGCGGTGGCACAGGGGCACTGGACATGATGGTGCACCTGATTGCCGAGGACTATGGCGACGATGTGGTAACCGATGTGTGCACCTGGCTGTTTCACGATCGTGTCAGGGTGAGCACTGATGTTCAGGGCGTTGCCCAGCAAACGGCACTGGCGCGAAAGTCTCCCAAACTCGCCGCCGCGTTTCGAGTGATGTCGGCCCACATCGAAGACCGCCTCACACCGGGCCAGATATCCGCACAGATCGGCGTGTCGCAACGACAACTGGAACGGTTGTTCCAGCGCCACCTCGATTGCACGCCACAACAGAAATACCTCGATTTACGCTTACAGCATGCACGTCGTCTGTTACTGGAGACCAGCCTGCCGATTCTGGATATTTCAATCGCGGCGGGCTTTACCAGTCAATCGCACTTTACCAAGTGTTATCGGGAGCGCTATCAGCGCACCCCGCGCAGCGAACGACTGGGCTAGTCTACGATCAACCGTCGTAGTCCATTCCCCATGGACCGTGAAAGTCCCTGCCCTCGCGATCGCGTCGCTCGAACCCATGTGCACCGAAGAAATCACGCTGCGCCTGAATCAGACTGGCCGAGGTTCGCTCGCGACGATAACCATCGAAATAGGCGAGTGCCGAACTGAGCGCCGGCATTGGCACGCCGGCTTTGATCGCGATTGACAATACTTCGCGCAGCGATTGATGCGAGTTACTCATGATCGCAACAAAGTGTTTTGCCTGAAGCAGATTAGGTAGATCGCCTGGCGCGAAGGCACTGGCAATATCATCGAGAAAGCTGCTGCGAATAATGCAGCCAGCCCGCCAGATGCGTGCAATTTCTGCCATGGGTAGTTGCCACTGATAGTCCTTCGATGCCACCTGCAACACCGCAAAACCCTGCGCGTAGGCACAAACTTTCCCTGCCAGCAAGGCTTTCTCAAGCTGCGGTTTTAATGTTTCAATCGATTGTGCTTCGCTATCCAGCGCGAGCGGATACAAGGGTGCTGCCTGCAATCGCTCTGTCAATAACGATGACACCGCTCGCGCACCAACCGCCTCGATCAGTGTCGTCGCGGGCGCGCCCATCGCGATGGATTCAATCGACGCCCAGCCACCGGTGCCCTTCTGGCCGGCGCGATCGAGAATAACATCGACCATCGGCTGCCCGCTGTCGGGATCCACCGCTCCGAGCACTTCGGCGGTGATCTCGATCAAATAGGAATCCAGCGCGCCACTGTTCCATTCAGCGAAGGTGGCCCCTATTTGTGCAGGCGTGGCGCCGGTGACCGTGCGCATCAGTTCGTAGATCTCGGCGATCATCTGCATATCGGCATACTCAATGCCGTTGTGCATCGTTTTGACAAAGTGTCCGGCACCGTCCGGCCCCACATGTGCACAGCAGGGTGCATCGTTGTAGCGTGCGGCAATAGCCTTCAGCACAGGCTCCAGTTGTGGATACACCGCGGCATCACCACCCACCATGATGGCGGGTCCGAAGCGGGCGCCCTCTTCTCCACCGGACACGCCCATACCAACAAAATGCACAGGACTACCTGCCAGGCGCTCGTTTCTGCGGCGTGTGTCGAGGTAATTGGCATTGCCCGCGTCGACGATGATATCGCCATCTTCGAGCAACGGCAGCAAGGCATCGATTTGCGCATCGACAACTTCACCGGCCGTCACCATCAACACAATCATTCTGGGTCGATCGAGATTCTCGACCAGCGATTGCAGCGTTTCACAGGCTGTTAACCGTGATTGCAATTCACCTGCGTTAGCGACGAAATCATGTGTGATCGCCGCAGTGCGGTTGTACACCGCTACGGAGTACTTGTTGTCTGCGATATTCAGCGCCAGGCTTGCACCCATTACTCCCAAACCGATCAAACCCACCTGCGCCATAGTTTTTATCCCTGATCAATTACAGTAGTGTCGACAGTATATTCCTCACTTGCATCCACTAGCCAGTGCCAGAAACTCTCGGCAAATCCAGCATAGACGATTAGATCGAAGGTGGGCTGATCGTCGACTTTATGCAGCGTGAGGCCGACTTGCGCGGCAACCGTTTGCGCAACAAAACCCACCGGCACATGCAACGGGTCGAGGTCGAGCCTGACCCCCTTGGCCAGCACGTCATAGGCGAGCAGCCCCTGAATACGCAGCAGCGTGCGCGCGTGACTTTGCTCACTCGCATACCCGGCATCACCTGCCTGCCCGGTTATGGTCTGCGTGAATTCACCATCGCGCCCGCCATCGCCAATCATCAACCATTGGCCGGGACTCAATGGCAACGCGGTATACGCTTCGGTCACCGTGCTCTGACCCGGCGCAGTAGAGATACCCATGCGCTGTGCCAGTTCGTCGGCCTTGCCACGCCTGGCCATCAGCTGGCAAAACGACTTGCCGCGAACATCCGACAACACGATGTCCGGCTGATACTCGGCCGTCGTGAAAGTGACGGCGTCGAGCGGATTTCTGATCGGTGTATTAGCCACGCAATCGCTCTCCGTCTGGATCAAAAAAGTGGGGCGAGCAGACTTCCACTTCCACTACCTCGGACTTGAGTGGATAGTGGGCATAGAATCGCTTGCCAATGTTGTCGCTGCCGTTTTTCAGAAAGGCCAGTGCGATCCAGCGCCCCATCGCCGGGCTGTCAGTTACCGAAGTTACCCAGCCCATGGATCCGCGTGAATCGACATCATCAGCGCGATCGAACAGATGCGCACCACCGCGCAGTCGATCGTTACTATCGACCACTTTCACACCGACAAGCGACGGTCTGTCAGCGGCGATCATACCGGCTCGCTGCGACATGGGCTGACCGACAAAACTCTTGGTTTTCGACGCCATGCGACCCAGACCGAGGTCGGTCGCTGTGGTTCTGCCATCGAGCTCCTGGCCGGCGGCATGGCCTTTTTCGATTCGCAGCACCGTCAGTGCCTCGGTGCCGTAGGCGATGATGCTGTGCTCCTCGCCGGCGGCAAAGAAACGTTCCCATGCCGCGACGCCATAACCCCAGGGCACGTTGATTTCGAACGCCAGTTCACCGGAAAAAGATATGCGAAAAATGCGCACCGGCATGCCGTCGACGCTGGTTGAAAGCACACCCATAAACGGCAGCGCCTCGTCGCTGACATCGACACCCGGCAGCGCCTTTTGCAATACCGATCGGCTGTTGGGGCCAGCCAGCGCGAAACCACCCCATTGTTCGGTTGCAGAACAAAACACGACATCGAGTTCGGGCCACACAACCTGCGAGTGATAATCCATATGCGCCAGCACGCCAGCCGCATTGACCGTCGTGGTGGTCATAAAGAAGTGATCTTCTCCCAGCCGCGATGTCGTGCCGTCGTCATAGACATGACCATCCTCGCGCAACATCACGCCATAGCGCGCTTTGCCCACAGGTAGTTTCAACCAGTTGTTGATGTACAGCCGATTCAGGAACTCCGCGGCGTCGGGACCAAAGATTTCTATCTTGCCCAGCGTCGAGACATCACACATACCGACTGACTCGCGCACCTGCTTTGCCTCGCGCTTGAGTGCCGCCATGATGTCCTCACCCGGCAGCGGGTAATAACGTGCCCGCAGCCATTGGCCGGCCTCCACAAACACCGCACCGTTTTCCACATTCCACTGATGGAATGCGGTTTTTCGAAATGGCTGAAAATTCTTGCCGCGCTCATGCCCGGCAAAGGCACCGATCGCAACCGGTACCGTCGGTGGCCGATAGCGCGTCGTGCCGACATTCTGTATCGCCTCACCACGCGCCGCCGCCAGCACCGCAATACCGTTTACGTTAGAAGTTTTACCCTGATCCGTTGCCATCCCGAGCGTGGTGTAGCGTTTGGTGTGCTCAACCGATACATATCCCTCCTGCTCTGCCAGCGTCACATCCTGAGCGGTTACATCGTTTTGCAGATCGACAAAAACCTTGCCCTCAGAACGGCCGTGCCAAACCGCCAGAATGGTGCCGGTATCAGTGGCCGGCACAGCAGGCAGCGCGCCCGACGGCGCCTTATCAAATCCGGCTGCAGCTGCAGCTTGCGCGCCACACGCAGCCCCGGCAGACAGACATTCAGCAAGACTGTAAGTACCATTGCACGCGCCTGCAGACTGGCTGCCCGGGCGATGCTCAGCGGGCATAAAGGCGGCGATTGCCTCATTCCACACCGGTGATCGGCCAGTCTGGCTGTAGAGATTGACATCCGGGTTGAACCCACCTGAAACCGCAATGCAATCGCAATCAATGGTAGTTCGTTGCTGTTGTTCATTTTCGATCACCAGCCCCTTAACACTCTGCCAGCCCACCGCCTTCACCGGCAGGCATGCGCGATGCACTTTTATTCCCAGCGCCTCCGGGTCAAGCCGCAGTTCCCCAGCGCTGGCTCGCGCATCGACGATAGCGGCCACCGGCTCACCGGCTTCGTGCAGAGCAAACGCCGTGTTGTAACCATCGTCGTTGGTGGTGACAATCGTGATCAAACGCCCCGGTGTTACGCCAAAGCGATGCACGTAACCTCGCACCGCAGACGCGAGCATAACGCCAGGCAGATCATTGTTGCCAAACAACATGGGGCGCTCAATCGCACCGGCTGTAAACACGGTTTGTTTCGCACGCAGAATCCACAGTCTTTGGCGCGGATCGCCTTTGCCCGGTACGGCGATATGATCGGCTACGCGCTGTAGTCCAACGACAACATTGTGATCGTAAACCCCGACTGCCGTCGTGCGCGTCATCACCCGTACGTTATCCATGGACTGCAACTGATGCAGCACGGCGTCAACCCACTTTTCTGCCGGCGCGCCTTCGATAAGCTGGCCTTCGAGCGCCAGCATGCCACCGACCCAGGCTCGGTCTTCGAGCAACATCACTCTGGCACCAGTTAAAGCCGCGGTGAGTGCCGCCATCAATCCGGATGGCCCGGCGCCCACCACCAGCACATCACAGTGCGCATGGCTGTGTTCGTAATGATCGGGATCCGACTCACGTGAGGCGGTGCCCAGCCCGGCGGCACGGCGAATCAGTTTTTCATATACCGGCTCCCAGAAAGCCGCCGGCCACATAAAGGTTTTATAGTAAAAACCGGCAGTGAAAAATCGCCCGAATAACTGATTGACCCCGAGCAGATCAAAGCCCAGTGACGGAAAGCGATTCTGGCTGGAGGCCACCAGGCCATTGAAAATTTCGATACCGGTTGCGCGGGTGTTGGCTTCAGTACGCGCCCCGCTGCGAAGTTCAACCAGCGCATTGGGCTCCTCGAAACCGATGCCGAGCAAACCACGCGGACGATGGTATTTAAAACTGCGGCCAAACAGCCGCACGCCGTTAGCCAGCAGTGCCGACGCCAGTGTATCGCCCGGGTGCCCCTGATAGCTGACACCATCAAAGGTGAAGTCTATGGTGTTGTCGCGATCAATCGCGCCGCCCTGCGCAAGCCGCTTGCCACCGACACTCATGACTCCGGCACCTGCAGCGTATCTGCCGGCGTGCCGGTGGCCGCCACTTCGTGCGTTAGTGTGTTGCGCACAACTTTCACAAACTGACGACAGCCCGCCACGTGATGCCACCACTCCGTGTGCCAGCCCTTGGGGTTGTCACGCAGATAGACATAGCGAAAGAAGCCCGCTTCATCGGCATCGTCCGCAGGGCGCACTACGGTCGCATCGCCCTTGTACTGAAATTCTGCCTCATCCCGTACACCGCACCAGGGACATTGAATTTGATGCATGATCTTGTCTCTGTTGAACGCCGGGCGCATGGCGCAGGCGTTCATTGTAAGTATTGCGAATCGTCTGCCGCCGCTACTGAATCCAGGGATTCGGGCCAACCCCTTTCTCATCGATCATGCGACCTTCGGCAAATCGCTCAATCGTGAAATCGCGGTTGTACTCGTGGGGTTCTTCGTTGGCAATTGTGTGTGCAAAACACCAACCCGAGGCAGGCGTGGCCTTGAAGCCACCGTAGCACCAGCCGCCATTGAGATAAAAACCGTCCACTGGTGTGCGACAGATGAACGGGCTGCCGTCCATCGTCATATCCATCACTCCACCCCAGTGACGCAGCAGGCGCACACGCCCGATCGACGGCATGATGGCCATGCCGCCGGCCATCACGTGTTCCATCATCGGCAGATTGCCGCGCTGGGCATAGGAGTTGTAGCCATCCAGGTCACCGCCATACACCAGCCCGCCCTTGTCGGACTGGCTGATATAAAAGTGCCCGGCGCCAAATGTGACTACCGTGTCCAGGTGCGGCTTGATGCCTTCGCTGACGAAGGCCTGCAACACGTGGCTTTCCAGCGGCAGTTCCAGCCCGACCATCTGGGCAATTTTCGAGGTGTGCCCGGCGACCGCCGAGCCGATCTTGTTGGCACTAATGCGACCGCGGGTGGTCTGAACCGCCACGGCCCGACCGTTTTTCATCTCGATGCCGGTGACTTCGCAATTCTGGATGATATCGACACCGCGGCTATCGGCCCCGCGGGCGTAACCCCAGGCGACTGCGTCATGACGTACGGTGCCGCCGCGGGGTTGCAAAAGGCCACCTTCAATCGGAAATCGCGCATTGTCGAAATCCAGCAATGGCACGCGGCGGCGCACTTCATCGGCATCGATCAGTTCGGCATCTACGCCGGCCAGTCGCATCGCGTTGCCACGCCGGGCAAACGCATCGCGCTGGGCATCGGAGTGATAGAGGTTGATGACGCCGCGCTGGCTGACCATCGCGTTGAAATTAAAATCCTGCTCGAGTCCCTCCCATAATTTCATCGAGTGTTCGTAGAAATAGGTGTTCGACGGAAACATGTAGTTGGAGCGGATGATCGTTGTGTTGCGGCCGACATTGCCGCCACCGATCCAGCCCTTTTCGATCACCGCAACATCGGTGATGCCATGAACCTTGGCCAGATAGTACGCCGTGGCGAGGCCGTGCCCGCCGCCGCCAATGATGATCACATCGTAGGCCGGCTTGGGAGTCGGGTCACGCCAGGCCCGGGTCCAGCCACGATGACCGCCAAGGCCCTGTTTCAAAATCGATAGTGCTGAATATCGCATAGAGAGTGCAGCTTGGATAAAGGTGAACGCCAGCGAGCTGGCAGGATGCTCTGCAGCAGTATATCTCGCCGCCTGATAAACCATAATCCGACATCGACGAACAATCGATAACGCCGGACGCAGCCACAGTCTGCCCCAACCACGGTCGCCTCGCAGCAGATAATTCGCCAACCTTTTTCACCGGCGCGTCGACCCGCCGGTTTTCCATTGTAGAATCAACACGTCAGCACACCATCGCAGTTGTACTTCTTATGTTATTGATCATGATTCGCCACGGACAGACCGATGCCAATTCAACCGGGCGATTATCCGGGCAGGTCGACAGCGAGCTGTCGGAAACCGGCGTGGCTCAGGCCGCAGCCCTGGCGCAGCGACTCGCCAACGACAGATTCGACCACATCTACACCAGCGATCTGAAACGCGCCATCAGTACCGCCACCGCGGTTAGCAGCGAACAGCAGGTGCAATCGCCCACCCAATGCAGCTGGTTGCGCGAGCGGCACGCCGGCGTGCTGCAAGGATTGACCAAAAAGGAGCGCAAAACGCGTTACCCGCAGGTGCATGCCGCGTGGAAATCCGACAACCCGGATCTGCCGATTGAAGGCGGTGAATCACGCACGGCGTTCGAGCACCGCGTAACCACTGGAATAACGGCGCTCGCCGAACAACATGAAAACGATACCATCGCCATCGTCGCACATGCCGGTGTATTGCGCGCCATGTTCAACTTTGTGTTCGGCAGCCAGCAGAACGGCAATCGGCTGCGCTGTACCAATACCGCGATTTGCCAGTTTCGCCACGAGCTCGGCATATGGAGCATGGAGCGCTGGGGCGACAGCGCCCACCTTGGCTAAGCCTCGGTTACAATGCCCGCTTTGCAACGAGAAAACACATGCCCGCCGTAATTGAGTCCGATGTGGTGGTAATTGGCGCCGGCCCCTGCGGACTCTTTCAGGCATTCGAGCTGGGCCTGCTCGGTGTGTCATGCCACATCATAGAAGC
>CAKZSB010000377.1 GCA_937920585.1 uncultured Granulosicoccaceae bacterium | reverse complement strand
TGAAAGATGCACCGATCCTGGTACTTGACGAGGCGACGTCGGCGCTCGATTCGGAAGTAGAGGCGGCAATCCAGGATCAGCTGCGCGATCTCATGGAGGGCAAAACGGTTATCGCAATCGCACACCGATTGTCGACCATTGCAGCCATGGATCGATTGATCGTCATGGATGAGGGGCGAATTGTCGAAACCGGACGTCACGATGAGTTGCTGACGCAAGGGGGGATATACGCGCAGCTGTGGAGTCGGCAGTCGGGTGGGTTTCTCGGACTTGAAGATAAGCCATGAGATTGATGCAGTTGGCCGGTGGTTGAGCGGACATGATTCCAGAGGTTGAATTCACACCGGGTGTTGCTGCAGATGCGCTGGTGGAAATTCTCGAGCTCGATAAGCTCTATGCGCGCAGCAAGTTGCTTGATCACAGCCTGGCGCAACCGCATCGGATGGGGTTTTCCATGGCGATTTACATTCGTCAGGGTGAAGGCGAGCACTTCGTGGACTTTAATCGCTGGCCATACAAAAGCGGTAGTCTGATCATGGTCAATAAAAATCAGGTCAACGCGTTTGACCTGCGCGACAAACCGCTCGGCAAGGCCATTCTGTTTTCCGAACATCTTGTTGAAAAACTGCAGGTCAACATGAACATGCCGGTTTTCTCTCCCGATTATCTGCGCCAGGACTACGAGCCGGTGTTTCAGGTGTCGCCGCGGCTTGCACGCAGTTGTGAGCGATTGCTGGATGAGATACACCACGAAACCCGCAGCGGAGATCCCAATTCACTAATCACGATGTTCGTGTTTTCAGCGTTGTTTTTGATGATCGAGCGAGAGCGGGCAGCACAGGGCCGACAGCGACTGAGCAGTGAAGAGCAAGCCCGATTTGCGCAATTTATCAGTTTGCTTGAAGCGCGCTTTACCCAAACCAGAAATGCCTCTGACTATGCCAGTGATTTGCACCTGACCTACAAAGGGCTTAACAGCCTGTGCAAGAAAGCGACGGATCAAACTGCGAAGCAGTTGATCGATGCGTATACGATTCTCGAAGCCAAGCGCAGGCTGGTCGCAGAGGGTAAGCGGGTTCAGGAACTGGCTTACGACCTCGGCTTTGACGAGGTAACCAATTTTACCAAGTACTTCAGAAAACACACGAAGCTGCCGCCGTCGCACTTTCAGAGAAACGCTCGGCTTTAGCTTGAGTGGCGTTTGTTGTGATCCAGGACGTTGGTCGTGCGTGCGGACGATATTTACCATTTTAAGGCAGATTTTAACCTGCCGCCGATGGATGAGAATCTCCAGTATTAGTAGCCCATTCAATACTGAAAGAGACTTACATGAACTATCGTTACCTGGCCCCTACCGTGATTGTCGGCGCTGCTATTCTGTCGTCAGCTTTATTCGCGGCACAGTTGTCTAACAAGGACAAAGTGGTTGCAGTGCTCAATAGCATCGAAACCGGCGACACCAGTGCGGTTGCCTACATTAATCCGGAAAAATATATTCAGCACAATCCCGCCGTGGCTGACGGCCTGTCAGGATTTGGTGAAGTTCTTCGTGCACTACCCGAGGGCAGTGCCAGAGTAGATGTTAAAAGGGTTTTTCAGGATGGCGATTTTGTGTTCACCCATACCGATTACAACTTTTTTGGCCCCAAGGTGGGTTTCGATGTCTTTCGATTTGAACAGGGTTTGATTGTTGAACACTGGGACAGTTTGCAGCAAAAGGCAGACAAACCCAACCCCAGCGGGCGCACCCAGCTCGACGGTCCAACTGACGTGGAAGATATCGACAAAACTGATGAGAACAAATCGCTGGTAACGGATTTCGTGGAGACCATTCTGGTAAAAGGCCAGTACGACCAGCTAAGCCGGTACATCAGTGAAACGAGTTACCTGCAGCACAATGCGGTTATTGCAGACGGCCTGGATGGACTTGGTGAAGCCATAGCGGCGATGGCAAAGCAGGGAATCAATATGGTTTACAAAACCCGACACAAAACTCTGGGTGAGGGAAATTTCGTATTGACGATCAGTGAAGGCAGCCTGGGCGGTGAGGCGGTGTCGTTCTACGATTTGTTTCGCGTGAGTGACGGGAAGATTGTTGAGCACTGGGATGTGATAGAGCCGTTGTTACCAGCGACACAGGCAAAGAACAGCAACGGTAAATTTGGCGGTCTATGATTCGTTGATCAGGCGCCAGGATTAACAATGCGGCTCCTGTGTCGAAGGCTTCGACGCAGGCCCCGCCGCCGGGCTCATCGGTATTCGGGACCGACCCCGGCGGCGGTTGGCAAC
Source organism: uncultured Granulosicoccaceae bacterium (assembly GCA_937920585.1). Taxonomy (GTDB): domain Bacteria; phylum Pseudomonadota; class Gammaproteobacteria; order Granulosicoccales; family Granulosicoccaceae; genus CAKZSB01. Next base: position 4,429 of record CAKZSB010000377.1, on the reverse strand, counting down.
CGGGCAACGGGAGGAAACAAACCGTTTGACCCAGCGCAGATGCACGGTAGTAAAGGCAGTAACACGCCAGTGTGGAGTTTTATTCCACTTGCGTTAAAAACTTTATGCTGTGCCGGTTTTCGCCGCGGATCTGCTGACCGGGCAGGTTATCCACCTGGCATAACCGGAGTGGCTGGCTGTGTACACGGCGGCGGTTGGCGAGAGATGTGCTCGAAGTCAGCCTGCCGGGTCTGGTAACAGTGCCGATCTGCCGGCATCGGTGAGTAGCCAGCAGTTTGTGCCCTCGAAAACTGCCGTACTAAGCTGATTGCCATAACCTGCGCCGGTATCGATTGCTACGCGATTGCCGTAGTGCCGGGCTTCAGAAACCGGCGTGTGTCCGTGTACCACCAGCAGGGGATGTTGGCGGCTGTCTTCCAGAAATTCCTGTCTAATCCAGATCAGGTCATTGCTATCTTGTTGTTCGATCGGAATGCCAGGGCGGATGCCGGCGTGTACAAACAAAAGCCCGTCGACCTGATGAGAACACTTCAGCGAAGTGAGAAAGTCGATGTGCTCTGCGGGTACTGCAGATCTGGCTTGCCGATGCATAGTGTCAGGTCGGGCTTCGATGTCCACGCCGTAAGAGGCGAGTGTCTGCTTGCCACCCAGTCGATCGTGCAGCCACGAATATTCGATTCGAAGGCGAGGGTCGCGGCGCGGAGTGCTCTCCATGAACATGGTAAACATGCGGTCATGGTTGCCGAGCAGGCAAATCCAGTTCTTCCCGCTGGACAGTCCTTCAATCAGAAAATCGATTACTTCGCGGCTGCGGGGGCCGCGATCAACATAGTCTCCGACAAAAACGACTGGTGCACCGGCGCCTCCATCCGACGCTATTTTGTCGATGGCATGTTGCAGCATTTCCAGCTCACCGTGTATGTCGCCGATGGCATAGATTCGATTGGTCATAGTGATTCGCTGTGGGGTCAGGGCGGATTCTACCTGTCAGCGGGCAGCGCGTATTGTGTTGCTGGACGACGCATGTGGCGGGTTGGCAGTTGATTTGTCTATGTTGCAGCGAATAGATTGCAGTGACAAATCTTCTGGCGCGGCAGTAGAGATAGCTATGTTGCTTACTCGCGCCCGGTGTTGGCGAATTTGGCTTTTTACCATAGCGAATAGTTAAAAATGATAACATCGAGAACCAGACAGCCGGGTAGTAAGTGTTTTTTGGGTGAGGAGAGTTTGGGCTTGTGACGCCAGTCTCGTTAGACGTTTTCGCAAGCGCCGGGTGAATGAGGTGTACTACCTTCCAGTTAGCATTTGCAGGTCGTTTTCCTATGAAATACCGTTATCTCACAAGTTTCATCTGCGCGTTGTTTTTGGTCCCCGTGATGGCGATGATGCCCGCATACGGCGGAAGCCTGTTGCTCAAGCAGGGCGAGTGGTTGCAGATATCGCCACCGCGCGACATGCAGAACATCACGCTGAGATCATTCACGCAGAATTACCTGGAAGCTGGCGATTACGCCGAAAACTGGGTGGTCTTCAAACTCGACTCGGGCGCCTATCTGCCGGTATCGCTGGACGAGCCGCTGGTACAGGGCCGCGGCTACTGGATACTAAACGAAGGGGCGGAAGTTGAAATTCCGTTGCCCGGTGGCGCCAAAGTCACCCCGGATCAGTCGCTTGCCAGTTGTGCGGGCGATTGCTTTGGTACCTCGATAGCCAAACTACCCGATCAGAGCCCCACGTGGGACATGCTCGGTTACCCGTACGAGTTTGCGCAGCCGTTTGGCAACACCACGATAATCACCGAGACAGGCGCCTGCAGCAGTGGCTGCAGCCCGGCGCAGGCGGCCGCCGCCGGCCAGGTTGCCGACACCCTGTTCACCTACGATGGTTCGCAGTACCGCCTGCTGAGCAGCGCCTCCGAGCTACAACCGTGGCAGGCGTTCTGGGTGGCAAACCAGGGTGACAGCCCGGCGCAACTGGTGTTCGACAACCCGATTCAAACCCCGTTGATCGGTTACTGGCCGCTGGACGATGGAAGTGGACTGAGCGCGAGCGACGCGAGCCACAACGACAGCGCCGGCACCCTGTCAGAGAACTTATGGGGCGCGGGCCAGCAAGCGGGCGGGGTGTGTCTGAGTGCCCAGCCGCTGCAGCAAATAGTCGCGGTCGATGGCGCCGTGCCCAACCCCGCCACACTGACCCTGTCCGCGTGGATCAAACCGACACTGGATATAGAGAAATGGGGCTGGATCGCCGGATTTGGCGACAGTGCCGGCCTGTATATCAAACGCGATGGCTCACTGGTGATGTACATATGGGACGGAACCACCTGGCCGAGTTTGAACGTAATCCCGTCACAACTGCCGCAGAGTTTGTACGACGGCGACTGGCATCACGTAGTTGGCAGCTATGACCCGCAGGCAGGATTTTCAATCCACGTTGACGGCGTCAATGTCGGTAGCGCGGCCGCCACCGACGAAATCAGCTACGCGATGGGCACAGAGTGGCGTATTGGCTCGATGCAAGGGGAACGCAACTTCAGCGGCTGTATAGATGAAGTCAGAGCGTATGCCGGTTTGTTGTCCCCAGCCGAAGTGCAACTGCTGGCCAATCAGACAGGCGGTTCAGTCGACCCGGTATCCAACAGCGCCCCGCAGGTAACGCTCAGTGGTGATCAAACGATCGTCCTGCCGCAGGCCAGTGTGAGCGTCGAGGTGCAAGTGACGGACGACGGACGTCCGGCGGACGGGCAGCTGAGCGCCCGTTGGGTACAAAGTGCCGGTGCCAGTGTCGCGTTGCCGGCAGTTGATTTGAACGCATCGGGGCTGACGACATCGGTATTCACATTTGATCAGGCCGGCACCTATGAATTTGAACTGATCGCAGATGACACAGAAAAACAGAGTTCAGGCTCGATCACGATCACAGTAGCGCCACAGTCGGGCGGTGCCGGGTCGATATGCATTACCGAATTTCAGGCCGCCGACCAGGATGTGCTGGCCGATGAAGCTCTGGAATTTCCAGACTGGATAGAGCTGCACAATCCGGGTAACAGCGCCGTGTCGCTGGCCAATTGGTGCCTGACAGACAAAGCCGACGAGCCGAATCAGTGGTGCTTTGAATCGGGTTCGATCGAAGGCAACGGTTATCTGGTGGTGTTCGCCAGCAACAACGATCGGCAATCGCCCAACTATCACACTAACTTCAAACTGGGCAAAGGGGGTGAGTATCTGGGGATCTTCAATCCATCCGGTCAAGAGGTGTGCTCGGTCTCGCCGGAATACCCGCAGCAATACGATTATCTGTCATACGGAGACGATGCGCAGGGCGACGGGGCGTACTTCAGCGAGCCGACTCCCGGTGCGGCCAATGCAGATGCTTCAATCGTTGTTCCGCTGGCGATCGGTCCGGTGGCGGATGTAACGATGGAAGTCGGTGAGGTACTGCCGTTGAGCGTGAGCATCAGCGGTTTGCCGCTGGATTCACTGGATTTCAGCGCATCAGTGTTACCCGAGTTTGTGGAACTGGGTGCATTTGCAAATGGCGAGTTGGAATTGATCGCGTCATCGCCGGCTGAGGCCGGGGTGTACGGGGTTACGGTAGCGGTGGCCAACGAGTGGTTCGACGACAGCCAGACGTTCCTGATCACAGTGGGCGATGTGGATCCGCAAGTGCCGCCGAGTTTGTGCGTGACCGAATTCATGGCGGCAGACCAGGCCGTGATAATGGATGAGAACGGCGTGTTTCCGGACTGGATCGAACTACACAATCCCGGTGACAGCACCCTGTCGCTGTCGGGTTGGTGCCTGACAGACACAGCCGGGGAGCCGGGTCAGTGGTGCTTTGACTCAGGCACGCTGGGCGCGGATGAGTATCTGGTGCTGTTTGCCAGCGGAGATGACAAACAGGGTCCGCCGGCGCATAGCAATTTCAAGCTGGGCAAAGGGGGCGAGTATCTTGGGGTATTCAATCCGGCCGGTCAGCCGGTGTGTGAGTATTCGCCGGAGTATCCAGGGCAGTTCGATGACGTCTCGTATGGAAGGGATGCGAGTGGAGAGGGTGCCTACTTTGGCAACCCGACGCCGGGAGCGGCGAATGATGACAGTTCAATAGACACACCATTTGAGCTGGGTGATCTGGCGGACGTATCGATGGATGTGGGCGAGGTTCGAGTGGTGCAGGTCGAGGCGAGCGGTGATGAGCCGTCGGCGGTGAGTTTTGACGGATCGGAGCTGCCGTCGTTTGCAACGCTCACCGACAACCAGGATGGCACAGCGAGTGTGAGGCTTGCGCCGGTGACAGCGGGCGATTATGAAATAACCGTGAACGCCACATCGGGTGTGTTCAGCGAGTCGGTGAGTTTTATGCTTAGCGCATCGAGCGCGATGGTGTCACTGGATTCGGTAGATCAGATGGAGTTGAACTGGGGTGG
>CAKZSB010000376.1 GCA_937920585.1 uncultured Granulosicoccaceae bacterium | reverse complement strand
CAGAATGAAGTGCAGAATTTTTCGTGTGTAGTTAACCTTTACACCACGATTAATGACCAGGCGGCCCAGCGCATACGCGGTGACCAGCAGCGCAGCTGTTCGAATGAGCTCGTTTATCCAATAGTTATCCATAGACATCGCATTTTTGGGGTAGCCCGACGCGTTAGCGAGGCGTAAGTGAAGGAATGTTATCTTGACCAGCTATGCCACGCTTCGGGTTTGCCCGTTCTGTGTCGCGAACTGAGCCAATCGATTCTGCCCACGGTTCTGTACCTGCGGGAGCGCTTGAGAACGTCGATTGTAATCGCCGAGCCCGGCTTGGTATTTCGATTGTTATCAGCCAGTGTCGCGCCTTGTACCGCGATGGGCAAGTGCCACGCGTTACGGTTACGCGCAGGTCTGGTAAGCTGGGCAGACGCTCCCCCACACCAACTGCAATGAACCACCCAATCAGCCTGTCAGCCCTGCTTCGAAGTTTTGTATTTGCCCTGATGATGCTATTGCTGCTGCCAGGGATCGCAAATTCGCAGCAATCGACGCCGGCTACAGACAGTCCGGCCAGTGTGATTGGCAGCGGCGAACCGCTCAGCAAAGAGGTTGTTCGCGATCTGGTTTCGCAAATGAGCGATGACGATGTGCGCCAGTTGCTGATCCAGCGGCTCGATGCAGTGGCTGAAGCCGATGCACAGGCAAGCGAACAGGGCGGTGCGCTGCAGGCGTTGACCGCGGGCTTCAACACATACGGGCAACGTATGAAATCGTCACTGATCGGCCTGCCGACTATACCGTCGATACTAGGCAAAATCGACGAAGTCATCGAGCGTTCCATTTCAGCTGGCAGCTATGGCCTTTTGCTGTTGCACTGTATCCTGGCCCTTGTTGCCGGTGTAGTTGCCGAGCGGATCGTCGCGTTCTTGTTTCGCAAACGCAAACAAGCGCTGATTGCGGAAAGCTCCGACAAACTTTCAACGATCCTGCGAATTCTGTACACGCGCTTATCGATGGACGTTTTAGGCGTGGTAGCGTTTGGCATTGTCAGCTCGATTGTAATCGCGTCTAACTATGAGGTGGGTAGCTATCCTTATGGCATTGCAACGATCGTTAAAATGGTCGTCTTCGCCACCTGGATGGCATTTGTTGTCTGCCGCTTCTTCTTTGCGCCCACGCGTCCGGATCTTCGCATCTGCAAAACGACTGATGCACGTGCCATGCGGATAACCATAAGCTTTTCACTGCTGGCCGGTTATATTGTAGGCATGCACAACCTGTTTTATCTGTTCCTGGCCATCGGCGAGCAGAATTATGGTGGTTTCGAATACATGGCGCCACTGGGTTTCATGATGAACCTGTCGATGTACCTGCTGGCGGCCTGGGTAATCTGGTACAACCGCATCGGGCTGTCAGAAGTGCTGACTGAAAACCGGCTGCGCGTGAGTCGTGTGATCGGTATGGAAATATCACAAACGCCAACCTGGTTTGCCCGGCACTGGCCGAAGATTGCAATAATCCTGATCATCAGCAAATACTTTTTCGTTGAAGTAGTGATTGCCGCTACCGACGTGGCCACCTATTCCACAGCCGCTGTCTATGTGACCTTTGTCGTGATCTTTCTATGGCCCGGCGTCGATGCGAATATCTCCCTTTTTGTGGGTAAGGGAATCAGTGCGGCGGATGATGAATCCGAATCGGCTGGCAAGGCACGTCGCGATATGCAGCAAGGGCTGTTGCGCGTCGGCCGAGTGCTGGTAGTAGGCGTGGTGCTGTTGTCGCTGGGGCGGATGTGGGGTGTCGATGCGATGGGCATTGCACAGTCCGGCCTGGGCGCCAAGGCGGCGGGCAAAATGATTGAAATGTTCTTTGTGGTCGCGCTGTCTTACATTCTATGGGAGCTTGTAACCATATTCATCGGTCGCTGGATGGCGAAAGAAAGTGGCGAGGCCGGCGCCGCAATAGATCTCGATGCCGGTGAGGACGGCGCTTCCAGTATGTCTCGCGTGGCCACCCTGCTGCCGATCATTCACAAGACATCCAAAGTGCTGATTGCGGTGATGTCAGTCATTCTGATTCTGGACATCATGGGTTTTAATATCGGGCCGATACTGGCGGGAGCTGGTGTGCTGGGTCTGGCGATTGGTTTTGGTGCGCAAACGCTGGTAAAGGATATTGTGTCGGGCGTGTTTTTTCTGGCCGACGATGCATTTCGCGTGGGCGAAACTATTGATGTAGGCGGCACTCAGGGTGCGGTTGAGAAAATCTCGCTGCGATCACTTCGCCTGCGCCATCACGAAGGGCTGGTCCACACCATTCCCTACGGCGAGATCCCGCAGGTTACCAACTATAGCCGCGACTGGGCTATTCTGAAGTTACGCTTTCGCGTGCCGTTCGATACCGACGTCAACAAGGTAAAAAAGATCTTCAAGAAGATTGGCCAGGAGCTGCTGGAAGATCCAGTCATCGGCCCGGACTTTCTGCAACCATTCAAATCACAGGGTGTGGCCGAAGTCGACGAGAACGCCCTGGTCGTGCGTGGCAAGTTCATGGCCAAACCCGGTAAGCAGTACACCATTCGCAAAGAGGTCTTCGTGCGCGTGCAAAAAGCTTTTGAGGAAGCCGGTATCCCGTTTGCCCGCAAGCAGGTAATGGTGCACATACCGGGCCTCGATAAAGACACACCGTTGAAAGATGATGAACTCAAAGCGGTTGCAGCGGCCGCCGCGGATTCGGTTGATGATGTCGTGCCACCACCACCGAAGGGTGGCCTGCAGGGGGCATAGTTTCTGAGGGGCTGGCTATTGTGCGTTACCCTGTTTACCCTTGTATTTTTACGTGAACCGAAGCCAGTGGGACCAGATCCCCGATCCGGGAACACGTCAGAGGGCCGCCTTGCTTTTCGCGATCTGGCCGGTCTACATTTAGCTTCTCGTCCCAACGTAAGTATGATCATGCGTTCCTGCTGGATATCCAATGACTGACGCGGCCTTAATCACAGTGCGTGATACGCATGCTGAAGACATTCCCGCCATCACCGAAATCTTCGCCAACGAAGTCACACACGGCACTGCGTCCTGGGCATACGAGCCACCTGAAACTCCAGAAATGCTGCAAAAATTCAAAACACTGCAGGCACAGGGCTATCCATTTCTAACAGCGCTAATTGACAATCAGGTAGTCGGCTACAGCAATGCCAGCGCCTACCGCCCGCGCGAGGGCTATCGCTTTCTGGTCGAAGATTCGATTTACGTCGATCAACGATTTCGCGGCCGTGGCATTGCACGCATGTT
>CAKZSB010000375.1 GCA_937920585.1 uncultured Granulosicoccaceae bacterium | reverse complement strand
TGCGCGAGTATTACTTCGATTTTGGTTTTCGGTACACTTTGTGGCAGCTCTTGCATCCTTTGGCGGTGGCAAAAAAAGCCTTTCTTAGCTCCGCTTCGTCATCGGTGGTCTGCGCTTTTGCCTGCAGGGTTTCGCTGGCGGCAATAAAATCATTCACCTCTTCGACGAAGTCATCCCACTGTTCCCAAACTACCTGTTTCGATTGTGACTTATGGCCGTACCGGCTATTTTCGGTATCCGGAAACCACTCGGCCATCTGTCGCCCGTGGCTGACGAACGAATCTGCCGCATCGCGAACCGACTGCACTTCAAACGCGGTTTTACCTTTGAACATGCTGGCGAGCAGTTTGGCATGATCACCCAGTTCAACCATCGCATCCATGCGTTGCTTTACGATACCGGTGGCACCACTGTGGGCCATTACATTCGCAGCTATGGCCAGGGTACTTGCAGCCAACAAACCATCAATCAGTTTCATCTTGTTTTCCGCTGTGACATTTCAAAACCAGTTGCTGCACTTTGCCGCGAACAGTCAGGCCGCAACCACTGCCTCTCCGTTCGATTGCATCCACTGCTCGAGTTTCGCGATACCCGCGGCACTCACGTGCAATCCTTTTCGCGAGCGGCGCCACAGGATGTCGTCTGCTGTTCTTGCCCATTCAGAACGGACCAGATAGCGCACTTCAACTTCGTAGAGCCCTCCGCCGAAATCCTCGCCCAAATCGCTAACACTTTCAGCACCGGCCAACAGATCATCGATCCGGGTGCCGTAGTTGCGTGCATAGTCGGCGAGCACGGCCTCGGGCATCCAGGCCAGACGCGATTTCAATTCACTGTGAAAGGTGTCGAAGTCGGCATTGGCAATGTCGCCACCGGGCAGGTGTGCACGGCTTGTCCAGGCATCGGCACTTTTCTGCAATGCCGGCAACACCATATCCACCACTTCTTCAGACAATTTTCGGTACGTCGTTATCTTGCCACCAAAGATCGAGATCATCGGCGGCCCGCTTTTAGTCATGTGAATAACATAATCACGCGTTACATGGCTGGCATTTTCGGATGCGTCGTCGTACAGCGGCCGCACACCGGCGTAGCTCCAGATCACACTGGCGGGATCAATCGGTTTTTCAAAATACTCGCCCGCCGCCTCGCAGATGTAGTCAATTTCGCGCTGCTCTATATCAACTGCACCGGGATCACCCTCGACTTCGATATCGGTAGTACCGAGCAAGGTGTAGTGATGCTCGTAAGGCACGGCAAACAAAACGCGACCGTCGGCATTCTGAAATGTGTAGGTGTAGTCGTGATTAAAGAGCCTCGGTACGATTACGTGACTGCCCTTGACCAGGCGCACACCGTGGCGGCTTTTGTTGCTTTGCTGCAGATCGAGCGTGGCTTCAACCCACGGCCCGGACGCATTGATCACAGAACGCGCGGTTACAACCGTTTTCTGCGCGGTTGATTTATCGAACAGCTCCACCTGCCAGGCATCATCAGTGGCGGTAAGGTCGGTGCACTCGGTGCGCACCCGCACATCGGCACCGCGCTCGGCGGCATCCTGTGCATTCAATACCACCAGCCGTGAATCCTGCACCCAGCAATCGGAATATTCAAAACCGCTGGTGTATTGATCTTTCAGGCTCTGACCACTGACATGCTTGCGCAAATTCACCGAGTGCGAGGCCGGCAGCATTTTTCGCCCACCGATGTGATCGTACAGAAACAAGCCCAGGCGTATCATCCAGCGCGGGCGCAGATCGCGATGATGGGGCAATATAAATCGCAGCGGCCAGATGATATGCGGCGCGCTGCGCAACAGTACTTCGCGCTCTTGCAGCGCGTGGCGTACCAGTTTGAAATCGTAGTGTTCCAGGTAGCGCAAGCCACCGTGAATCAGTTTGGTACTGGCCGATGACGTGTGCATTGCCAGGTCATCTTTTTCACACAGCAACACACTCAGGCCCCGCCCTGCGGCATCACGCGCCACACCGGCACCGTTTATACCGCCGCCGATTACTACCAAATCTACGGTTTTAGTGTCTGTCACGCCTGATACCCCGTTGTTTGCAAACCGCTTGTATGTGCCCGCATTTGGCCTACACCCAGATAAAAACGACTAGTGCGAAGACAATCGATATCGCGACCGCTCCCCACAGCGGTGTGCCCATGATTCCCAGCCAGCCCAAATGAATAAAAGCGCTGCCGATAATCGAAATGAACAGCCGATCTCCACGCGTGGTATCGAGCCCGAGAATGCCCCGCCTGGGGTTACCCCCCGGACTCACCCGTTCCCATACGCCCATAGTGATCAGCGCGACCAGTATAAAAATGAAAAACGCGGCGGTTGGCCAGGTCCAGGCCATCCAGGATAAATCCACTAGACTCTCCCCAACGCGAAGCCGCGAGCGATATAGTTGCGCACGAAGTAAATCACAATCGCGCCCGGAATGATGGTGAGTGATCCGGCAGCGGCCAACAGGCCAAGTTCGTAACCGGCGGTGCTGGCGGTGCGTGTCATCGTGGCGGCTATCGGCTTGGCTGCAACCGATGTGAGCGTTTTGGCCAGCAATAGTTCCACCCACGAAAACATGAAACAGAAAAACGCGGCCACGCCAATGCCCGCGGTTATGGTCGGTATGAAGATTTTGACGAAGAATCGACCAAACGAATAACCATCGATATAGGCTGTCTCGTCGAGTTCCTTCGGCACGCCCGACATAAAGCCCTCCAGAATCCAGACCGCCAGCGGTATATTAAACAGGCAATGCGCCAGCGCCACGGCAAAGTGCGTATCGAACAATCCAATCGCTGAATACAACTGAAAGAACGGCAAGGCAAAAACCGCTGGCGGCGCCATACGGTTTGTCAGCAACCAGAAAAACAGGTGCTTGTCGCCCAGAAAACGATAGCGCGAAAAGGCATAAGCTGCGGGCAACGCCACTAGCACCGATATCACCATGTTAACGAGTACATAGGCCAGTGAGTTGAAGTAGCCGTTGTACCAGGTGGGATCGGTAAAGATAGTGCGGTAGTTTTCCAGTGTGAACTCACGTGGCCACAGTGAAAATGTCCCCAGTATTTCGTTCGTTGTTTTGAACGACATATTCAGCAACCAGTATATCGGCAGCATCAGAAACACAATGTATATCGTTGGAACCAGCCACTTGTAGCGCCCCATCACTGATCCTCGTTGCGCATCATCAGCGTATAGAACACCCATGACACCAGCAGTATGATTAAAAAGTAGATCAGCGACATGGCGGCAGCGGGGCCGAGATCAAACTGCCCCAGTGCAATCTTGACAAGATCAATCGACAGAAAGGTAGTTGAGTTACCAGGGCCGCCGCCGGTTAATACAAACGGCTCGGTATAGATCATAAAGCTGTCCATAAACCGCAGCAATATCGCGATCGTCAATACCCGCTTCATTTTCGGCAGCTGAATGTAGCGAAACACAGCCCAGGCACCGGCACCGTCTATTCGGGCCGCCTGATAGTAGTCGTCTGGGATAGAACAAAGCCCGGCATAACACAGCAGCACCACCAGTGATGTCCAGTGCCACACATCCATCAGCACTGTGGTAAACCACGCGCCCACGGGCTGTTGGGTAAAGTTGTAGTCGATGCCCATCGCGTTGATGGTTCGACCCAGCAGGCCAATATCCGGTAGTGCAAAAATGTTCCACATCGCACCGACGACATTCCAGGGAATGAGCAACGGCAGCGCCATCAAAACCAGACACACTGACACCCAGGGCCCGCGCCGCGGCATCGCCAGCGCGATGGCAATACCCAGCGGTACTTCGATCGCCAGTATGATGCCGGTAAACAGAAACTGCCGCTTGAGCGAATCATGAAAGCGGCTGGAATTGAGCACCTGCTCAAACCAGGTAACGCCCTCCCAGAAAAACACATTGTCGCCAAAGGTTTCCTGGACCGAATAGTTCACCACTGTCATCAGCGGGATGATCGCGTTAAACGCAACCAGCAACACCACCGGCAGGACAAAAAACCAGGCTTTCTGATTGGTTGTTTTACTGCTCATCGGACTGCCCAGCCGTCGGCGTAGAGCGTAGTGAATTCGGGATTGAAATCCACCTTCGGCGACATTTGCGGAATGGCCTGCTCGCCACTGACAAGCATTTTCATTCTGTGTGCCCCGTGCGCCACCTCAACGATACGATAACGCCCCACATCATCCACCCGGCTCACCTCTACCGGCAGACCGGTCTGGCTGAAGTAGACAAACTCGGGCCGCACGCCAATCTGTGTTTCACCCTTCACCGCATCGCGCGGTGGACTGTTGCAGGTACGAATCGGAATACCTTCAAAAAGCACCTGGCCGGCATCGATTGAGCACGGCAGCAGATTCATGCCCGGTGAGCCGATAAAATGACCGACGAAGGTATGCTGGGGTCGCTCGAACAATTCCACCGGCGTACCAGTCTGAACCACCCGGCCCTCGTACATCACCACCACCTGATCAGCGAATGTCAGCGCCTCGGTTTGATCGTGGGTGACGTAGATCATGGTGGTACCGATTCGCTGATGCAGCTCTTTGAGCTTGGAGCGCAGGACCCATTTTAAATGCGGGTCGATTACCGTCAGCGGCTCGTCGAACATGATCACGTTTACATCAGAGCGCACCAGCCCGCGGCCGAGCGATATCTTTTGTTTGCCGTCTGCGGTTAGCCCGCTGGCGCGAGTATCGAGCGTGTCAGTCAAATCAAGCATGTCGGCAATTTCTGCCACCCGCTGATTGATAATCGAGGGTTCAACGTTTCGGTTGCGCAGCGGAAATTCCAGATTCTGGCGCACCGTCATGGTGTCGTAGATCACCGGAAACTGAAAAACCTGGGCGATGTTGCGCTGGTCTGCTGCATGCCTGGTGACATCGACATCATCGAACAGGATTCGGCCCTGAGTGGGATTGAGCAAGCCGGAGATAATATTCAGCAGTGTCGTTTTGCCGCAGCCGGATGGCCCCAGCAGCGCGTAGGCGCCTCCGTCCTGCCATTCGATATCAACTTGCTGCAGCGCGTAGTCTTCATCGCGCTTTGGCGCGGCCTGATAACTATGGCGCAAATTGTCGAGCGTGATTCGCGCCATCTAGTTAGCACCCCGGTCGTTCGGCATGAGTGATCTGCCATCGGCATCGAAATACAGACAGTGCTCTGTTTGAATGTACACCTGCACCGTCGAACCGGTGGCATACGGATGAATACCATGGGATTGCGAAACCCAGGTGCGACCATCGATATCCAGATGAATAACACTCTCCGAGCCACTGATTTCGGCCACCAGCACAGAGCCCTCAATCGCAACCTGCAATCCACCGGCAGGTGTTGGCAACAAGTGGTGCGGGCGCACTGCCACAGTGACATTGCGCTGATCTTCAAGCCATTGCGGCCCGGCCCAGCCAACGCCGCCTTTCAGCATGACCTGACCGGCGGTGACACTGGCAGTGGCCAGATTCATCGGCGGCTCGGAAAACACCTGTGCGCTGACCAGATCGCGTGGCTGACGATACACCTCACCGGTAACGCCAAATTGCGTGACTCGCCCGGCGTCCAGTGTGGCCGTGTGGCCACCCAGCAACAGCGCCTCAGAGGGCTCGGTGGTGGCATAAACCACGGTCACCCCCTTGTCGCGAAAAAGCTTCGGCAGCTCCTCGCGCAGCTCTTCGCGCAGCTTGTAATCGAGATTGGCCAGCGGCTCATCGAGCAGCACCAGCTCGGAATCCTTAACCAGCGCGCGCGCCAGTGCCGTGCGTTGCTGCTGGCCACCAGACAACTCGGACGGCTTGCGTTTAAGCATAGGCCCCAGTTGCAACAACTCGGCGACACGCTCGACCTGGCTGCGAATGTCGCGCCGGCTGGCACCCGCCACACGCAATGGCGAGGCGATATTCTCGAACACGGTCATGTTCGGATAATTGATGAACTGCTGATAGACCATCGAGACATTGCGTTTCTGCACCGCCACACCGGTGGCGTTGCGGCCATCGAACCAGACCTCGCCGCTGCTGGGCAGCTCCAGCCCCGCCATCAGGCGCATCAGTGTGGTTTTGCCGGCCAGGGTCGTACCGAGCAATATATTGAAGCCCTGCGGCTGCAATGCCAGACTGGTTTCGTAGATATGCTGATCCGCGCCCTCGCGCTTGCTGACCTGCCTTAGCTCAATCGCCAAATCGCGGCACTCTGTTAGTGGGAAAAGAGATTTGTGCGCTCACAGGGGTGCTGCGGCGCAGGCAACTTCTATTTCAACGTTATTTCTAGCACAACATTCAGCAAATTCCGGGGCGGGAGGTTGATCTGTCACCACCCAGGTCAGCGCATCGATTGGTGCAACACGCACTGGCGCACTGCGTTTGAACTTGCTCACATCGGCCACCAGCATCACCGCGCGGGCATTGGCAATAATGGCTCGGGTCACATTCACTTCGCGGGGGTCGTATTCGAGCAGGGTGCCGTCAGGCTCGATCGCCGATACCCCGATAATGGCGAAATCCACCTTGAACTGATTGAAAAACTGTTCGGTTTCAGTGCCGACGATACCGCCATCTTCGCGCCGCACACGCCCGCCAGCGGTCATCAGGTCGATGCCTTCGCTGTCGCGCAAAATCGTTACCACATTAATATTGTTTGTGATCACCAGCATCGAGGTGTGATCAACCAGATGTGCAGCCACTTGTTCGGTGGTGGTACCCAGGTTGATAAAAAGCGATGAATCGTCGGGGATCATCTGCGCTGCACGCGCACCGATCTGGCGTTTGCCCTCACTGGATACGCGCTGGCGTGCGGTATAACCCATGTTGGCCACACTGGTTGGTGCGATCGCACCGCCGTGAATACGCCGCAACAACTGCAACTCGCACAATTGATTCAGATCACGGCGAATCGTCTGCGGTGTGACATCGAAGGCTTCAGCGAGCGGATCAACCAGCACCTGAGATTGGGCATTGGCGAAATCGAGGATCGAGCGCTGGCGCGCGGACAGGCGGTCTTGGTGATGTGTGTGGGGCATTTAGGGCAGGAAATTGGGAACTGGCCGGGGAAACGCTCCCCGGCCATTGGCAACGCTAAACGATCAGGCTAGCCGGATTCAGCCCAGCGCTTGACGAGTTCGTCGTAGTTGACGGTCTCGCCCTGCGGCTTTTCGTTGTCGAGCTTGGCCTTTGGTGAGCCTTCCATATTCAACCACTCGGAAGGATCTTTCGGCTCGTTCAGGCGAGGACCACAGCCGCCGTAAGTGCCGGCCTTTTCATCGGCAGACTGCATGCGAGCCATCACCTGATCCATTTCACTGGCCAGTCGATCCATCGCTTCCTGCGGTGTGAACGCACCGGAGTTAACGTCGCCGATTTGCTGCCACCAGATCTGCGCAAGTTTCGGGTAATCCGGAACGTTTACGCCAGTGGGTGACCAGCGAACGCGATCGGGCGAGCGGTAGAACTCCACCAGGCCACCCAGTTTCGGTGCACGCTCGGTGAAAGACTCGTGGCGAATATCACTGTCGCGGATGGGAGTGAGACCAACGTGGGTCTTTTTAAGCGAGACTGTTTTCGAGACCACGAACTGCGCATACAGCCAGGCTGCCTTGCGTCGATCAACCGGGGTGGACTTGAACAGCGTCCAGGAACCGGCATCCTGATAACCGAGCTTCTGTCCATCTTCCCAGTAAGGGCCCTTCGGTGATGGCGCCATTCTCCACAACGGATTGCCGTCATCATCAACCGTGTTGTTGCCATCTTCTTTTGAAGCAACCATTGATGCGGTAAACGCGGTGTACCAGAAGATCTGCTGTGCCACGTTACCGGTGGAAAGTGCTGGCAGGGATTGATAGAAATCGTAACTGGCAGCGCCGGGAGGTGCATATTTACGCAGCCACTCATCCCACTTGCGTATGGCGTAAACCGCCGCAGGCGCGTTGGCTGCACCACCGCGGGAAACAGACGCACCCACCGGATTACAAGTGCCGGCTTCCATGCGAATACCCCATTCATCAACCGGGATTCCGTTGGGCAGGCCCTTGCTGCCGGCACCAGCCATCGACAGCCAGGCATCGGTCATGCGCCAGCCAAGATCCGGTGCACGCTTGCCGTAATCCATGTGACCATAGATCTGCACGCCATCGATTTCTTTCACGTGAACGGAAAAGAACTCGGCGATATCTTCATAGGCGGACCAGTTAACCGGCACACCCAGTTCGTAGCCATAGATTTCCTTGAACTGTGCCTGCAGATCTTCGCGATCAAACCAGTCCTTGCGAAACCAGTAGAGGTTGGCGAACTGCTGATCGGGGAGTTGATAAAGCTTGCCGTCAGGGCCGGTGGTGAAAGACTTGCCCATGAAGTCATCGACGTCGAGCATCGGGTTGGTGACATCGGCGCCCTCACCTTCCATCCAGTCAGTCAGGTTGACCGCCAGTTGCAGGCGCGAGTGTGTGCCGATCAAATCGGAGTCGTTGATGTAGGCATCGTAGAGGTTGCGCTTGGTCTGCATTTGCGTTTGCACCGCCTGCACCACCTCGCCCTCACCGAGCAACTGGTGGTTGACCTTGATACCGGTGATTTCCTCAAACGCTTTGGTCAGCGTTTTGGATTCGTATTCGTGGGTGGGAATGGTTTCGGAGAGCACATTGATCTCCATACCGGCGAAAGGCTCCGCCGCCTTGATGAACCACTCCATCTCGGTCATCTGCTCATCGGATGAAAGTGTCGATGGCTGAAACTCATCGTTAATCCACTTTTCCGCTTCCGCCGGACCCGCAGTCCCGACAGTAGAAAAGGTAAGCGTTGCGGCCGCAATCGCTATCGCAAGTTTGGTTTTCATTTATCCCCCAATGTGAAAGAAACCAGCGCGACGAATTATCCGTGTTTTGTTCGAATGCGCAAGGTTTTTATCATACGAACAAAATCTTGCCTCATACGAAGGTGAAACGAACATTGCGCCGGATATTATCGATCGCATCCGGACCTGACTGCCATGACGCGGCATTGTCGAGCGCAACGTAAAGTGCCAGCCTTGTGGCCGCTGTGCAGCCGTGCATTGAAATGGTTATGATCTGGTTGTTCCGACCCGACAGGAAACCACCATGCTCGACCCCAAAGGCCGTGTTGCCATGATCTCCGGTGCCAATCGCGGCATCGGCCTTGCGATCGCAAAAACATTGAGCGATGCCGGTTACAAGCTCAGCCTCGGTGCGCGCAAGCCGGATAGCATCGATACCTCTGCACTGGCCGGCGAGGCGATCACGCACGAATGGCAGGCACAGGATGCAGGCACTTCAAGCCAGTGGGTTGAAGCCACGCGCGCTCACTACGGCCGTATCGATGCGTTGGTAATGAATGCCGGGGTAATTTTCCCGGCCGACATCGAAACCGGATCGGAAGATGAAATGGATACGATGTGGGAGGTGAATTTCAAGGGTCCGCTGCGGCTGGTACGCGCTGCGCTGCCGGCGCTGCGCGACGCGGGTCACGGGCGGGTGGTCAATGTTGTTTCACTGTCCGGTATACGGCTGATGTCGGAAGGCAGCCTGGGTTACTCGGCATCGAAGTTTGCATCAATGGCGCTGACACACGCGATCAGACAAAACGGCTGGGATGCCGGTATACGCGCCACTGCAATATGCCCCGGACTGGTCGATACCGATATGGTTTCGCACGTACAGACCCCGGATGGTGAGTTCAAGATTGAAGCGCAGACTATTGCGGACACGACAGCCTATGCCTTGGCGCTACCGGACAGCGCTTCTGTGGCGGAGATCAAAGTGAACAGCAGACTGGAGGCGATGTTTTAGCGGCGGCTCAACCACCCTCGCCTGCGGGGGTGTCACTCAAGCCTGCAAATGAAAATCCCTGGCGTGCCATCCCTGGCCGTATCTGGTGCGCTCTGGCACCGCCTGATTGCTTGTCAAACCCCTGACCTACTGCGTATCCTCGCGATGTTGGTGCTGCTCCCTGTAATTCTTTCCATCGCGCGCCAGTCGCCACAGGATCA
>CAKZSB010000374.1 GCA_937920585.1 uncultured Granulosicoccaceae bacterium | reverse complement strand
CAGAATCGCTTTTCGGTTGCTATATTCCCAGAACAAATCGATGCACAACACACGGCGACTTGCACGTCACATGATGGTGGTCTGACCCCGAATCCAGAGCAGAAAGAAAACGATGTCCCAATCCGGATTCGAGTATCAGGGTTTTGAAGAGGCTCGCGCCATTGCCAGACGCAGACATGTGCGCATTCTGCTGCCGGTGACTGTCGTGCTGGTTATTCTGCTGGCATTGATCTGTATCGCGATCTACGACTACAAAACCATGCGTGCGGATGCACTGGCGTTAAGCAAAGGTGTCATCACCAATCTGCAAAGCCGCATCGAAACCGAGGTCACCACTTATCTGGCGCCGATACCCGGGATCATTCGCCTCTCGCGAGACCTGATCGCCGGGCCCGCAACCGACGGCATCCCGCCCCAACTGACCGAAAAGCTGGGCCTCGGCCTGCTTGAAAACGCGAGACAACTGACAGCAATCTACGTTGGCAATCAGCGTGGCGAGTTCCTGATGGTCAGGCGCGGCAGCGACGGACTCGAGACCAAATACATCCGCCTGAAAGCGCAGCAGACCGACGAGCTGGAGATTTTGCTGACCCGTCGCGATCAGGAAAACCGGGTGCTGACCCGCCAGATCGATCCGTGGGATCAGTACGATCCGCGCAAACGTCCCTGGTACGCCGGCGCGAGTCAAAACGGCGGGCTGTACTGGACCGACGTCTACCCGTTCTTTACCGGGCAAACTGCCGGTATTACCGGTGCCGTGCCACTGCTCGATGAAAATGGCGACCTGCAGGCGGTGGTCGGTGCCGACGTTACACTCGCCAGTATCAGCCGATTTCTGGGCTCGCTGAGCATTGGCAAGACCGGCACGGCGCTTATTGTCGATGATCAGGGTCGTGTGATTGCCCATCCCAGCGAGCAACTGTTGCGCGAAAACGATGGCCAGACCCGCCTGACGCAAGTGGCCGATCTCAACGATCCGATCATTAATCGCGCCTTCGACCGCTACCAGGTCGAAGGCCACGGCCGGCGTGACTTCACGCTCGATGGCAGACGCTACATCAGCTCAGCCTCGTCGCTCAACAGCCTGATTCAGCGCGACTGGTCGGTGCTGGTCGTGGTGCCGGAGGACGACTTTGTCGGCTTCGTGGTCGATAACGTCAGCAAAACCCTGGCAATGGGGCTCGGTGTGATCGCGCTCGCGGCACTGCTGGCAGCGCTGCTGATTCGCCAGGGTCTGAGCGCAGATCGCGAGGCGATCCGCATTCTGGAACGCGAGTCGCAGCTCGATGCAGAGGGCCGCGCATTTGGCGAACTGGCAGCCCACGCGAGTCTGTTTCGCGATCGCGATGAGACTCTCGCACCGGTCACCGAAGCGCTGGTCAGTGCCGCGCGAACCCGGCGCGCCAGCGTCTGGCAGCTCGACGATCACGACACCCTCATCTGTATCGACTGCTTTGATCGAGATACCCACGGCCATACCGAGGGCATGCGCATCACCCGCGAGAATCACCCCGACGCCTTTGACCTGCTCACCAACAGCCTTGATCCAGTGGCGAGCATTGAAGCGGCGGGTGACCGCGCACTCAACTCACTGGCTCACCAGTACCTCACCCCGGCAGGCTGTCAGGCCCTGCTGAGCGCCGCCATTGAAAGTGATGACGACTGTGTCGGCCTGCTATGGCTGGAGGATGGCAGCAGCCGCGACGACTGGCCGCCGCACACCGTGAACTTTGCCCGCGCCATCGCCAACCTGCTATCGATTCGCCACCAGGTGAAAACCGATCAGCGTGGTGGCGACCACAGAACAGGCCTTGCAGACAACCCCGCATCCGCGCCGGTTACACAAAAAACTGCTCCGCGTTTCAGCGCGCGCAATGCCGACACCAGCTTGAATCCGCGCCGCGCCGCAGCCTTCCGCGATCGCCTCAGTAGTGATGCCGGTGCATCCGGCAACGAGGTGATCGACGAACTGGCGGTGTTATCCATTCGCTTTAACGATGCCGGTGCGCTGGCTGGCATCAGCGGCGATGGTTCCACCGAAAGCACCATGTCGCGGGTGCTGGCGGAAATAGATCGCAGCGCCAACCGATTTGATATCGGCTATCTGAAATTCTTCAACGATCAGGTTATCGCCTCAATCGATCCCGCAGATCACGACGACAAAGGGCTCGCGCAACTCACCGAATTTGCCTTGCAGTGCAAGGCGATCTGCGAACGTTTACTGGCCAGCCACCATTCGCCGCTGGCGTTTCGAATCGGCATTGACGCAGGCCCTGTCGTTGGCGGCAGCATGGGCGATGGTGCGTTCAGCTTCTGGGGAGAAGCGGTGCAGATGGCCGGACAGATGGCCGATACCAGTTTGCCCGGTGCGATCCAGGTGACTCGCCCGGTTTACCTGCAACTGCAGCAGCAGTATCTGTTTCAGCAACGCGGCCATCATTACCTGGAAGGCGTTGGCGAATTCTCAACCTACCTGCTCAGTGGCCACGCGTGAACAGCAAGGCCCGATTGCAGCGCCGCGCCGGCATGTTCGAGCGCTTCGGCGGATTCCTGATAGATACCACCGTCGGTCTATGCCATCAGGTAGGTGAATATTGTGCCACCCTCACAAGCGGCTTGTCGCCTGGCAACTGGCGCCGCACCATGCGCCGTGAGTTTGGCCGTACGCTGTATCAAACCGGCGTGCTGGCGATACCGGCCGTACTGGTTGCATCGCTGCTGGTCGCAGGCGGACTGGTGCTGCAGATCATCTACTGGCTCGACTACGCCGGACAGGAAAATCGCATCGGTGAATTTCTGGTGCTGGTACTGGTGCGTCAGATCGCACCGGTCATCTGTGCGTTGATATTGATCGGCCGCAGCGGCGCCGCGATGGTCGACGATATCGGCCAGCTCAACGCCAGCGGCCACATGCGCTATTTGCAGTCACACGGAATCGACCCGACGATGCTGATCACGGTGCCGCGCACATTTGCCATGGCGATCGCCTGTTTTCTGCTCACGATGTTGTTTATGCACACCGCACTGTGGAGTGGTTTTATCGTCGCCTCGGTATCGGGCCTGAGCAATCTTTCAGCGCTCGCGTTTGTCGAAGATGTGATCGGCAACATGACCCTGACCGATCACTTGCTGCTGATCGTCAAACCATTGCTGACCGGCTACACGATCGGCTGGCTATCGATCTGGTATGGCATGCAGGTAAGACCCGGCGTGCTCGGCATACGCAATATTTTGCCTCGAGCGTTCGTGGTATCGCTGATGGCAACGTTTACCATCAGCGCGCTGTTTTCGGTGCTGCTGTGATGACAATCAGTGGCAACACACCGGCCCCGCTGCTCGATGCCAGGCAACTGCGTATCCCCGCCATCGACATGCACCCGTCCGTGCGCCTGGATCTGCAGCTATACCACGGCGAACTCGTGCTGCTGCACTGCAGTGAAAAAACCCGCACAACCGCCATTGCCGATGCGCTACTCGGCCTGGGCGCGCAGGCAGACAGCGTTTTCTATCGTGAGCAGAGCTGGTCGGCGATGGGACAGCTAAAGGCACAGCAGGCGCGGCGCAGTATTGCCCGCATACAAAGCAGTGGCAACTGGATGGAATCCAGCTCGGTGATGGACAATATTTTACTGCCGCTAATGCACCACACCATCGTGCCCGAAGAGATACTGCGCGCCAGCGCCAGCGATCTTGCTCGTCGATTCGGACTACCCGGCCTGCCACAGGATCTGCCCGCCGACTGCCCCGCACCCGATCTTGAACGCTGTGCCTGTGTGCGTGCTTTTCTGGGCAGGCCTGAACTTGCAATC
>CAKZSB010000373.1 GCA_937920585.1 uncultured Granulosicoccaceae bacterium | reverse complement strand
CGGCCAGATAAAAACGAGAGCGCTATGCAAATCCAATTTCTCGGCACTTCGTCCGGGACACCCACAAAATCCCGGAATGTCAGTGCAATTGCACTGATCGAAAACCAGAGCAGGCAATGGTATCTGATCGACTGTGGCGAGGGCACTCAACACCAGGTTTTGCGTTCAAGCTTATCCCTCAACTCACTCGCAGCAATTTTTATCACCCATCTTCACGGCGATCACTGCTATGGATTGCCGGGCCTTTTGGCGAGCGCAAGTTTGAGTAATCGCAAAGACCCGTTACTGATCTTTGGCCCGGCAGGTCTAGACGACTGGCTGAAGCTAACCATCAGTGCAACTGACTTACACCTTGAATATGAGATCATCGTTTTACCACTAAGTACACTGACAGATTATGAAATCGGTCAAATCCAAATCTCCACGGCCACACTCTCGCACAGAATTTCTTCCTATGCATACATATTTACTAACAATCTCGATGAAGTGAAACTGGACATTGGAAAACTGTCGCATCACAAAATCCCTCAGGGCCCACTGTGGGGAAGAATACGATCCGGAGCTGATATCGAATTAGAGGGTAAAACCTACAAAAGTGTGGATTTCGTCCATACGGAGAAAACCAGCAGGAAAATCATCATTTGTGGTGACAACGACAGCCCGGATCTCCTCACAACGCAAAGCGCGGGATGCGATGTGTTAGTGCACGAAGCTA
The DNA here is from genome assembly GCA_937920585.1 of uncultured Granulosicoccaceae bacterium. Taxonomy (GTDB): domain Bacteria; phylum Pseudomonadota; class Gammaproteobacteria; order Granulosicoccales; family Granulosicoccaceae; genus CAKZSB01. Next base: position 3,664 of record CAKZSB010000373.1, on the reverse strand, counting down.
CCTTCGCAAGCGATATGGCCGAGCAAGCCAGAAAAGTCGGTCATTGTTGCGCTGACACCATCGCTGGTTTCGCCCGGGACGCTGGCATTCCCAATCTCGTGCTCACGCATTTTAGCGCTCGATACCACACTCAGGCGACCGGAAAAGGCTCCATTGAAGCACTTCGCCACGAAGCACAGCAAAATTATTCAGGCACACTGTTTCTCGCGAATGATTTCGATCAGTTTCAGCTGACAAAAGACGGAAGACTTGAACAGATCAATGATCAATCACATTGACCCTGTCGGGCGCCAGACCAGGCTCAGGGATTTGTAAACAGGTTTCTTTTAGATCCTGATAAGCTGCCAGGATCGCAGCCACCCGAGCACATCGGGTGGCCGCGCACTTCAAATAACCGTATCTATTTCCCCACTACCCCACCAACCAGAACCCGGCTACCCAGCAAAGGCGCAAACACGGACAATACACGCAACAGCGCCTGGTCAAGCTTACTAATGAGAACCAGTCTCTCTGGAATAATTCTGGTGACAACGCAATTGAAGTATTTTCTACACTCCAGAATCTCAATGGATTCCAATAGCGAATTCACATCTTTCTCCGAAAGCTTCTCTTCGTCCTCGGTAATATAGGGTTTATCCTGCTGGTAAATGAACCTGGTCATTTTCGGGTATAGCCATTTATCTACAATTTTCGAATATCGGATTCGATCCGTAATTGAGTGGCTGTAGATTTCATTGAAGCAAAGGATGCCCCCTTTTTTCAAAACTCGTCTAACCTCCGACATCGTCTCCTCAATTTCAACATGATGCAGAATATCTCGCGCGACCACGATATCAAAGTAATCACTGTCATAGTCGAGCTTCTCTGCCGCCATCTGCCGAAACTCGATATCCAGTGACTCTTTCTCTGCGCGCTTTTGTGCAATCGACACAGAGTCCGGCGATAGATCAAACGCCTTAACTTCTGCACCCACCTTGGCGAGAACCAGCGCATCCTCTCCAAAGCCTGCGCCGATGATTAGCACTTTCTTGCCTGCGAGGTCTTTCTCCAAAAGGTAGGTGTACATTGCCCAGTACTGATTCCACCAGCGTCGCGGCCCGGGTTCTACCACATCGTATGAGAAATCCTCGTGCAACACTGCCTCATTCGCGGCAGCGTGGTCCTTGTGATACTCCAATTCCCGTTGCTGACGGTCAGTCAGTACCTCGTTTAATTGCATCGCAATCTGCCCTGTAGTCAATTCGGCAACCCGTCGAAAAAGGCCACCAGTTCAAATTTCTACGCGCGAAAACCACAGCAACGGTTTCGCGAGCGAAAACTCTGTTCCTCTAACTCGGCAGCGTGTAGGTTTACTTTAATTTCGGCAGACGGAAATCACACAATTTGCAGCACAGCAGCGCTGTTTTTGGGCAGGCCCGCACACAGGAGAGCGAACAGCTCTGAAATGACAATATTTGTGCCCGATTTTGGGGTTCAGGCCAATACAGGAGACCGACTTAAGACGTCTGTCCTCGATACCAGTCACCAATTTCACTGGCAGTCATCCAGCAAACATGTTCATGTTTGCCGATGTAGTCGAGCAATTGCTCCAGATATTTGATTCGATGCGGCACACCGGTGATATACGGGTGTACCGAAATCGCCATCACACGTGCATTCTCCCGGCTCTCCTGATATAGCCTGTCGAATTGATCGATACCGCGCACCAGCAATTCATCGGATCGATGCTGTTGTAGCGCGTACACAGCGATGTCGTTAGTTTCAACCGTGTAGGGAATAGTGGTGATGGTGCCGAACGGGGTATCAATATCCTGCGGTAAATCATCTATCACCCAATCGGCGATGTATTCAATACCTTGTTCACGCAGCAAGTCGAGGGACTCGGCCGTTTCGGTTAGCCCCGGGCACTCCCAGGAACGCGGCGGCACACCGCTAAACTCGGTAATTGCCTCTATCGTTTGAGCAATCGCCCCGCGCTGATCTTCCAGTTTATGCGTTGGCCCCTGGAAATAGCCATGACCCATAAATTCCCAACCGGCCTCCAATGCGGCACTCGCCACTCTCGGATACGATTGGCAAACATGGCCGTTAATAGCCAGCGTAGCCGGAATGTTTCGATCGGTCAGCGCCTTGTGCTGGCGCCAGAATCCGGATCGCATCCCGTATTCGTGCCACGACCAGTTGGGCACATCAGGTAACAACGGCTGCCCCATCGGCGGTGGCAACACGGTACGCGGCATCGGGTTTTCAATTCGCCAGTGCTCCACATTGACGATCACCCACACCGCCATCCGCTTGCCATCGCTGAATTTCAGCGCGGGCCTGTCGACGATAGCCTGATAGGGAATTCTGTCGGTTAGTGAGACCATGTGCCGCTTGAGTGGGCAACGAGAAACTGCCGAGTTGAATTCGTCGGGATTATCGGCGTTGGCGGCCTTAATCTATGGCGTTTATCAACTTGCAATGCGGCTGCTCGATCCGGCATCAATTGCTGCATTGACTATCGGCATGGTCTTTTCAGCCAGCAATATCATAGAATTTCTGCCAAGGTCTGCATCGACCCAATCCTTGCCAGCATAGGTCAGCCTGCCGAAGTCGCCGATCTGTTCGCGAAGTGCCAGAATGTCATCGGCGACCTTGTCTGGCGTGCCCCACAACACGCATCGTTCGAGTACATAATCCAGCGTGACTTCGTCATCGTGCATATCCGGATCTTCCTTGAACAGATTCGATCGACCGTGCTTTTTCATTTTGGTCAGCAACTGGCTGAAGTAAAAACGATAAGGGCTATTACTGCCCAGCGCATACTCCTTTGCCTTTTTCAGATCGTCAGCAACGAAGATCGAACGCGCCACTCGCCAATTGGCAGGATCAGCCGGGCGCCCCATCCGCTCACATCCCTCAACGTATTTCGGCCAGTGAGTCGCCACCCATTGAGGCAGCAGAAAATTAGCTGACATCGGCTCCCAGCCGCGGGCAGCCGCCTCGGTGATCCCTTTGGAATAGGGTGCGACCACCATCACAATAATCGGCGGGTGCGGCTGTTGCAGCGGTTTGGGCATGATGCCCTGGCCGATCTCCACAAGTTCAGTCCGCTCGGTGGAAACAGACCAGTAGTCCCCCTTAATGTTGTAGGGTGGTTCGCTTTCCCAGATTTTGAGCACCGTATTGATGCACTCCTGAAACATGAGGTTGCGGTCATTGTCGAGATTGCCGAACGCCTCTGCATCAGTGGCTAGTCCGCCAGGTGATATCCCAAAATTTAGCCTGCCATCGAGCATGTGATCGAGCATCGCAATCTGGCTCGCCACCGCGACGGGGTGCGAATTGGGCATATTAATCGTGCCAGTGCCAAGGCGTATATTTTTCGTTTCGCTGGCAATCCATGCCAGAAACGCCACGCAGGAAGTGACCCGTTCGGCTTTGTCAGTGGCATGCTCACCGACATAGGCTTCCTTATAGCCCAGCTCATCGGCCAGAACAAACGCCTCCTTGTCTTCAAAGAGGCACTGCTGCCAATCTTTATCCAGCGGGTGGATTGGCATGGTAAAGAACCCGAGATCCATTCAACTTGACCTTTTAACAATTTGACAGCCGAGCCTAACGCAGATCAGGCATTCCGGGGCAATTATGAATTCCGGCCACGGCCATCAGAAAAAGTTAT
>CAKZSB010000372.1 GCA_937920585.1 uncultured Granulosicoccaceae bacterium | reverse complement strand
ATCATGGTGCCAACCAGATTGTTGTGGTAGTTGATGACCTGATAGTGAAAACTGATCTGGTATCTCACCGCACCCCAATGTCGAGTACGGTTGACCCTGACTTCATTCAGCGCCACATAGTCAGACACCCTGCCCTTTTTTGGCAAGCTGTCTTCAACCAGTGCGTAAGGCTTGCGAATCTTTATATCGAGACGATGGGTAATCTGATCACCGAGCATGTATCCCGTGTCTCTGGGGAGATCGATATGCTGGTGAATGACCGGGCCATCGGCGGCGATTACCACTGAATGAATCATTGTGGACACTAGCAGCAGGACAAGATACCCACAGCGTGATCTCGTCTGACGCATATTAGTGATAAACAAAGTGCCGGCTGATGTCATCGGCGACAATCCGGTCGGTTGCGGTTAACAGTGCATGTCCCCGCGCGTCGCATATTTCATGCAACTGTACAGACTTGCGTTTATAGGCATCGCGAAAACGCGTACGCATCGACGGCCGCATAAAGCAGGTTTGTGCCGCGCCGGTTTCAACATCGGCAAGCGTAAACAGACCAAACGCAGGCACTTGTGAAATTTCGGTACTGTCCTGCAGCAGCACTGGCACTATCGCGTGGCGTGCCAGCGCATCGAGCGTTTGCGAGAGCAATTGCGGTTCGAGAAAAAAGTCCGACACCAGAAAAACCAGCTTGCGACGCGCGGTAAGCAGGCTGGCTGCATGGGCCAGGCTGTCGGCACTTTGTGCACGGGCATCGAACGACTGTAATTTTTTTGCGATAGCCAGTCCGCCATCGACACGCCGGCCGGGTGGACTGACAAATTCATCGAGTATTTTCGCCGCACAACCATAGAACGCGAACGAGTCACCGTTGCGAAACACCGAGCGCGCCAGAAGCTCTGTAAAATCTGCCAGCATATCGAGTTTGCGTACGCCGCGGCGCACTGCCATCGACGCGGACAGATCTGCCAGAATAACGACTTCGACCGAACTCGTTTGACGATATCGACGCGCGAGCAATCGATCCAGTGGATCACGCGCGCTGGCCATCAGGTCGAAACGGCGCGGATCGACACCCTCGCCCAGTGGAATGTGCGAATCAAACTCGAAACCATCACCTCGCGCCGCTGAGCGGTGTTGTCCAGGGTGACCGGTGTTGGGATGCCAGGCCAGCCGATAGTGGATCTCGTCCGTATCGGCAAAGCGCTTGCCATCCGGATTCATGGCGCAGCTACCCTGTTCAGTATCTGCTGAATCAACTGCGGCACCAATAGTGCGCGGCGCAATTCATACACCGGTGTTAGAAAAATCCTGTGTGCCACACAGGGCATGAACACACTGCGCAGGTCTTCTGGCAGCAGCGAGTGCCGGCCACTCATCCATGCCTGTACGCGCGCGGCTCGCATCAACATGCTCATGCCACGCGGACTCATACCCGCCTGCACCAGGTTGTCGGTGTCGATGCCATCGAGTGTGATGCCATATCGATGCGGTGCGCGTGTGGCCTCGGCAAGACTCAGCGCATAGTCCTGCATCGTCGGGCTGGCCTGCACCGATGATTGAATCTTTGCCGCGATGTCATTGAGCGCCTGAAAGGCGATGATGCCTTCGGGGATGGAATTGATCAGTGCATCGACATCGTGATAGCGAGTATTGAACATCAACTCGCGCTGGTGTTCGCGATCGGCGGGCATATCGATGTTAAATTCCATCAGGAAGCGATCGCGGGCGGCAGCGGGTATTTCGTAGGTTTCATCGCGCTCAACCCGATTGCGATCAGCCATGACCTGCAAATGGGGAAAGTGATATTCGGTGTTAAATGCACCAACGGTTTTTTCGGCCATCACACGCAACATCAGTGAGTGAACCTGAGGTCTGGCCCGATTAATCTCATTGAAGAAGAACATCGACAGCTGCTCGCCATTTTTCAGCAGTGGCCCGGGGTCTACCTGCGGCTTACCATCGCGATTGATGTAAGTGTGGTAAATCAGATCGCTGGGCATAAGATCGACAGTGCCCTCTATGCGTTCAACTGTGCCCCCGATTGTGCGACCAAACGCGCGCAACAAAGTTGTTTTGCCAACCCCGACATCACCTTCAAGCAGCAGGTGCCCGCGTGCAAACGCAGCGACTGTCAGCCAGTGCACCGCCGATTGCTGTCCCAGCACAATACCGTTGATTTGATCCTCTATATTCGCTGCGCGCGCGCACCAATCCGCAAGTACGCTATCATTGTCCACCATGCGTTGCTTCATTCCTCTCGTTGGGCGGTAATTGTATAGCGCGTCGGGACAAGCACTCGACGAAACCCAGTCTACCAGCAATGCACTTACTGACACAGGCGTCACTATGTTTCGAGGATATCTGGCCCTGCTCTGCTTCATCATGCTGCATATGCCAAACACACTATACGCCCAGCAAGTTCCCGACGACGCCATGCCTGGCATGCTCGTCCACTCAGGCGTGCGCCATCACCACATACACTGCAGCGGACCGACAAACGTGTCGACGCCAACGGTTGTGCTGGAGGCGGGACTGGGCAGCACCATGCTCGACTGGCAAAGCGTGCAAGCAGATTTATCATCGTCTTTCAGAGTCTGTTCGTATGATCGCGGTGGCTACGGCTGGAGTGCGCGCGCGCGAACCGTGCGACTGGTACACGTGATCGCCGACGAACTGCATCAATTGCTGCTGATGGCCGGCGAAAAACCACCTTATCTGATCGTCGGCCACTCGTTTGGTGGACTGCTGGCGATGAATTTCGCCCATCGGTATCCGCAAAAAACCGCCGGGCTGGTACTGGTCGATTCCACTCACCCGCTGCAGTTCCAGACTTTTGATCAGGCCGGTATTCCGACGCCTCAGGCACCCAGTGGTGGCACCTTCTTTATCCGCAACTTCGCCAATGTACCGGCAGCACTGCCGCAGGCGATAAAGCCACTGGCGCAACGACTGGCCGCGCAGCGAAAGTCAGTGGAAGTGCTCTACGGGGAACTGCGACATCTGCGTCGCAATGCGGATCTGGTCGCCAATGCGTTTCCGGTTACCAATCAGTTGCCCGTCGCGGTATTGAGCAGATCCGGCGATGTCGCAGCCGATGCACCGGCACCACGCCAGTTGCGCGAGAAAGTCTGGCGCGATCTTCAAAATGACCTTGCTGCACGCTTTGAAACACCGCTGCTGACGGCCAATACGACTGATCACTACATTCATCTCAGTGACCCGACGCTGACCAATCAGGCGATCAGAAACCTGATCGCTCAGATGCCGTGATGGCTCGCGGCAGACGATTGCCAAATCATCTAACAGACGACATTGCATCGCTGATCGCGCAATTGTCACAATCCGGTGAGCTATTTTGCAATCATTAGAAAAGCAGAGCAGAATGCCTGGTACGCAAAGTTTTAGATCACCATCGCGATCCAGGCCCACAACAACGGTAAACTGCGTCACACCGGCGCTGCTACGCCCATGTTATTGATGGTGAATTAGTTGCTACTGTTTTAAACACCCTATGCTTCTGTCCTCTGACAGGGCGTACGCAGGCAGACACATCATGCAGGAGGAATTCATGAACAGCACTCATAGCGCGACTTTCCCTAAAGTACTGTTTTTCATCACGTTACTGGCATTTGGAGCCTCAGTACAGGCACAGCAATCGCCTGCCGACTATTGGGAAACCAACCTCAAACAGGCCTACTTTGGCGACCGGGAAATACTCGATGCGGGCGATCTGCTTTCGATCGAGGCGCCCAAACGCGCAGAAAACCCGGCCGTGGTGCCTATTCGTATTACCACTGGCACCGATCAGAACGCCGAGCAATCCATACGTTCTATTACGCTGATCGTCGATAAAAACCCTGACCCGAAAGCCGGTGTATTCAACTTCACCCAGGCGAGCGGCCAGGCAGATCTGGATTTGCGTATACGCGTCGATCAATACTCCATGGTGAGGGCAATAGCCGAGACCACAGACGGCAAGCTCTATATGACTAGTCGTTTCGTCAAAGGCAGCGGTGGTTGCTCCGCGCCGGCTGCCGGTGATCTGGAACTGGCAATGGCGCGGCTGGGCAAGATGCAGCTTCGCACCAAGCCCGCGACTGAGAATGGCTTGAGCCAGCTACTCTCTACTCAATTGAAGGTCAGCCACCCGAACATCACCGGCATGCAAAAGGATCAGGTAACGCACCTGATTATGCCGGCGCATTTCGTCAAGCAAGTGAATGTTAAGCTGGAAGATGAAGTGATATTTTCAGCAGAACTTGGCATCAGTATCAGCGAGAATCCCACCTTCGGGTTTTATCTGTCGCCGGGTACCGAGGGCGGTAAACTGACTGCTGAGGTGATCGACAACAAAGAAAATATCTTCACCAAAGACACTGAAGTTACCGTACTGAACAAAAGCTAAAGTCACGACGTAATGGCGGCGCATCGAGCGCCGCCATTCACTGAAAATAATTGTTTCCCTCGCCTGGGCTTACACCCTCACTGCAGCGGTTTGCCGTTCTCGTCCACTAACGGAATACCATACTCCATCAGAATTTCTTCTATCTCTGCCTTCTTCTTCACCAGCACCTCGTCGAGCTGATCTCGCCATTGTTTGTCGGGATGACGCACACCCAGTGCAAACGGGAAATCAAAGCGAATGCTTGGTGTGGACTCCAGCGGCACTATGCCAATATCGGCATCCTTACTCTCATTGCGCAATTGTGCCGCCAGCGGCCCCCATAGAATCGCCATATCGATATTGCCGGCAAGCAAGTCATCACGCTCAAGTTGAGCAGGCGCCACATTG
>CAKZSB010000371.1 GCA_937920585.1 uncultured Granulosicoccaceae bacterium | reverse complement strand
AGGTTGAGCATGACTACGTTAACGATGGGTGCAATGGCATTTGGCAGGGCATGCTTGCGGATGATGCTAAAAGGGGTCAGACCCTTGAGTTCTGCTGTCTCGATATAGGCCGACTGCATAACGTTTAAAATCGCGGCGCGTGTCATTCGCATCATGTGGGCGAGTACCACCAGTGTGAGCGTGGTGGCGGGCAGGGCGATGGCTTTCATGCGCTCGACGAACTGCATGCCTTCATACACCGTCGATACACTGGGAAACCATTGCAATCGCACGGCGACAAAATAGATCAGCAGATAGCCGATAAAAAATTCGGGTAGTGAAATGGAGGCGAGTGTGGCGCCGGAGATCAGTTTGTCTGGCAGCCGGTTGCGATAGCGCACTGCCAGCAGGCCGAGGAGTACCGCTAATGGTACGGATACGAGTGCTGCCCAGAAGGCCAGAAATAGGGTGTTTTTAAGGCGTTTGCCAAGGGAGGTGGCGATATCCTGTCCGTTGGATAGCGCGGTGCCGAGATCGCCCTGAATAAAATTGCCGAACCAGCGGAAGTAGCGAACCGGGGCCGGATCATCCAGTTTGAGTTCGGCGCGCAGGTTGGCCAGTGCTTCGGGGGTGGCGGACTGGCCGAGGATGGAAGCGGCCACATCGCCTGGCAGAATTTCGGTGCCGGCAAAAATCAGTATCGACACCGCCCACAGTAACAGCGCGCCCAGCGCAATGCGCTGGGCGATCAGTTTCAGCACGGAAGACTTACGCCAGCCAGGTTTTGGTCAGTGCGAAGCCGTTCATCATGTCACCGTTTGGATCCGGTTCGTAGCCGGCGACTTTGCTGCCCGTGGCATCGATGAAGTCGTTGAACATCGGCAGGATCAGGCCGCCTTCGTCGCGCACCAGAACCGCCATGTCGCGATACATCTGCTTGCGCTTGTCGTTGTCGAGCTCGGCGCGTGCGGCGAGTACCATTTTGTCGAAGTCTTCGCGCAGGAAGCGGGTATCGTTCCAGTCGGCGGTGGACAGATAGGCCGTGGAGTACATTTGATCCTGCACGGGTCGGCCACCCCAGTATGAAGTGCAGAAGGGTTGCTTGTTCCACACTTCCGACCAGTAGCCATCGGCAGGCTCGCGTTTAACTTCCAGCTCGATACCGGCGGTTTTGCACGATTGCTGGAACAGTTGTGCGGCATCGACTGCACCGGGGAAAGCGGCATCGGAGGTGCGCAGCATAACCGGGCCACTGTGGCCGGATTTCTTGAAGTGAAATTTGGCTTTGTCGGGATCGAAGGCGCGTTGTTCGATGTCGTCGGAGAACAGCGGGTAGGAACCGTTGATCGGGAAATCGTTGCCGACACTGCCATAGCCGCGCAGAATCTTTTCAACCATCTCTTCGCGGTTCATCGCGTATTTCAACGCCAGGCGCAGATCGTTGTTGCTGAACGGATCGGTGTCGCAATGCATGATGAACACATAGTGGCCGCGGCCGCTGGCGTTTTGAATGGTAACGCCGGGCACGCGCTTGACGAGATCAACGATCTTCGGCTCGACGCGGTTGATCATGTGTACCTGGCCGGATTGCAGTGCGGCAGTGCGGGCGGTGGAATCGTTGATCACAATGATCTCGACCTGATCGGCGTGGCCGCGGCCGTCGTCCCAGTAGTCGGCGAATTTTTCACCACCGTGGCGTACGCCTGGCTCGTTAACGCTGACTTTGTACGGGCCTGTGCCGATGCCGGCATCCGGCGCTTCGGTGCCACCGTTGGGCTGAATGATCAGGTGATAGTCTGCCAGCAGATACGGTAAGTCGGCGTTGGCATCGGCCAGCGAGACGACCAGGTTGTCGCCGTCGGCGGAGACCGATTCGATGCCGCGCATGATGCCCAGCGCACCGGATTTGGTCTCTTCACCGGAGTGGCGCTGCAGGGTGGCAACCACGTCGTTTACATCGAGTTCTTTGCCGTTGTGGAACGTCACCCCTTTGCGGATTCCGAATACCCACTTTTTGCCGCCATCGGCGCTTTCGACAGTCTCGGCCAGACGCGGTGTGAGTTCACCGGTGGCGGATACTTCAACCAGGGTGTCGCCCCAGCAGCGGCCAAAGGTGTATGGCACCTGGCTGGAAAAGGTGGCGGGATCGAGGCTGTTGGTGGATTCGCCGCCCTGCAGACCTGCTTTGAGCAAGCCGCCTTTGGCGGGATCAGCGGCGTGTGCAGCATTTGAGAGCAGTGTGCCCGCGAATGGCAAAGCCAGGCCGGTGGCCGAAGCGCGGGTAAGAAACTCGCGGCGGTTGAGGGTGTTGGAGCTATTCTTCTTGCTCATATCAGATTCCTGTTTGGGTTTACGCCGGGCGGTGCGGACACGCAGCGCTACCCCACAGATTCTACCTGACCAGGCGGACAATATCGTTGTGTTAAACGCGTAATGTCTGCTCTATATTGTTGACGCGGCAATCAGTCTGTAGCGTTCATCATTTGTACGAGTTGATCAACCGATAATTTCGCCGCACTGGCGGTGCCCTCGAGCAGGCCATCGGCGAGATCGCGCTTCTGGCTGTGAAGCTGGACGATTTTCTCTTCGATGGTGTCCTTTACCACCAGCCGATAGATCGTCACCGGGCGGGTTTGGCCCATGCGGTGGGCGCGGTCCGAGGCCTGGTCCTCGACCGCGGGGTTCCACCAGGGATCCATATGAATCACGTAGTCGGCGGCGGTGAGATTGAGACCGGCGCCACCGGCCTTAAGGCTGATTAAAAAGAGTTCACCATCGCCGGCCTGAAAGGCGTCAACCGCGCGCTTGCGTTTGGCCACGGATGTTTTGCCATCGAGATATTGATAACTTATATCTTGTTCATCAAGGTATTCACGCAACAGCGACAGATGGCCCACGAACTGGCTGAACACCAGGCAGCGATGGCCGTTGCCGCGCAACTCTTCCACAATTTGCGCAAAGGCGCGAAGCTTGGCGCTGCCAACCGGGGGCTTATCCATTAACAGTTTCGGGTGGCAACTGGCCTGGCGCAGGCGCGTGATTTCTGCGAGCACCTGAAATCGTTGTTCGCTTCCGGTCTCGGGGAGTTGTGCGATTCGTTCGAGTGCCTTGCGGCGCAAGGCTTCGTAAAAGGCCCGCTCGTCCGGATTAAATTCAATAGTGTGGGTGATATCGGTGCGCGGTGGCAGTTCGGTTAGCACCTCACTTTTCAGGCGGCGCAAAATGAAAGGCCGGATCAGTGACTTGAGCTTCAACCGTGCCGATTCATCAGCACGGCTTTCGATCGGCCCGGCGAAGCGTTGGTTGAATGATTCGAGCGAGCCGAGCAAGCCCGGATTGATAAACCGAAAAAGGTTCCACAGTTCACCGAGATGATTTTCGATTGGCGTACCCGTGGTAATCATTCGGAATTCACCGCTTAGTGCCATCACCGCCCGTGATCGTTTGGTGTTGGCATTTTTAAATGCCTGCGCTTCATCGGCGACGATTGTGGTCCATTCAATGGTGCCAATGTCGTCGATAGCCGATTGCAACAGGCCATAGCTGCAGATGATTACGTCATTGGCGGTGGCATTAGTGATCATCTTTGTGCGATCGCCGTTGCCAAAACGCAGGGTATTGAGCGACGGTGCAAACTTGCGTGCTTCATCTATCCAGTTGCTGCACACCGATGTGGGCGCCAGCACCAGCGTCGGGCCGTTGGAGGCTCGTTGCAAAATGAGGGCAAGCGTTTGCAGGGTTTTGCCCAGCCCCATATCGTCGGCGAGACAGGCACCGGCACCCCAGTGGGCAAGCCGTGCCAGCCATTGAAAGCCATGTTGTTGATAATCACGCAGGCTGGCGGTGAGTAGCTTTGATGGTTCGGGCGTAAGCGCCTGCGCCTCGTGGATCCGTTTGAGTTGATCGCGCCATGGCCGGGTGGCATTGATTTGCATGTTGTCGCTGGCGCTGTCGAGACTTGCGATTGCCAGTGGATGAACGCGACCGTCTTCCTGCACCGCATCGAGCGTTTCCAGTTGCTGGCGCAGGCGGGCGCTGAGCGCGAGTATGGTGCCGTCGTCGAGGGTGAGAAATCGCCCCTGCGCCTGCTGCAGCATCTCGAGCACGCGCTCCATATGCAGCGTGCGCTCGGCATCGATCTGCAGGGTGCCATCGAGTTCAAACCAGTTCTGTTCATGGCTGATCGAAAGTTGCATCTGATCGCTGTCTATCTCGGCGCTGATGCGCAGTGCTTCGCCACGCGGCCAGCGCATCAGGATTTCGTCACTCGCACCCTGAAGGCGCAGCAGCACTTCCAGTGCTTCTTGCGGGTCGGGTAGCTCCCACTGGTAGTGAGAGGTATCCGGCAGTTCCAGGCGTTGCAGCAGATCGGTGCACGCTTGATGCTCTGCGTCGGTATCGCGACAGGTGCGGTGAGTACTGCCATCGATCTCTGCGATGAGAATGCGGCGGCCGCTGCCGGGCAATACCGGTGGACCCTGTTCACCGAGGGGATAGAGGTTCAGGCAAATGCGCAGGCCATCCTGCAGTGGTGCAAGCTCAAAGCAGGGGCGCTGCGTTGCCTCTACATCAATCACATCGCTCATCTCGGGGTGATCGATATCGGACAAAATAGTGATCAAAGGGGCCATGTTGCCGATTGACCGAAGCAATTGCTCGCGCGCCGACGTGGGCGCCTGCAGTCCATCGCTTGTCAGCGCACCGGCAAGCTCCAGCTGGCTGGTTGTGAAATGGGTGATTTGCAAATGCGCATCGCTAATCCACTCCAGACTGAATGGCGAAAATTGTTGTGTCTCCAGCCTGGGGAAGGGCGTTATGCGCACGAGCATGCCATCGCCGTCGGCCTGTTCGATAATCTCTATCTGTGGTGGCAGAAGCTCGATGTGTACCGGATTTTCAGGATCGGTTGCGCGGTAGATGTGCGGGTGGTTCGCCAGTACCTGCAGTTCGCGCAGGCGGGTGATTTCGAATTCAGTTTCATCATCAAGGTAGCCGTAGTCGCGCGCGATCTCTTCGCCAATCGCGGCGCGCAGGGTGACGTCTTCCTCGCGGGTTAACAGATTGTTGTCGCGATCGTCGATGAGTGTGTGGAGTTTGAGTGTGCGGCCTTTTTTCCAGCGCCCTGAGCGACCGCGCTGTTGCTCGCGTGGCTGAATTGAAATCCGGCTCTCGGTGGTGAATAGCCACCAGACCAGTCGTTTGCCCGGGGCCGACTGGCGTTGCCGCCGATGCTTTGCCGCATGCTGTTCACTGACTGTTTCCAGCCTGGAGAGATGTTCCTGCCAGTGCTGGCGCGGTGATACGGCGCCCGTTAGCCAGCCGCGTGCATTTTCGGCAAAGCTGCCCGGCAATGGCTGGCCGCGCTGGCGCAGCAGTGTGGCGGCCTCGGCGGCATACCAGTTGATATTGGCCAGTGCAGCGCGTTCGTAGTGGCGGATAAGCTGTGGCTGTGCGGTGGTTTTGGTGCGACCCCCTTTGCCAACGGTGGTCCAGTACGCGGCCAGTGATGTGAAAAGATCCAGCCACGGACAGTGCCTGGTGGTTGCAGGTGAGCGTTTCAGGGTTTTGCGCGGGGTGGTGCCGTTATCAAACTCGGCTATCGCCTGTACCACGGCAGTAAAGCGATCGTCACGGTGGTGATTGACCAGTCGGTGGGCAAACGCTGCCAGGCGCGCATTGTGGCTGCTGGTGTTGCGTGTGCGCAGCAGCGCCAGGGCGTAGAACAACGCGGGCAGGCCGGGCACCACCGCATCGATCACCGTGGTCGCTTCGGCCATTAGCACGCAGGCGTGCTCGTAGTGTTCGATCGCGCTGCCGCTGTTGCCCTGCAGCAGGGCCAGAACGCAGCGCAGTGCATTGCCTCGTGCGGTCGGGTCTGCCGCCAGCCAGCCTTGCAGATGCGGCAGATCGAGCTCTGCGTAGGTGTGGGTCAGAACCGAGTATTCGATCTCGGTGTGAATGATCTGCCAGTCATCAAAGGAGGGTTTTGACTCACGCGGGTTGGATAAGCCGTCGTGGGTGATCATCACCGGTTCCAGCACATCGGTGGCCCACAGGCTGTAGAGCAGGGTAGTCGACGGATTGAAACTCAGTGCCGCCTCGATCAGTACGGGCGTGATCTCGTGGGTTTCCGAGGTGAAGGCCTCCTCGGGAAACAGATCCTCTATGTGGCCGGTGCTGCGTGGTGCAAACTTGCGCACCACGGCTTCGAGTTGCAGGTCGATCTGTGTCACGCAAATCCGGGCGAGTTGCAGCTGATGGGCGAAAGCGGTGAGGTGGTGGTGCGCGGCAAAATCAGGCTGAGCAGCACGCCTCGATGGCATTTAATTCTACCGCAGTCATCGAGTTACTTCCGGTAAAAAAGGTTGTTATCGGCGTGAGCCTGGAAAGGAATGCTGGTGTTGAGGCGCTCTATACCGGCATCGTTGGCTGTGACTGTTGCAGCGATGTGTCGGAGTGTTAATCTGCTGCCTGGCAACAGAGGAAATTAACCATGACAGACAAAGACGCCCGATGCGCCATTATCACGGGTTCCGCGACCGGTGTAGGTGCGGCCGTTGCGCTCGACCTGGCTGCGCGCGGATATAAAGTGCTGATCAACTACAACAAGAGCGAAGCCGAGGCCGAGCAGACCCGGGCGGCCGTCGTCGATGCCGGCGGCGAGGCGATTGTGGTGCAGGGCGATGTTGCCGACGATGCGGCATGCAGGGCGATGGTGGAGGCTGCGATGTCTGCCTGGGGGCGTATCGACGTGTTGATCAACAACGCCGGCATGACGGCCTTCAGCGGGGTAGATAACTGGGATGCGCTGGATAACGCGGTGTTTGCGCGCATCTACGATGTGAATGTGGTGGGTGCGTTTCAGATGGTGCGAGCGGCTCGCGAGGCGCTACGCGCTAATGGTAGCGGATCGATCGTCAATGTTTCATCGATTGCCGGATCACTCGGGGTCGGATCGTCAGTGCCGTATATCGCCTCCAAGGGTGCGATGAATTCGCTGACGCTGCATCTGGCACGGCAACTGGCGCCGGAAATTCGGGTAAACGCCGTTTGCCCCGGGCTGATCACCAGCCGCTGGTTTCGCGATGGACTGGGTGAGGAGGGATTTCAAAAAGTGAAGTCGGGCTATGAGTCTGCGGTGCCACTGCAACGCTCGTGCACACCTGAAGATGTGTCCGATGCGATTGTCTGGTTTGCCACAGCCGCACCGGTAATTACCGGTGAGCTATTGCTGATGGATGGCGGCAAGCATTTGGGGTAGGGGGCTGACGAAGTTGGTGTCGAATGGTTCGCTGATCAACATCACGCGATGTGTCTTTGCATCAGCGAACGGGTTCTCTAAGTAAGTGGTTGTTTGCAGTGTGCCATCGGCTGGTACAATGTTCGCCTGAACTCTTATCGTATTGATCCATATGCATATTCGGAAAGTAAGCCTTGACAACATACGTTCAATACGACGTCTTAAGTATGAAATCCCAGCGGGCAAGGCGGCTGGCTGGCATGTGGTATTGGGTGACAATGGTTCAGGTAAGTCGAGTTTCCTAAAAGCGATTTGTCTAGCTTTGGTTGGCCCGACCGATGCGGCGGCACTGCGACAACCATGGGTCGATTGGCTTACAAGTGGACAACCGCGTGGATCCGTAAGCCTTGAGCTGGCTTTCGACAAAGACGATGACCAGTTCTCGGGCAAGGGCAATACACCGCGAACAAATTCTCTGTTGCAGGTCGGGGTTAAGTTCTCCCGGTCATCCGATGGAAATCAGGTAGAGCTGCAAAAGGTCGTAACCAATACTGATCCAAACCGACACGTCTGGAATGGTGGTACAGGTTGGTTTGTAGCTTCCTATGGGCCCTTTCGAAGATTCTCAGGTGGTGATGCACATTCCGAGAAAATATTCTACAGCCAGCCGAAGCTGGCTCGTCATTTGTCACTTTTTGATGAGCGTATAGCTTTGACCGAATGTCTCGAGTGGTTGCGTTCACTGAAGTTCAAATCACTTGAGAATGATTCTGAAGGAGCTCTTTTTGAGAAAGTTCGATCATTTCTAAATCAAAGCAACTTTCTTCCAGCCGGTGTCACGTTGGAGGAAGTCACTTCGAAAGGGGTGATTTTTAACGATGCTAATGGTGTAGATGTTTCGGTGGAAGAACTAAGTGACGGATATCGCAGTGTCCTTAGTTTGACTTTCGAATTAATTCGCCAGATCGCAGCTGAATTCGGGTCAGACAACGTGTTCGACGAAAGTGGGAAATTCGTTAAACCTAGTGGTGTAGTTGTCATCGACGAAATTGATGCGCATTTACATCCAACATGGCAGCAAAAAATTGGACGATGGTTTTGTGCACAT
>CAKZSB010000370.1 GCA_937920585.1 uncultured Granulosicoccaceae bacterium | reverse complement strand
AACCCGTAGGCGGTGAAGTCCTCTTTCATCTCGGTTTTGAATTCTCGACACTCTTCGATCACGGCGAGAAATTCCTGCGTGGCCAGCACGTCTACGTCGGCGCCGATCACCGGCACCAGAATGCCGTCGCAGTTGTACAACAGCATCACAGTTGGATTGTCGGCCTTCTTTTCAGTCATGCGCGGGATGTCGATAAAGATGACGTCGTAGTCGTCACCGAAGCGCTTGAGGAAGGTATTCACTCGCCGGGGGCTTAACGCTTCAACCTCGACCAGGGGCTCATAGTCCGGGTAATTCTCTTTCTCTCTTTCGGCCGTCTCGTAGGCAGTCGCCTGTGAGTCGCAATCGATGATCAGGACCTTTTTGCCTTTTTGCTCCGCCAGCGCTGTCGCAACCATCATGGTTACCACCGACTTACCCACCCCACCCTTGGAGTTGCAGATACTCAGAATCTTCGTTTGGCTGGTCATTGGCGTTCGTCTGATCTTCTTGAGGTGTTGGCGCGCTGCGATTCTTATGGCTACCAACAATAGCAAGTCGCATGCTGACAATTGCATTGCATCCCTGCAAACTGCTTTTGCCCGCTAATACAACCAGTATCAGTTCACAAACTGCTGCTCCCTCCTTTTCACGCAGTGCGTGTAGCAGCGATTATGTTAAAAGCTTGCTCATGTGCAACCTGCCCACAGTGCTGTTGAGACTAGCCCGCTCTGACTTGTTCAGGGGCCGGGGGCCTCTTCCCACGCAAAAACACGTGAGCTACTCGTGAATACGCGAGCGGCTCGTAGGAGGACAGGTGACGAACAAGATACTACACCAGCGTGATCGGATTCAGCGTCTCGAATTGATCACCCGGGCCTGGGTTATCGGCAACGCAGTCACCCCCCAGATGATCGACAACACCCCAAACCGCATTTAAGGCAGTCTGCACGGCGCCTTCAGCCCAGCCCGGCGTCCAGGAGACATCGTCGCCGGCGATGAAGATACCGCGTTGTGCGGGCGCCATGTCGCGCTGATAGAAATGCGTGTACATCCTGCGGTTGTAGCGATAATGACCTGGCAGCGCACCCTTGAATGCGCCGAGAAAGTTCTCGTCATCCTCCCATGAAATGGTGATTGGCTTGCCGACGATGTGGCTGCGAATATCCACCTCCGGATAGATGTGGCCCAGCGCCTTGAGCGACAACTCGACTCTGCGCTCAACTGACAACGGCAACATCTTCAGCGCGTCGGCCATCCAGGTGTAGGTCAGGCAAATCACGGCGGGATTGCCCTCGCCATTGTCGAACAGGTAGGTGCCGCGCGTGAGCCGGTCAGTCAGCGTCATGCTCATACGGTGCTGGTTGGTTTTAGGGTCTTTCTCTTTCCAGAACGGCCTGTCCACCATTACAAACGTCTTTGACGACTGCATGTAACTGGTGCGATCCAGCGCCATCCAGTCGGCGTGGGAGAATAACGATTCATCGGTATCGATGCCGGTTGTCAGCAGCCAGCTCTGGCAGGTGGCAATAACGGCCGCATAACTGCGATAGTTTTCATACTGATCGATTACACCGATAGTGCCATCGCTGTTGCGAACGATTTTCGCAACGCCCGAACGGGTTGCCCCGCCGTGCAGGCTTGATAAACTGGTACCTTTTGGCCAGTGTTGAAGCTTATCGGGCTGATACTCCCACAAGCCACGCGGCAGCTGCTCTGCACCGCCCACGATCAACTGCTGATCATTGTCGCAATCGGTCAGCACGACACGCAGAATTTCCAGCATGGAATTGCGAAAATCCGAATCCCAGCCGCCGCTGCCAAACCCGACCTGGCCGAAGATCTCGCGGTGCCGAAAGCCGAGTTTCTTAAACGAAGGGGCGGTGGCGATAAAATCGTAAAAGGTGCGGTCATCCCACTCGTGCACCAACGGATCCCAGAGCGCCTTGATCCTCACGCTGTCGCGATCGCGGATCGCCTGCTGCAGTTCCACAAAGTGCGCCTGGCTTTCGAGCGCCTCCTGCCAGGCGGCCGATACTTCACGAAAGATTTCCGGCAGATCATCGGCTGATTCAGCGTAATGACGCTCACCCGCCAGATCAATCACCGTACTGCCGGCGGCTTCGGTTAACGGATTGGGAAACGGCCGGGTCTGCAAGCCCAATAGATTCACATAGTGATTGAAGGTAGTGGCTGACACCGGAAATCGCATGCCACCCAGCTCGGCGACAATACCCTGCGCATTGGGAAACTCCTCAGAGCGCAAACGCCCGCCAATTCGACCGGTTTCATACACTACCGGGCGCAGGCCAAGCTTCATCAACTCCAGCGCGCTGACCAGGCCAGACACACCGGCACCGATGATCGCTACCTCGGCGCCCATTTTATCCGCGGGTAGTTGCCCAAGGCCCGCCGGATGCGCGACCCAGTCATCATAGGCAAACGGAAAATCCGGCCCGAATACCGTCACGGGTGCACTCATGATAAATCCTTCGGCTTGTTATGCAGGCTGGTATAGAGCTCCGGGCGTCGGTCGCGATGGTAAGGCAGTTGCGCTCTTGCATTCGTGAGTGTGTCGCGATCGAGTGTTGCCTGCAGCAATACCGGTGTTTGTAGTGCCCTATCGAGATCTTCCCCGTTGGGATCGACAATCACACTACGCCCCTCGTAGTGCAGATCGGCCTCTTCACCACAGTAATTGGCATAGGCAATAAAAATCTGGTTCTCGTAGGCGCGCACCGGCACCAGCTGTTCGGCAACGGCGCGCCAGGGTTGCATCAAACCCGTGGGCACCAACACAAGCTCTGCGCCCTGCAGCGCCAGTTGGCGCGCACACTCGGGGAATTCAACGTCGTAGCAGATGAGCAGGCCAATTTTCCAGCCGTCGATTTCAACCACAGGCGCAAACTGATCACCCGCTGTAAACAACTCACGATCGAGATCACCCCACAGATGGGTTTTACGATACTGAACCAGCCGCTCACCGGACTGATCAATCAACTGCACGCAATTGAAAAACTGCTCGCCCCGCGCTTCGGCAAAACCATAGGCGATAGCGATAGCGTATTTTCTGCAGATCTGTGCGATGGCCTGCGCCGCCGGTCCATCGGCCGGCTGTGCCACCTTTACCATGGTCTCGCGCGGTATGTTGTACCCGGTTACGCTGGCCTCTGGCACCACCAGCAGTTGCGCGCCCTGCCCGGCTGCCTGGCTGGCTGCGTCGTCGAGCCGCTGTAATGCCGCCTCGATATCGGCGGGCACAGGCACATGTTGCAACAGGGCAATCGCGAGTGAGTCTGTCATGGTGGTTCCGGTCATACGGGCGCAATGCTAAGAGCGCGGTAGTGTGCACCAAACCGTCGCGGTGAAATTTTACAGGATGGATCGCATTGCATAGTCGGGCGGGTACATCAACGCCAGGCTACTGGTTGGCGCCTGATATCCTGTTGATCAACGACGGCACCGTACGGCCTGCCTCGCCTGCTCGGCAAGGGACGCGCGCGAAATCACTTTTAACGGGCGTTCACTGTTGTACAAGCCAGTCGACTGCCTCTACCCACAGCCGTTCAGAGCCCGGCCGAAAATAGCCCATGTGTCCCAGACGATCGATATCGTAAACTTTCGGCACGATATGCCGGCGCTCGGCGTGCGGGTAAGAAGATGCCGTCAGTGCGTCGACTGCAGCGGTGGTACCCCAGTGGTCATCGTCAATACTGTATGCCAGTACCGGAGCAGAGAAACGCCGGAAGCGCTCAAGTGGAAGTGTCTCATCATGGTGCAGATAGTCGCGATGCCGACACCACCTGGCCCATTGCAACGCAACACCGGCTGGAAGATCTTCTGCTTTGGCGAAACGACTCCACGGCAGATAGCCGACCAGTCGCACCAGCAGCGGGATAACCAGCCCGACCTGCAGCAACACATTGAATTTCTGCCACCCACCCTGCAGCCGCCAGTAGCCGCTTTGCGCGCAGACAGTCAGCATCGCATCGACCATACTGGCATCTTCCAGCAAGCCGGCCTGCTGTCCTCCGGCGCTATGGCCAACAAAGTAAATACGCTCCGGTGACAGGTTTTTCTGCACCCAGGCCACTGTGGCCGGCATATCCAGCATGCCCCAGTCGCTGCACTGTGCCGCAAAGCCCTTCAGACTTTTCGGCGCCGAGGCCGCAATACCGCGAAAGTCATACAGCAGCACAGACAATCCCCTGGATTGCAGAAATTCAGCAAACCGGCGGTAGAACAGATGGGGTACTGCCGTGGCGCCGTGGACAATCACCACTCGCCTGCTATCAGTCGCGCGAAGCAGTGTACCGCCCAGTACATAACCATCCTCGGCAGTGATCTTTATAGTCTCGCTTTCGCTCACGATCGATCCTGATAAAACCGACTGACATGATACCGCAGGCCCGCCGGCCTTGAGCGAATCGACGTGGCGCTGCTGAAGTTGGGCATGCCAGGGAACGCGTCCGGAAAAATTCTCTGCGAACGCCACCCAGGAAGGCCATGTGCTACTACCGATATTGCGATTATCAGCCTCTGTTTATACGGACAAACGTAAGTGCGTACTACGAACTATCAGCAAGCGGCCAGTACAGCCGTGGCTGCCTGGCATCACCCAGAATTGCAAGCCAGAACCCTGTCCAGGGCAAAATGGTCGATCGATTAAGA
>CAKZSB010000369.1 GCA_937920585.1 uncultured Granulosicoccaceae bacterium | reverse complement strand
GGATACAGCGAGTGAAGAAGTGGTCAGCGCAAGGCGCGCGATTGAGGAATAGTTGTTCTATTGTGAGTGAGCGCAACGCCGCGATGGCCGCTTGTACGCTCGCCCGCAGGGGATGGCTTTTGATGTGCCGCACCCCAGGTGCGATAGCTGAACTGGCCCGTAACCGGCACATCAAAGGCCATACTGTATTCCAATTTTTAGTGTTGTCAGAGCACTAGGCGGTTCGTCGCTCCCGGTACCCGATGTATAAACCACAGCCAACAATGATTGACGTGCCCAGCCAGGTCCAGGCATCCGGGAAATCTCCAAAGACGATAAAGCCCAGCAGCGTCGCGCCGACGATTTGCCCGTAGGCGACTGGTGCGAGAAGTGACGCCTGGGCGTACTGAAATGCCTTCACCACAAAATAGTGCCCGAGCCCGCCGACCATGCCTGCGGCGGATAACAATAGAATTTGCTGGAGCGTTTGAGGTGTTTGCCAAAAGAACGGTACTGCGACACTGCTGGTGATCGCGCCGATGAGTGCGGTCCAGGTGATGGTTGTGGCCGCCTTATCGCTGGCAGATATTTTACGGGTGTAAATCTGGTACAGGCCGTAGCAGATTGCCGTCACCAGCACCAGCATGGCCATCGGGTGAATGGCGCCGCTGCCGGGGCGAATCACGATCACAGCACCGATAAAGCCAACGAACACAGCAGCCCAGCGACGCCAGCCAACCTGTTCGCCCAGTATCGGTATCGACAGCGCGGTAACGATAAACGGCGAGGTGAAGCCGATCACGGCCGCAGTTGCCAGTGGCACATGGCCCAGTGCGGTGAAATAGCATACGGTAGCGCCCAGCAACAGCAGTGATCGACCGGTCTGTATTCGCGGGTGAGCGCTTCGAAACAGGGACCATCCATGTTTCGGCATGAACAGCAGCACCATCAACAGGAAATGAGAAACGTATCGGGCCCAAATGATCATGGCTGGATCAAAATCCTCGCGCAGGATTTTGACCATGGTATTCATGAACGGGAAGAGCATGACGGCGAGCATCATGTAGAGCAAAGCCTTGCGAGGATTGTCACCAGCGCGGGCGGCAGAAGATGATTTGTTATTGATAGGTGTACCTTAAAAGGGCGTTACCAGGCGACAGCGACATTCTGGCGTTTGATCAGGGAGGTAATCACAGAGGATTTTCGAGCGGCCGCGGTATATGGTGTGCGTACGGACGCCGCCGGGCGCGGTGCAAACGTTCGGGTTCCGCATGATGGACGCAGCTTTCCTCCGGCGGACGCAGAACGACAGATTACAACAGTTGTCTGATCGCTGCACACCCGGTGAGTGCTGCAACCGACGTAGCGCTATTCGCCTGACTCACGGGAGAAATGGCCTCCCGCCGGCTGTGAGAGGTCGCAGTCAGTAGTGTCTGATCACGTTCGGGCTCGATCGTTCGGTGGTAGTATCAACGCTCAATGATTGGATTTCCAGAGAGTCAAACCCTATGCGAATGACGCGGGCTGAGTTCCTCGCGTGGCCGCGCAAGCGCGTCACCCTGTTGGGGATGTCTGGCGTGGGTAAAACCCGCCTGGCCAACATGTTGCGCTGCGACGACTGGTTTCACTATTCGGTCGACTATCGCATTGGCACTCGCTACCTCGATGAGCCTATCCTCGACAACATCAAGGTGCAGGCCATGCAGGTGCCGTTTCTGCGCGACCTGCTGCGCTCCGATTCGATCTACGTGAGTAACAACATCACGGTAGATAACCTCAAGCCGTTGTCGACCTTTCTGGGTATGCTTGGCGATCCGGAAAAGGGCGGGCTTGCGCTTGAAGAATTCAAGCGTCGCCAGCACCTTCATCTGGATGCAGAGATAAAGGCTACCCGGGACGCGGCAGATTTCGTCGAAAAGGCCGGCAGCATCTATGGATACGATCATTTTCTCAACGACAGCAGCGGCAGTTTTTGCGAGATCGATGATAAACGTGTGTTCGATCAGGTGGCTGAACATACACTAATGATCTACATCGAGGCCAATCCTGAAGATGAGAGATTTCTGATTGAACGCGCGGCCAATGATCCAAAACCGCTTTACTATCGCGAACCGTTCCTCGACCAGCAGCTGGCAGACTACATGAAAGCCCGCAAGCTCGAGTTCACCACGCAGATTGACCCCGCCGATTTTGTGCGCTGGGTATTCCCGCATTTGTTCCGATCGCGAGTGCCGCGCTATGCAGAGATAGCCAAAGAATACGGTTACACGATTGCCGCACGCGACGCCTTCGAAGTAAACAATTGCGATGAATTTCTGGAATTGATCGGCCGGGCACTGGATTGAATCATGCCTCTCGTTGCGCATAAGAAGTTACCCACATTTGAACGCCTGCGGGCCGAGGGGCAGCGCATTCTGTCGCCCGAGCGTGCGCAGGCGCAGGATATTCGCGGGCTGCACATCGGGCTTTTGAACATGATGCCCGACGCTGCTCTGGCGGCAACCGAACGGCAGTTTTTCAGGCTGGTTGGGTCGAGCAATCCGATATCCCAGTTCTACGTTCATCCGTTCACCCTCGATGTGATCCCGCGTGGCAAGGCTGCGCAGGCACATATCGATGAATACTACGAGTCATTTGCATCCATTCGCGAAAGCGGGCTGGATGCGTTGATCATCAGTGGCGCGAACGTCACTGAATCCAATCTCGCCAAAGAGGTGTTCTGGGATCAGTTGTGTGAAGTTTTCGACTGGGCTGATGAAAACGTCACGTCCACGCTTTGCTCGTGCCTTGCCTCACACGCGTTACTGCAAGCGCGCTATGGTGAACGACGCGAGGGACTGCCGTCTAAACGATGGGGCGTGTTCGAACACGAAGTGGTGCGGCGCGATCATCCGCTGATCAGAGACACCAACACACAACTCTTTGTTCCGCATTCACGATTCAATGAAGTCTACCCCGAGCAATTCAGCCGAGCCGGGTTGCACGTGTTGATCCAGGGGCGAGAGTCAGGTGTGCAGCTGGCAGTCAGTGCCGATGGATTTCGCACCGTATTGTTCCAGGGCCACCCGGAGTATGATTCCATCAGTCTGATGAAAGAATACAAGCGCGATGTCGGGCTCTACATCGATCGCAAGAGTGATCGCTATCCGCCATTTCCCGAAAACTATTTCGATACCTATACGCAGGCGTTGTTGAATGAATATAAGGGGCGGGTGGTGGCCAACAGGCGTGCCTCTGTCGAGGCGCCACTTTTCCCGGAAGCGCTGATCCGTGATCGTTTGCACAACACCTGGCACGATAGTGGTGAAGCGGTCGTGGGGAACTGGATCGGACTGGTCTACCAGGTAACCCACCGCGATCTGAAAACCCCGTTCATGGATGGCGTCGATCGCAACGATCCACTGGGCTGGTTGTCTGGCGATACCACGCGGTTACAGTAGATTCGCCACATGCAAGAAAACCAGAATAATAAAAAGCTCGTCTGGCACTTCTGGCAGGCAATGGATGCTGCCGGTGAGAACGAGCGGCTGTCAGTCGCGGAGCAGTATCTCGCCCCGGACATGATCTGGCATGGCCCCGATCCGGTCAATCAACTGCAGGGTGCTGCGGCGTTTGTTACACAATTCTGGAATCCTCTGCTCCAGTCGTTTCCGGATCTAAAACGCCAGACCCATATTTTTATGGCGGGTGAGTCCAACGGGCGCATCGATGGCGATCTATCGCGTGACGGAAAAATGTGGGTGAGTGGAACCGGATACTTTAATGCCACCTTTGCCAGTGATTATCTATCGATACCCGCGAACGATAAAACAGTCAGCATTCGCTGGGGGGAATTCTGTCGCGTTGAGCACGGTAAGATTGTAGAAGTCTATTGCCTGCTGGATTTGATCGATCTGATCCAGCAAGCCGGTTTTAACGTATTGCCACCAGCCAAAGGGCAGGACCACATCTATCCTGCGCCGGCCGCTGGCGATAGTGTGCTGCACGATAGCCAGAATCCGGACGTATCGCGATATTCCCTTGATCACATCAGACGTTTTATCTTTGACGGGCTAAATGCCTACGATCAGGATGATCTGGGCAGCATGGGTATGGCCGATTACTTTCACCCGGATGTCAAATGGTATGGCCCCGGGGGCATTGGCGCGTGCCTGAGCTTCAATGAATTTGAGAGTCTCCACCAGGCGCCGTGGCTTGCAGCCTATCCGGATCGCTCGGTGCAGAATCTCGATGCGCTGATTGCCGAAGGTGCCTACAGTGCAGCACCTGGCTGGGCCGGGGTAATTGCCACGCATACCGGCCCCTATCTGGATGTGCCGGCAACGGGTAATCAAATTCGGTTTAACGGTCTGGACTGGTGGAAACGCGAGGGTGAAGTCTATGTCGAGAATTGGGTGTTCGTGGACATGATTCACCTGTTCCGCCAGTTTGGCGTCGACCTGTTTGAACGGCTGGAAAAAATCCGGGCCGTCAGTTAAAAAACTGACGGCTCGACAATGCCGCTGTTGCGCAGGGCAGTGACAAGCACTGAACCGGTATTGCGTTAACGAATAAACTGATCAACGAAGTCTTCGCCCAGCCCAACCTCGGCAAAGTGCTTCTTGCATAAATCTATTTTGGTGAAAACGTCTTCGTAACCCAGCACTTCTCCCCAGGGATCGACGTAACACATCACACCGTTGACCTGGAAAAATGTGATCATTTCATCCACGCCCTCGGGCACCACCAGCGTGTGCGTCTCGCCGGGGGGTTCGTAAACATAGGATCCGGTCTCGGCAACCCAGTCGTGTTCCAGATAGTGCCAGCGCCCCTTGAGTACAAAACCGTGCACACCCTGCGGATGGCGATGGCGTGACAGTACGCCTGCCTTTTTAACCTTGAGCAGATTCATCCAGTAGCCCTGCGAGCGATTCAGGCATAGCGGTCGAAACCAGACATTCTCCGCCTGTGGTACCCACAGACGTTCGTCTTCAGGGATCGCACTGGGTACGACGATTTCGGTCAGCGCCTCAGCCGGAAACGGCAGCTGATACGGGGTTCGGGCGTCGTAGGTTTTTTCTGTTGTCATTGCTTGTTCTTCAGGAGGTGAGGTATCCGCCATCTACGGGATAGATGGCGCCAGTGACAAAACTTGCTTCATCGGATAACAACCACTTAACCAGCGCACCGACTTCCTCCGCCTTGCCCCAGCGATTCATCGG
>CAKZSB010000368.1 GCA_937920585.1 uncultured Granulosicoccaceae bacterium | reverse complement strand
ATAGAGAATGTAGGCCGCTGCCAGCCAGGTGATGATTTGCGCCACGGCAGGTTCTACAAACAGAAGGCCACTAACTCCGGACGCGACAAGCAGCAGAACCGTCGATGTGCCAGTGCACACCCCGATGTAGTAGAGCAGGCCTGGACGCAGGCCAAAGCCGGCGCCGATTGCCGCGAGACTGAGAGTCACCGGGCCTGGCCCACCCATCAATGGCAAGGCAGTTAGCCACAGGGCAAACAGGTTTTCCACTACTGATGATCCGGTCATGAAACTCGACAGAGTGAGTTGAGTGCCAATGGTAACCTGCGATGTGCTGGACCGTTGAAACACGGTGTTGTGCCTCATGCGAACGGGTTGTTCAACTGATGCTCGGAAACACCCGGAGGAATTCCGGTGCAAGCTGGCACTGACTTTGCAAAACCGCGCAGCACTTCACACTTTGGGCGCCCAATTAGCCGTCAGTTGATTTTTTCTGGCGACCGGGCGCCGTGTCCTGCCTTGATTTTAAGGCAGCAAGAACGACGTGGCGGGAATGACGTGGCGACAGCATCGGGTATTGCGATACAACACAGGGAGTCAGAGGCTGCCCCGGTTGCAGTGCCGGACTCGGTGCAATCTGATGTGTCAACTGATGCCCTGCGTGCGATGTTTGCCCATTCGACGGAACGCATATCGATCGTTGATCGTCAGTATCGCTATCGTTGCGTCTCACCGCCGGTAGCGCTCGCGTGGAGCATGACGGCCGATGACATCATTGGCCTCGATATCAGCCAGCTGTTGGGCCGGCACAGTTTTTCAGCCGAACTAAAGACTTATGTCGATCGGGCGTTGACTGGTGAAGCAGTGTGTCATGCGTTCTGGCAAACGCTTCCTGCGGGGCACATTCTGCATGAACACAGACGCTTCATGGAGTACCAGATATCGCCCTGGAAAGACGCTGCCGGTGCGATAATCGGCGCGGTTATTCGCGTTCAGGACCGCACCGCACAGCGCCAGGCCGAAGAGGAGCTGGCGGTGACTCAACAGCGCCTTACTGACTTTGCCAGTGCCACGTCAGACTGGCTTTGGGAGATGGACAGCGAGCTTCGTTTTGTATGGATATCGCGCGAACTTGAAAGGTTCTTCAACCTCGATCGTCGTGATATGTATGGCCGGCAGCGTGAGGCAACACCAGCTAACGAGGAGGAGTCACAAGCCTGGCGGGCGCATAATGAACTGCTGGCAAAGCGCAAGCCGTTTCGCGATTTCGAGTATAGAGTAAACACCAATTCCGGCCAGCGCTGGGCGCGCGTATCAGGCGTTCCGGTGTTCGATGAACAAGGGGTGTTTACAGGCTACCGCGGTGCGTCCAGTGACATCACGCAAATTAAAACGATTGAGTTTCAGGCGCAGCAGGCTGAATCGCGTTTGATCAGAGCAATGGATGAATACCCGGGTTCCTTTGCCCTATTCGATGAAAAACAGTCGCTGGTGGTGTTCAACAGGCAGTTCGCACAATTCAATGCAAGCCTTGGCGATCAACTCGCACCCGGGCTGCACTATGCGCAATGTCTTAAAGCACAGGTGGATGCAGGATTGTATGCCGAGGTCGATGGCGTTTCGATCGATGATCACGACGTCTGGATCGAGCAACAACTTGAGCGCGAGCCCGGTCCGCCAGTCGAGGTTCGTTGTACCAATGGAGACTGGATGCGATTGAGCCGTCAGCCATTGCCCGATGGTGGTTGCCTGGAAACGCTGGTCGATATCACGACTGAAAAAAGTAGTGAGCTTGCGATTAATGAGGAGCGAAACTTACTCCGGTCGCTGATCGACAATATCCCCGATTTCATTTATGCCAAGGACAAACAAGCGCGTTTTATTGTTCAAAACCGTGCCGTATCGAGCTTTATGCGCAAGGTGCGGCAGGCCAATGGAAAGCCTTTTAAGCAGAAACTTGAAGGTACAACCGACTTCGATTGCTACACAACGGTCATGGCACAGGATTTTTATGCCGAGGACATGCGGGTAATCAATGGTGGCTGTGGAATTCGAAGTAAGGAAGAATTAGTTGAAAATGCCGATTCCGATAATCCTTTCTGGGTGTCGACTACCAAGGTGCCGCTCCGGGACACGGAGGGTCGTATTATCGGACTGGTAGGCACAGGCCGGAAAATAAGCGAACAGAAAGCCGCGCAGGGCGAACTTGTGCACAGTCAGGAACGTTTTCGTGATTTTGCCGAAACGGCCGCCGAGTTATTCTGGGAAACCAGCGCCGAACTGCAGGTAACCTGGGTATCCGAACGCTACCACGAAATTACCGGTCAATTGCCACAGACTATTCTTGGTCGCGACTACCGCGAGGTCATCGTATCGCGGTTGGTGAACGAGGAAGATATGGATCGCTTGCAGCAATGTCTGATACGCCGGACTGCATTTAGCGAACTTGAAATTCTGGTTGGCCGCGAGTCGGGTGACGAGCGGCATATACTGCTCAGTGGTAAACCCTGTTACAGCGGTACTGGCGAATTCAATGGTTATCGTGGAACCGGACGAGATGTATCGAAATCGCGAAAACTCGAAAATCTATTAAGTTACCAGGCCACTCACGATGAGTTGACCGGGCTGCCCAATAGACGAGAGTTTGTCCGCAGACTGGAATCAAAACTCAGCTCGGAAAATAGTGCCGGCACACCATCTGTATTGGGCTACCTCGATCTGGATCAGTTTAAAGTGGTCAATGACAGCGTTGGTCATCTGGCCGGGGATCAGTTGCTTGTTCAGGTAGCGAAACTGATTTCCAGCCAGTTGCGTGGACAGGACACCGTTGCCCGGCTTGGAGGTGATGAATTCGGATTGTTACTGGATAACTGCACACCGGACCAGGCCATCGCAACCATGCAGCGCACTATTGCAGCATTCGAGGCATTTCGATTTCGCTGGGACGATCACGTTTACGGCGTTGGTGCCAGTATCGGGCTTGTGGCAGTGGCCGCGGAAGTGGACACATCGGAGTTGCTGTCTCGTGCGGACGTGGCTTGTTTTGCCGCCAAGGATAACGGGCGCGGGCGAGTGCATTTGTACAGATCTGGTGACAGTGACTCCGCGTCACACCACAGAGAGTTGCTGATGGCAGCCGGAATCCGTGAGTCGATCTCAAACAACCGCTTTTGTCTCTACGCTCAGCCGATTGCGGCATACAGCGACGTTGCAACTGCAGAATTACAGATTGAGCACTACGAAATTTTACTTCGGCTGCAGGCACAGGATGGTTCACTGGTCTATCCCGGCGCATTTATACCGGCCGCCGAGCGTTATGGACTGATGGGTAACGTTGATCGATGGGTGATCGACAATACACTGAACCAAATGCAGCAGCACGCAGCTAATGGTGCACCAAGTGTCACCATAAATCTCTCCGGGCAATCGTTATCGGATGATGAGCTGGCCGACTTTGTCGTGTGCCTGTTGAAAAAGTACCAGATCGAACCCGCGCGTGTTTGTTTTGAAATAACCGAAACAGCGGTTATTCGCAATCTGGTTCAGGCCCAGGATTTTGTCCGTCGGATGAATGCCATTGGCTGCAAGTTTGCGCTGGATGATTTTGGCAGCGGCTTGTCCTCGTTTGGTTATCTGAAAACTTTTAAAGTAGATTTTCTGAAAATTGACGGGAGCTTTGTGCGCGATATCGTCGACGATGAAACCGATCGCCTGATGGTGGCCTCGATCAATCAGATCGGCAAGTCGCTCGGGATCAAGACAATTGCAGAGTTTGTAGAAAACGATGCAATCGCTGCCGAACTTCGCGAGATCGGTGTCGATCTGTTGCAGGGATACGGGATTGGCAAACCGGTACCTTTCCCACAGTGTTTCAAGATGAGCGCCCCGGCTTTGGAAAAGTAGCGCCTTCAGTTCCCTAAGTACTGGCTTTTCAGGCTCGTCCACTCCGAGCTTGCCAGTATTTTCAACAGCGCGATATTGATGTCCTCACGCAAGCTCGAGTTTTGTGCGATAGCGATGGCATAGCCCTGCGGGTCGAAAAGGTGTGGAAGCAGCTGTAGCTCGCTGTGTGAATTGCCGATTAGCCATTGCAATAGCGGCTGGTCGTGCACGAAAGCGTCCAGTTTGTTGTCTGCCACCGCCTGCAGTCCTTCCTCGACAGTGGCATAGCCTTCGACAGCAATATTCTTATCGCTGAAGTAATCGGTCGATGAGGAATGCTGCAGGTTGCCTACCCGTGCGCCGGGCAAATCCGAGATGTCCTGAACCACATTTTCAACCTGTTGCGCTGTCAGGATGGTGGTGAGCTGGGCGGTGAGGAATGCAGTGAGAATCAGTGCTGCGAACATCCAGATAACCGAAACCAGCCGGCCGGCAAAGGTGATTGGTGCCTTGTCGCCATAGCCGACTGTGGTCATGGTGACGGCGGCGAACCAAAATCCGTTGCCGATGCCGCGTGCTGCCGAATCGCCAAATTGTTCGCGATTTCGCCGTGATTCAAGCAGCCACATCACGATGCCAACGCACGACAACACGGCGCAAAGCAGAAAGATGGTGGCCAGAAATTGTGGAGATATCAGAGCCTTCAAAGCGTTTTTCCAGCCGGACTGAAACTTTTTCGGGGTGACGATCGCAAGCCCTGAACCGAAATACTGGTGCGAGAAATCGATCCTGCTCTCGCGGGCAGTGGTGATGCTGAGCGCGGCAATCGACGCGTCCAGTTGCCCCGATTCTACCTGGTCGATCAGCGCGGCAAGGTCTGTCTCCTGCCATTGCACACGCGTATTGAGCTCGCGGGCGACGAGCTGCATTAAGTCAATGCTTATCCCGCTCCACTGCCCGTCGGCGTCTTTCATCGCGAAGGGCGGAGCGACTTTGGTGCCGATCAGTAATTCATCGTTGCCCTGTGCCATTGAAGCGGTGCTCAGTAACAATGCTGCAATACAGCTTAGAACTCGAAAAAATCTATTCAACATCGTTTGGTACAGCCAGCCTGATAGGTGCTGCGCAGAATAACTGCCGATTGCTGCCCGGGCAAGCGTGATCGCGCCACGAAAACCAGTGCTTTCAGCCTGCCCGCTACAGGTGGCAAAATAGGGCGATGAACAAAGATCTCGTCGAACAGTTTCAGACCCTGCAGGAATTTGTCGTCAGCGCGCGCGATAAGCTGGCCGATCACCCGTGGAATTATATTGTCGGTGGCACCGAGACAGAGACCTCGCAAAGGCGCAACCGCCTGGCGCTGGATAGCCTGGCACTGCGGCCCAGAGTGTTGAATGACGTCAGTCAGGTCGATTGCTCGACAACGCTTTGTGGCGTCGCATCAAGATTACCGGTGCTGCTTTGTCCGATCGGCGGGCTGGAATCTTTCGATCCCGATGGCGCGCTGAGCGTGGCCCGCGCGGCTGAATCGTTCGGTGTGCCGATGCTGTTGAGTTCGGTGTCCAGGTGGCCGCTCGAACAGGTTCACGCGGCGGGTGAAGGCAATCTGAGCCTTATCTACCAACTCTACGCCCGCGAGGATGCAGCAGGCGTTGATGCCCTGGTCGATCGAGTGCTGGCCGTCGATTTGCCGGCGTTCTGTATCACGGTTGACTCTGCCGTATACAGCCGTCGCGAGCGCGACATTGCAGCGCGATTTGTAAAACCCTGGCGCGCCGATGGAGAAGGCACGGCAGCACATTTTCAGGCCGCCCTGAACTGGGGGGATATCGCCAGAATTCGCGAACGCTATCAGGGCCGGTTGATACTCAAAGGTATCGCCACGGCAGAGGATGCGCTGATTGCCATCGATCATGGCGTCGACGTCATCTACGTATCCAACCACGGCGGTCGCCAGCTCGATCACGTCGCCGGATCAATCGCCGTGTTGCCTGAAGTTGTGGCGGCCGTCGCTGGCAAGGCATCGGTTTTGGTGGATGGCGGGATTTGCCGCGGCACGGATATCGCCAAGGCGCTGGCGCTGGGCGCCGATGGCGTCGGCCTGGGCCGGATGATGTGTCTTGCGCTTGCGGCGGCCGGATCAGGTGGCGTCGTCAGAATGCTGGAGTTACTGGAAACTGAACTTGCGATTGCACTGGCCCTGCTCGGGGTCCGCGAGCTGGCCGAGCTCGATCGCAGCCACGTGACTGAAGCGGTGCCTTTACCGTTCGGGCATGCACTGCACAGCGCCTTTCCACTGCTGAGTGACTTTCAAATCTAGCGACGCTCGGCGGGCTTGCCTTATCGCGGTACACTGGCGGCGAGCTATCGTAAAGAGCATCAATGTCAAATCCACACGCAGGCCTTACTCGCTCGTCGCCGCAAACTGACAAGGCTTCCATGCTCGCGCGTCGGGAGCGGTTACTCGGCCCGAATACGCCGATCTTCTACGACAACCCGGTGCATCTGATGCGCGGTGAGGGCGTATGGGTGTTCGATGCCGATGGCAAGCGCTACCTGGATTGTTATAACAATGTGCCTCACGTGGGGCATTGTCATCCGCAGGTGGTCGAGGCGATTGCCAGGCAGACGGCCACATTGAACGTACACAGCCGCTATTTGCATGAAAATGTGCTCGATTATGCCGAGCAGTTGACGGCCACTTTCGATGCCGCTTTATCCTGTGTGGTGATGACCTGCACGGGCAGCGAGGCCAATGACGTGGCGCTTAGAATGGCCGCCACGGCGACCGGCAATCGTGGTGTTATCGTCACCGATCACAACTATCACGGCAACACCACGGCGGTCATGCAACTGGCGACATTGTTGCCGCACGATCTGGGTCAGCCCGCCCACATGCGTACGTTTCCAACCCCCGACAGCTACCACCTGCAGCCCTCAGAGCAAACGCTTGAAGATATGGCGCAGCGCGTGCTGGCGGGGCTCGACGAGTCGATTGAATCGTTGCGGCAATCGGGCCACGGACTGGCCGCCCTGCTGGTTTGCCCGATCTTTGCCAACGAGGGTTTTCCGGATTTACCGGACGGATTTTTCGAGCAGATTAAAAAAAGGGTCAGAGCCGCTGGTGGTGTCATTATCGCGGACGAAGTGCAATCGGGTTTTGGCCGCTGTGGCAGCGCGATGTGGGGTCATCAGTATGCGAACTTCGAGCCCGACATCGTCACTCTGGGCAAACCGATGGGCAATGGCTATCCCGTAGCCGGCGTGGTGTGCCGGGAAGACATCATGCACAGCTTTCGCCACAACACGGCCTACTTCAATACCTTTGGCGCCAATCCGGTTGCCTGCGCTGCCGCCAGTGCCACGCTGCGCGTGGTACAGGAAGAAAATCTGCTCGACAACGCGATGCAGAGCGGGCAGTACATGCAGCAAAAACTCGAATTACTGTCCGAACGATTTCCCGTACTTGGCGATGTTCGCGGCGCAGGCCTGTTTCTCGGCAGTGAAATAGTAGAGTCTCGCGAATCGCGCGCGCCTGACGCTGCGCACGGCAGGGCTCTGATCAATGCGATGCGCGATGAAGGTGTATTGATGGGATTGATTGGCCGTTTCGATAATCTGTTGAAAATTCGGCCACCCATGCCCTTCAATCGGGAACATGCAGATCAACTTTTCGAAACGCTTGAATCCGTTTTGGCACGTATGTAAATGAGACCAACAACATGACCGATTTTTACAAGCTCGGTGCCGACGAACAGGCCGCGCGACTGACGCGCCTTGCCGAGTCTGCGCTTTTGCAATGGGGTGTCAGCGATGTTGCACCCAGGCTGATAAAGTTTCGCGAGAATGCCGTTTTTGAAGTGCGCGACAACACTGGCGAAAGGGCTGTATTGCGGGTTCATCGGCAGGGTTATCACAGTGATGCAAGCCTCGACAGCGAGTTGCGCTGGATGGCGATGTTGCGCGAGGCAGGAATGGCGGTGCCGGCACCGATCGCGCCGCTGCAGGGCGGCTCGGCAGGCGGGCAACTGGTGGTGGTCAGCGGTGATGAAACACCCGGCGACTGGCAGGTCGACATGCTCAGCTGGATGCCCGGTCGCGAGTTGGGTGAGGTCGGCGTGCCGCTGGCGCTGCAGGCGAGTGAAGTGGAACCGCTGTTTCTATCGATCGGCGAGACTATGGCAACTCTGCACAACTTATCCGCACAGTGGCCGGCGGCCGGTGCAATGCAACGACACGCCTGGGATCGGGATGGATTGGTCGGCAGCGATCCGCTGTGGGGCCATTTCTGGGCGCTTGATGCGCTCGATTCCGAGCAAGCCAAACTGATGCTCTCGATT
>CAKZSB010000367.1 GCA_937920585.1 uncultured Granulosicoccaceae bacterium | reverse complement strand
GATCCATCTTTGCTATCGCAGGTGGCCAGGCTGCCCAGTGTCACCGGGCCGATCTGCAGATTGATGAAAAAATTCCGGCCGCGGGCTGCGAGTTCTCGTGCAACATCCTGATACAGCGCGCCGGCCTCAACGGTGACGTGGGTATCGGTGATCTCAACGATCCTGTTCATGTCGCTCATATCGACAATGGTGCCACCATCGGCGCTGACGCAGGCCGTCGTTGAATGGTAGTGACCCATCGCTCGTACGGGTGAGGGATATCGATTCTGATCGGATATGATCTCGACAACCTCGGTCTCGCGCGTGGGTCTGGCGATCGCCGCGGGCCTGGTTTCAACCGAGCCGGACCAGTTTTTTATGGTCTCTGTGTTCATACTGTGCTCCTTTTGAGACAGGCCAAGGCTGTTCCTGTCAGCGACTGTCTTTTTTTCTACCGGCTTTGCAAAACGCTCCATCCCGAGTGTGGTTCCGGTTACGCAAACGTGGCGTTGTGGCGCTTCGCCGCCAATGGTCAGTTGCCCGGCATCTTTGCGCAGGTCCCACACATGTGCTGTAGCCCACTGAATAATCAATTCGGTGAGCCAGTCGAACCAGCCCTTGTTTTTCAGGAAGCCGATAACCCGTATGCCCCACCAGGCCAGTGTGCCAACCAGTCTCTCGTACCAGCGGATATTCTGCTTTAACACCCGGCTTATATCCTCACCGGCCAGCTTTTCTGTCAACACTTTCGGGATCAGGCACATCGGATTCCAGCTGTGCAAAGTGATACGGCTGATGATGTTGTTTCGAATATAGGTGAGCAATGTATTGAGCAGGGCAGTGCCGTCCTCGGAGGGCCCCAGATAGCGTTGCATCGAAATATCATACAGCGCAGATGTGTCGTTGAAAGTTTGCAGATTCTCAACGATTTCCAAATCCATCCCGAGCATCAGTCCTACTACATTCCAGCGATGCAGATAGGTTTCGATGTAATCATCATCCATCAGCACGCCCATGCGCTGCAATCCGGCGACTACAACGTGATGAAACGTCAGCAGCGTATAGGCCATCAGTTCCTGTGACAGCGGCTGAGTTTCCGAATCTGCCCACGCGCCCGCAAAAGGCATAGTGCCAGTCTCGTCACAAAGATCCTTTTGATTCATCTGGTGGCGAATAACCGAGTGAATCAAACGGATTTTATTGCAGGCGGCAATACCGTTGCCGTTGTGTTCAAACGCACCTTCGGCAACTACGTCCAGAACAAACTGGGCGGTCTCTGGCAGACGTTTGGGAATTTCTGCAGGGTCGTCGAGACGACCGGTTTTGCCTAGTTGCTCGGCCTCAGGCAGCCAGCAGTAACACGCCGGCAGGCTGGCAAATGCGAGCACCATGAAAGACAACACACCGCGGCTGCGAAAGAACTTTCCACCGGTTTTGAATACTGCTGGCTGAATCCACGCTGCATCGGGCAGCGATTGTCGCTGGCTGAAAAAATCGTGAATCGGCTGATTGATGTGTCCTTCACGCAATAGATAATCGAGCCGGTCCCGGTGTAATTGCTTGCCATGTCGCAAGTGTGCAAACAGCGCCGCCGCACGGTGGTTGTTAGACGTTTCATTCAGAAAGTCAGCAACGATCGGATCCAGTTCCCCGTCGCCACGAGTGGCGAGTTGATCCAGCCAGGCAGTGGTGAAAATCTCGCTGCCCATGGTTAGCTTACAGCATCATGCAAACTGTAAGTATGAGTCGATTGATTAAAGCATCTGGTTTCCATAGCAATTCTCGTATATCGATTGGTAGGTCTGTTGTTGTTTGATGCTGAGTGTGATCAAACGGCCCTGCGAGCGCCTGCAACCTTGGAGCAGTGCGAGGGCAGAGCTTGAATGCACTGCTCCTGTTGTACACTAAATGACGAAAAAACTAGAACCCCGCCAGTTTAGCCAGTCCCTGACCCATCAGCCGAATCGGCATCCAGATTGGCCACCAGTTGCTCCAGGGTTTCTGTTTGAAGTAGCGCTTGCGATCATATTCGCGAAAAGGCTTGAACGCTTCGGGTTCTTCCAGTGGCCACACTTCACAACGCGGTTGATCGGAGCCGGTTTTATCGAGTACGGCATTAACCGCGTGGCGGGCCGCCTCGTTAGCGCCCTCCATGGTGGCAAGATCGGTAAGCGTTTGAACGTAGTCGGATGCCAGCAGCAGGTTATCGATGGCGGTTTGTGCCTGCGGGCGCAGGCGCCAGGTATTCACGCGGTTGACCAGCAGCGGCTCTTTGTTTTGCAGTATTGCCTCCTGGTTGCGCACCATACCTTCAATTTTTCCCATCCCTGCGATACCGCTGTCCAGTGCATAGACGATGTCGTAGTCGAGGCACCAGTGGACGAGGTTTTCATCTTCCAGTTTAGCCTGTGGCCAGTGGCGCAAACTGGTTTTAACGTCAGTCCAGACTTCCTCCATAACCTGTTCGCGAGTTAATTCGAACGCCGGTTTGTTGTAAAGCCTGCCGCGCCCGTCGACCCAGTCGGATATATCGACAGAGAGAATATTCTGTACTGTGCCGTCGCCGTAGTCAGCCATATTGACATCCGGCCAGTAGTGTACGCACTGGAAAATGGTGGTCAGTGCGAAAGGCGAGTCAACGTTGATTGAATGCCCCGGCATATCCGGCACGTGCGGTTGCCCGGGGGAGGCTTTCAGGTAGAACTGCAGGCCGTTCATCCACGCCACGCTGTGGCGCAGTTGCTCGATCTTTTGCAGTGCTGGGTCGGCCTCTGCAAGCTCAGTCCATTCGGTAGTGAATGGTGTGGTGTCGGTGGGGTCAGTGTTGCTGCATAGCAGCTTGGCCATGCGTTCAACCGGCACGGCACTGATGTAATAATCACCGCTGACTTGCAGTGATTCGCTATCGATGGTTTGGTAGTCGGTAATGCCATAGCGATCGCAATCGAGTACGCGTGCAATGCGCTCAATTTTTTTACCGGGGCGCACATTGCGACTTTGCTCGATCGTCACCGCGCTGATTGCGCCGTCCTTTAGGTGAAATTCCGTCGCGGTCGCGTTGATATTATATTTAAGTCCGCGGTCCAACAGATACTTCAGCCATGGATGAATCCATACTTCATTGGTCGGGCCGCGCAAAATTCGATCGGGGAATTCATCCCAGAATCCCAGTAGTGTCTGTACCCATACATTGCCATTGGTGCGAGTGCTGACTTTGCGCGGGTCGGCCGCGACAAGCGTTCGCGTCATGTTGGCAAGATAGCGCTGGTAGTTCAGGGATTTATTTTCTGCATCGATGAAGTGCCACCACGGGGTCTGTTCGTACTCGTCGTCGCGACGCTCCTGGCAGCTCGTCATGATTTGCCAGATTCGCATCGCATAAAAAAACGATTCACCGAATTTGAATTTTATTTTCGGCTGATTTCGAACAAACTTCCACAGCTTGTAAAAGCCGCCTGCATCGTGCGGTAGTTTGGCGGGCACAATATTCGGCCGATGCCGAAAGCTGTTGAAAGATGCTTTTTCAACGGTGATCAGCTGGTCGACAATATTCTGGTCGGTATTCCAGTAGGGCGTACTGGCCATGGTGTCGATAATGTGCCGGTAGTAGGCGGGAAAGAATCGAAACCCGTGTTCGGCGGGCAGATCGTGACGCCCGTCGGTGCCGGTATCAGCGCAACCGAGGCTGCGAGCCTTGCCGCCTGGTATGTCGTGATGTTCGAATACTTCAACTTCGAAGCCCTTGTCCAGCAGATGGTGAGCGGCGCTCAACCCGGCTATGCCGCCACCAATCACAACTACTTTACCGGCCACTACATTCCCCTGCGCGCTACGTGTAAATACTTTAGGTTAACGCGATACTGTCAGGCGTGGAAGTGCAGTAAGCGGTGATATTACCGCTTTTTCAGAGAGTAATGTTGCTGTGCGCGAGTGGTGTCAGGTCAAATGTGGTGTGTTCGTTAACGCATTGAC
The DNA here is from genome assembly GCA_937920585.1 of uncultured Granulosicoccaceae bacterium. GTDB lineage: Bacteria > Pseudomonadota > Gammaproteobacteria > Granulosicoccales > Granulosicoccaceae > CAKZSB01. Next base: position 3,370 of record CAKZSB010000367.1, on the reverse strand, counting down.
TGCCTGTTGGTAGAAGGGGAGCGAATGGCCCTGCGCGGTGTTATCGATTTCTGCCTGCAGCTGTGAATTTGCCTGCGCCGAACCCGCATCGACAGTGGCGAGGCTCGTTGCACATTTCAGGCGCCACAGCGGCGTCTTGAGCTCGCAGGCCAGCGCGTAACTTTTGTGCAGGCTTTGTAGTGCGGTATCCGTGCTAGTGCTGGTATGAATGGCGTGGCGCCATTCAATCTCGCCGCGCAGCCGCCATACCTCGGGCTCATCGCAGTCCTGGCGGTGACGCGCCAGTGCAATATCCGCCAGGCGAAGATTTTCAAACGCCTGATCAAACTGATTCTGATCACTATACGCATTCGCGAGCACTGCATGATAGAACGGTGACGAGATTGAATTGCCCACCTTGATCAACTCGCTCAGGGCGGTGGCGATGTCGGCGGGCTTTTGAGTTTTGGGTTGTTGCTGGTAGTGTGCCGCGGCCAGATGAAACCGGCTCATGGCCTGAAAATCCGGGTATCCGTATTCGCTTGAAAGGGCGATGCTTTCGCTGGCCACGGTTTCGCATCCGGCATAGTCGCCGCGCTTGAGATGGCAGCGTGCGGCATTGGCGAGCGCAAAAGCGAGGCTTCGCTTGTGGTCGAAATTGCGTGCATGTGCGATTGAGGCGGTGGTGCTCTCACCCGCACTGTCGAGCTGCCCCAGACCGCACTGGGCCATTGCCGCATACGACTGGCTGGCCATCAGCGGATCTTGCCCGTAGAGCAGCGCATGGGAGGCATGCAGGTCCGGTTCATACATCGAGCTTGCCTGTTGTGAATGACGCAGCGACTCGGTCAGCGGGCCGGTGTACGAGAGCGTCACGCCCAGTGCGACATGCACCTCCAGCAATAAATCGTTGTTTTGCAGTCGCTCTGCGAGTTCGAGCAATTGATCGGCATAGCCTGACGCAGCCTCGAACTCGCCGCGCACCAGATTGTAGGCCCACAGGCCACTCAGCACCTGCGCATGTGCAGGCGTGCCGGCGACCGAGTCGAGCAGTGATGCGGCGCGATTATAGGTGCTGAGTACCTGACCGCCACTGTAACCCCGGGTGGCGATCAGCGCCGGACCCTGCGCCATCCGCAAGCCCAGCTCCAGAGCTCTTTTTTGTTCCACAGCAGGCATTCGCGACAGCGCATACTCACCGTGGCGCAAGTGCTCTATCGCCTCGAGGTTGGCACAGGCGGCACTGGCCTGGCGGCCCGCCTGAGTCCAGTACTGGACCGACTGCACATATTCCTCGGCATCGCGAAAGTGCGTGGCAAGCAATTCCGGACGGGCGTTCGCGGTTTGCGGGAAGTGCTCAACCAGTGCGTTGGCGATACGCAGGTGCAGCTTCTGGCGCTCGCGCCTGAGCAGGCTGTTATAGGCCGCATCGCGGATCAGTGCGTGTTTGAAAACAAAGCGTGACGTTGTTGTGCCTGGCAGCTGTGCCAGCATGTCGTCGGCGACCAGCAAGTGCAGTGCACGGTCCACTTCGTCGGCCGGCAATTCCGAAACATGCAGCAATAATTCGCTGGTGAACTCACGGCCGATGGCTGCACTGGTCTGCACCAGCTGTTTTACTTTGCCCAGCCGATCCAGCCGCGCCATCAGCGAATCCTGCAACGATGCCGGCACCAGGCTCGACGCCGCGTCGTGCAGCGATGGAGCATCCTCAAATACGTCGCGCTGTGCAATCGCCTCCAGCGCGCCGCGAGTCAGTTCCTCGATGTAGAGCGGTATGCCGTCGGCACGGGCGAGAATCATTTGCCTGACCGCCTGCGGCAAAACCTCATGGTCGACCAGATCATCGATCATTTCGCTGCCGCTGGTCGAGTCCAGTCGACGCAGTTCGATCGTGCGCGTATGGGGTAGCGGCGATTGAAATTCAGGCCGTGCCGAAATCAGCAGCAAGGCTTGCGAATTGTGCAATCGGGCACTCAGGCAGTTGAGCAAATCGAGGGTGGTCGGATCGATCCAGTGCAGATCCTCCACCACAATCAGCAGCGGCAACTGCTCGGCATGGGTCAGCACCCATTCGACAAACGCATCAATCGTTGCCTGCTTCAGCAGCTGCGGCGCCAGATTACTGCGCGGGTACTGATCGGTTGGTGGCAAGCCGTAGCTTTGGGCCAGCAGCGGAATGACCTCATCGGGTGATTGCGACCAGTCGCGAACGTACTTTTCCAGTCGTTGCCGTTTTACCTCGGCAGGATCCTCGGCGGTGAAGTTGGCCAGCCGCTGGAACTGATACATGATCGGAAACAGCGCAGTGTTGGTCTGATAGGGCTCACAGAAAAAACGCAGTGTGGCGTATGGCTGGTCGTCGAGTTCGTCGGTCAGGATTCGCACCAGCCGTGATTTGCCGATTCCGGCCGCGCCTTTCAGCAGTACCGAACTGCCGTATCGCTGCCCGGCTGCCTGCTGCCAGGCTGTTAGTAAATCGTTGTACTCGTTCTCGCGGCCGCAAAGGCGTGTGAATTTACGGCCGATCTGAATCGCCTCGAAGCGGCTGGCAACCCGGCGTGTGCCGTTTACCTGCCAGACTTCGAGCGGGCGATTGAATCCGCGCAGAGTCTGCTTTGGCATCCGCTTATACAGGAAGACATCGCCACACAATGCGCGAGTGCGCGCCGAGATCACAATGCCGTTGGGCTCGGCCTGGTCTTGCAACCGCGCGGCGAGATTGGGGGTCTCGCCGGAGGCCGAGGGTTCCTGCAGATTTTCATCCAGCCACTGCAACTCGCCGACAACCACTTCGCCGGTGGCAATGCCAATGCGAATCTTCAATTCCAGGTCGGGTAGCGGTCGCAGGGTTTTTATCTTTTCGATCGCCAGCAGGGCTGCGCGCACGGCGCGCTCCGGATCGTATTCATTGGCGCGGGGATAGCCGAAGTAAGCCAGAATGCCATCGCCAACAAAGCGCGTAAGTGAGCCTCCAAACTGCAAAATCAGTGGTGTAAGCGCGCCCTGATACTGCCGAATGACGTGATCGAGATCTTCCGGATCGAGCTGCACTGACAGCGCAGTAGAGCCTACGAGATCGCAGAACATCACTGTGACCTGGCGGCGCTCACCCCGATTGATCAGGGTGCCAGTGGCGGGTGGTGGTTCGGCAATCTGCAAATACTGCCGGCTGATCGCGCGCAAAATGTGTTTTCGATGGCCGAGCGAAGCCACCCCGATCTCGCGAAGATCGGCATCAGTGAGCTCGTCGAGCAGGTCCGCGCTGATGTTATTGTGCTCGAACTGCGGCAGGTATTCCTGCAGGCCCAATTGCGAAAGCAGATCGGCGATATCGCGCAATGAATTGCCCAGGCTAGTCTAGATATGGGGTCATGGTGGGGGAAGCTGC
>CAKZSB010000366.1 GCA_937920585.1 uncultured Granulosicoccaceae bacterium | reverse complement strand
GCGTCATGAGCGACACATCGTCCCGGGCGAGCAACTCGCTGCTATTGCCCAGCCAGTTGGCATCGACCCGATTGACGCTGAGCGGTGTGAAGTTGCCGACGATGCGCCATTGAATCTCGTTAGAATCGACCGGGGAGCTGGATTCTGGCGGCGCTTTGTTATCGTCGTGGTTGAGTCGGGTCTGCGCAGCGCTGCAACTGCAAAGGATGCAAAGCAGAACGCCTGCAAGTGAACGGGTACCAGACATGGCAATGCAACTCTGTTGATTAGAAGGTGTTGCCACGGCAAGCCGCTATCGGCCCGCTGGCCGCATCATCGACACGCGCGACCCTGGCAAGTTCAATCCCCTGTGGATGTGGCGAACAACACGCAAAGGTTGAGTCAGGCCTGCATCACTTTGAGTTTGGCCTGTATGAACTCCCGATGGTTGACGTAGATGAGCCCGCACAACTTGCGGATAGTGTGCTCTTCGTATTTATCGACGTCGCCATCGGCGATAGCCACACGCCACATCTGCTCCACCAGAGCCAGTTTTTGGGCGCGATTGAATCCGTCGTTGATCTGCCGGACCTGCGCATGCAGCGAGACTGTGGCATCGGCATCCTGCTGTGCGGTATCAATGATTTCGTCGATTTCTTCATTATTCATCGAGGATGAGCCCGCCTGCAGCGCCTGGCGGATAGTCTGCAGCTCGACCTCGTCGATACTGGTATCCGAGCGCGCTATCTCCACCAGCAACAGTGCACTGACCCGCTCGACCCAGCGCGCATCGGGTGCCGCGTTGTCGTCGACGGCTTGCTGAATATTCTTGATCCACTGTTGAAACATGATTGCTCTCTGGCGTGACGTGATAGACCCACAACGCGATTGTACCGCCCCGATCGGCCTTTCGCGCGGAACCTGCAGGCGTTGCAAGAGTCCATGATAAGGTACGCCATCACGGCTAAAAGCAACCAGTTGAACAGGTTCCGATGACCGCAAGTAACGAGGCCCCGGTGCACCAGCAGGTACTCGGTTTGTCGGCCTGGATGAACCGCCAGATTGTCGGCCAGTCAGCGCTTGTTTCGCGATTGCTGATCGCGTTGCTGGCCGACGGACACCTGCTGGTAGAAGGCTCACCGGGGCTTGCCAAAACACGTGCCGTCCGGGCACTCGCCCAGGGCATAGAGGGCAATTTTCAGCGCATTCAGTTCACTCCGGATCTGCTGCCATCCGACCTGACCGGCACCGATATCTATCGTCCGCAGGACAGCAGTTTCAGCTTTCACCCTGGCCCGCTTTTCCACGAGATTATCGTCGCCGATGAAATCAACCGGGCGCCGGCGCGGGTGCAGTCAGCACTGCTTGAGGCGATGGAGGAACGCCAGATTACTGTGGGCGGTAAAACCTTTCCGCTCGCCAGCCTGTTCCTGGTCATGGCGACACAAAATCCGCTCGAACAGGAAGGCACCTACCCGCTGCCGGAAGCGCAGCTCGATCGATTCATTATGAAAGTGACCATTGGCTACCCTTCGCTGGATAGCGAACTGCAGATTATGAGGCAGGTTCGCAGTGAGGCACAACAGCAGCAATCGCGTGACCAGGCGGACAGCCGGGGAGCTGTGCTGACCGATGGTTTGCCACTGTCGCAAGCCAGTGTGCAGTGCGCCCGACAACAAGTGCTGCAGCTGCACATGGCGCCGGCAGTAGAGGAGTATATCGCCCAGCTGGTGCGCGCAACCCGCGAACCGGAAAACTGGTCTGCCGATCTGCAGCGCTGGATTCGCTTTGGCGCAAGCCCGCGCGCGAGTCTGGCGCTGGATCGTTGCTCACGCGCGCTGGCATGGCTTGAGGGACGCGACTTTGTCACCCCGGAGGATGTCCAGCTGGTCGCCCACGACGTGCTGCGCCACCGCGTGCTGACAAGCTACCGCGCCGACGTCGACGGCGTGCCAGTCGACGACATCATCAGCCAGGTGCTGTCACTCGTCGCGGTGCCGTGAGCGGCGTTGAACACACGGATTCGCAGCACGGAATCACGGTAACCGCCGAGGCACTGCACGCCGTCGCCGAACACCTGAGCGATGCGACCGCCCGGCATTTGCCGCAGATATTTTCACCCGCGACCGGAGGGCGGCGCAGTAAGTCTGTGGGTCGCGGCATGGAATACGAGCAGTCTCGTAATTATGTCGCCGGCGATGATATTCGCGCGATGGACTGGCGGCTGATGGCCAGAACCGGTGAGCCGTATACCAGGCAATACGCTCAGGAACGCGCCCGACAAACCATACTCGCGATAGATTTATCAGCATCGATGTTCTTTGGCAGCCGCCACAGTTTGAAATCGTGGACCGCGTGCCAGGTGGCAGCGCATGTTGGCTGGCGGGTTTTGCAGGCCGGCGATCAACCGGGCTGGATGGTCGCCAATGGCGAACACTGCCGCTTTAGCGCGCCCGCCCCGCGCCGTGAAGGATTAAACGAGCTGTTTTCATGGCTGGTCGAGGACGGCAATCGCCCACTGCCCGCCGGCGCGGAGGACAGCCAGCTCAATGCGATGCTGCACGAACTGGTGTTCCGGCAACGCACCGCGGCAAATATAATATTGATTACTGATTTCATCGGCCTGGACGAGCAATCCGTTTCACACCTTCAGGCACTGGCTGCGCGACACCATCTGGCAGGTATTTGGGTACACGACATTAGCGAGATTCTGCCATGGCAACCGGGTGCCTACCCGGTGCGCCGCGATAACCATATCGGCACGCTGGACACACGCCGGCGAAAAACTGCCGACTGGCTGAGCCTGCGACAGCAGGCACACCGCCAGCGAATTGAATCACTGCGCGATCAATTCGAACTAACCCTGCTTGAAGTATCCTGTAATCGCGACGCACATACCCAGTTGCGGGATCACTGGTCGTGAGCTTTGATGAGTTTTTGCTGTCGCTGCAACCGGCGCATGTCCCAACAGCCCCTGGCACCTGGCCCCCGGCACCGGGCTACTGGATTGCAGCGACGATTTTGATTGCAGTGATCGCGGGGGCTTACTGGTGGCGTACACAGAGGCGGTCAGATCCTCTGTTCCAGCGGGCAAAATCCGAACTCGATGCGATCGCCGCACAACACGAGGTGTACGGCAATGATGCAGAGTTGGCCATCGCCCTGTCACGCTGGTTGCGAAAAGTTACGCTGCTGGCTTTCCCGCAGCAGCCCGTGGCGGGAGCCAGTGGTGATCGCTGGCTGGAGTTTCTGGACCGGAGCGTTACCGGTTCGGCTTTCACGCAGGGCGTGGGACGGGTCTTTGCGCGAGATGTCTATGGTCGTGAGATCAACGTTGCAGCAGCGCCCCTGCTGCAACTGTGTGACGAGTGGTTGACGGGTGTGCGAGCAGCACTGGAACAGGCCGACAGACAAGCACCGTTGCCAAAACAGTGATCGTGTAATTAATGTTGAGGCAGTTGCGAAAATAGTCCCGCCACTTCGGCGGCGGTGAGCGCCGTTGCGGATATCACGATAGACTGAATCACGCCCTCGAATGGCTGCCAGCGACCATCACTGCGCGCGCCCAGTTCCAGCGACAGCATATCTTGCTGCTGCGGCGGGTCGAGCAACGTGCGCTCATAGCCCACAACCTCCCCGTCAAAGTAGGTAGTTTGCTGCTCGCCATCGTAGACAACCGCCACCTCGTGGTAACGATTCGTTACGCGTTTGGCTATATTGGTGCTGGTCCCTTCATAGCGGTTTAGCCGAATAACCGTTGAAAGATTTTTCCCGTGCCAAACCACTCGGGCCAGTAGTTGCGATGATTTTCCGCTGCGAATCAGGGCCGCCAGCAAGCCCGGGGACTTTGGCCGCTGCGTAGAGGCGCTTCTGAACCGCACGGCAAAGCTTATTTGACCACTGTTGGCAGCAGCTTCAAGCAAGCCGGTCAGCGGTGCCGACACCAGTGCTCCACCGTCGAGTATAAGCTCGCCGTTCGTGGCGTTGACACCAGCGATGAATTCGCAAAACACGGCGTTACTCGCCTCAATGCGATCACCGGTTTTGCGGAAATGTTCAATCCTCGCCAGTGACCAGTCGATTGAAAATTGCGCCTGCACTTCACATTCCTGCGCTGGTGTTTTCGCCAATGGTGGCGGCGACGGCTTAAGTGTCGACAACACGACCACAACCAGCATCACCACCATCGACTGAACGATCGAAAGTGTGCAAAAGCGACTGGCCCCGAGTCCGTAAAAAAGACCTGCACTGATGATCGCACCTGTGGCACCGCCTGCGACACCATCAATAATATCCTGCAACTGAAACGTGCGCGTGGCGGAGATCTGCTGCAGCAGTTCCAGCAATACGACGACAACAACCATTACGATCAGCGTCAGCCAGCCAATCCTCGCCACTGTTGCAGCCACACCACGTGCGACCAGTAATGCCGCCACAGCGATGGCGAGAAATACGCTACTGTAAAAATGCGCAGGCTCAGCCCAGCTCCCCAACCGCAGAGATTTATCAGCGGTGAGCAGAATCACCAACAGCACCAGCCAGCAGGCAAGCGCCAGTGCGCCCAGTCGGACCTGCCATTTATTCAGCAAAGAGACTCACACAACAAAGCCGGGGGACCACGCAGATTTTCATACCGGCAAGTTTAGCAGCCAAACCGGAGGTTTACGCCTCGATCGATTTGCATGTGACCGGTACAACGAAAATTTCAACGCTGCGGCAAATCCATAAACAGACCACCGACTTGCGCCGCCGACATCGCTATTGCCGATATTACGATCGACTGAATCACACCGCGAAACGGCTGCCAGCGATCATCGCTGCGCCAGCCGAGTTCCATTGAGACTTTGCCCTGCGTGTCGGCCGGGTCGAGAACGGTGCGCTCAAAGCCAACCGCCTCGCCGTCAAAATAGGTGGTTTGCCACTCACCGTCGTAGACGATGGCTACCTCGTGAAAACGGTTCGTCACACGCTTGGCCATGCTGGTACTCGTGCCTTCGTAGTGATTGAATCGAAGAACCGCGGCGAGATTCTTTGCATACCAGCTTACTCTGGCCAGTGGACGAAAAGACTTGTCGTCACGAATCAGCGCAGCGACCACCCCCGGCCATGTCGGTTTGTCGGTGGTCGCACTTTTAAAGCGAACCGCAAACGTTATCTGACCACTGGCTGCCAAAGCATCCAGCAAGCCAGTCAGCGGCGCCGATACCAGCGCACCCCCGTCCAGAACCAGTTCGCCATCGCGCGTGGTAACACCACTGCGAAATTCGCAAAACACCGCGTTACCGGCAGCGATGCCATCGTCTGTGGTGTGGAAGTTTTCAATTCTTGCCTGCGACCAGTCAAACGCTGCGGATTGTGCGTCGCAGTGCGGCGGCGACTCGGCTGTCGAAAGAACGATCACCACTAACATAACAGCCACCGACTGCACCAGCGAGATGACAAAAAATCGGCTGCCCCCGAGCCTGTGAAACAGAACTGCACTGGCAATCGCACCAACCGCGCCGCCGGCCACGCCATCGATAATATCCTGCAATTGAAACGTGCGCGTGGCAGAGACTTGTTGCAGCAACTCAAGCAACACCACGATAACCACCATTATGATCAGCGTCAGCCAGCCAAGCCTGGTTGCCGTGGGCGCCAGCAAGCGGGTGACCAGCAAACCTGCCACCGCGACGGCGAGAAAAACACTGCTGAAAAAATGTGCAGGCTCTGCCCAGTCGCCCAATTGCGGCGACTTATCAGCGGTGACCAGAACCACCAGCAACACCAGCCAGCAGGCAAAGACCAGTGCGCCGGATCGGACTTGCCATCTATCCAAAAACAGGGCTCGCTGTGGTTTGCCGGGGCGGGTCAACTATCATGCGGATAATTGTAGCAGTCGGTTCGAAATATCAGCCAAATCGGCAGGCCAGCGATTCAAATCGCGACATCGGCTGGAATTAATTTGTGCCAAACTGTCCAAACCATTCTCATACCGGCAAACCGGCTTAGGTCGCGACGCCGCAAGATGCCGCCACTGGGTAACGATCGATGGTGAACAGGGATCACGATACTTTCAACCGCGATGAGCATGCATGTTCGCGATAGTCTGGTGGTGGCCGCTGTTGTTATTACCTGCACCACTGGCGGCCGAGCGCCTGCTGCCTGCCGACCGCCGTCATGGCGATGCGCTCGACGTGCCTATACTCGCAAACACGCCAAACGCGGACTCGCGGGCACAGGGCGTCAGCCGGCGCCGGCGCCTGGCGGCACTGTGGGTGGCATGGTGCCTGTTGCTGCTGGGCGCCTGTCGCCCCTATTGGCTCGGCGACCCTGGCTATCGAGTCAGCAATGGCCGCGACCTGCTGCTGGCGGTTGATGTGTCGGGCAGCATGCAGGAGGCCGACATGCTGATCGACGGCCGGCCCGGCAGCCGGATTGATGTGCTGAAGAATGTCGCCAGCCAGTTCATCGAGCGACGCAGCGGCGACAGAATCGGTTTGATTCTGTTTGGCAGCGAAGCACACCTTTACGTTCCACTCACCTTCGACAGTGGCGCCCTGCTCGAATTGCTCAATGACATCAGCACAGGACTGGCCGGACGCCTGACGGCGATCGGTGATGCAATCGGGGTCGCGATAACAACCCTGATTGAACGCGATTCGCAAAACCGGGTTCTGATTCTGGTAACCGACGGCAGCAATACTACCGGCAGCAGCGATCCACTCCAGGCTGCCAGAGTGGCTCGCCAGGCAGGCGTTACCATTTATACGATCGGGGTCGGCAACGACGAGCAAACGATGCGGGAAATACTCAACACGCAAAACATTGCCAGCGGCACGGCGTTGAACGAATCCATTCTCCGGCAAATCGCGCTAATCACCGATGGACAATACTTTCGCGCCCGAGACACACAAACGCTGGAACAGATTTACCGCACGCTCGACGAGCTTGAACCAGTGGAATTTAAGTCGAGAGTTCACCGCAATCGACAACCCCTCACACACTATCCGTTGCTGGCTGCATTGGTGATTTTATTATCGCTGACGTTCCGTCCCCAACGGCTGTCGTTACATCGCGAGCAAGCCGGTTGAGCATGGCCGCACTGCAGTTCCTGCAACCGGGGTGGCTGTTGCTGTTGCCGGTGTGCTGGCTGCTGATCGCACGCCTTTCACGCGGCCGCCAACCCGGCATGTGGCCGCAGACGATGGATGCACATCTATACGCACACTTGTCGCCTGCTGCGAGTCATCACTTGTGGCAACCCGGCTACCCGTTTGCACTTGGCCTTTTGCTGAGCCTGTTAGTCACAGCCCTTGCCGGGCCCGGCTGGTACAGTGAGGAGCAGCCGGTCATCGAATCGGCTGCGGCGCGCGTTATAGTTTTATCGCTCTCCGAATCCATGCGAGTACAGGACGTCACGCCCGATCGCCACACGCAGGCCCGCAACGCCGCACTTAACTTGCTACAGACAGAATTCGATGGCGAGACCGGACTGGTAGTTTTTGCCGGCTCCGCGTTTACAGTGGCACCATTAACACGCGATGCCAACACGCTGCGACGATTCCTGACAGTACTCAACGTCGACACCATGCCAGTTGCAGGCAATCGACTGGATAGCGGAATCGAACGCGCCAACAGCCTGTTGCAATCAGCCGTAGCGGGCAACGGGCACATCATCGCCATTGCGGACGGCGCAGATGAACCGGCGCTGGTAACGCAGGCAATCAAAACCAGTGTACAGCGCGGCTCGCGAGTGTCCATCATTGCGATTGGAACCGAGCACGGCGGCCCACACCCAAATTCGGACGGTGGATTGCTGCGCGATGAAAGCGGTAGAATTAAAATGGTCCGAACCGACTTGCACGGCCTGGCAGCATTCGCACACAACGGTGGCGGCGAGTTTTCAACGCACAACCGGAGCCTGTCAGCCACGCCCGCGGCATCGGCAACAAAACCGGACGCTGCGACGCAACAACAAACACGTAAAGTCGACGGTGGATTCTGGCTGGTTATCGCTGCACTGCCATTGGCGCTGTGGCAATTTCGACGCAACGCCGCGCTGCTGTTGCTCGCTGTCGGGCTGATTCCGGCAGGCCACCTGAAAGCGCAGGAATCAGACTCACTCTGGTTCAATCAGGAGCAGCGCGCACACCGCGCATTTTTGCGCGGCGACTTCGACACCGCCGCCCGCCTGACAGACAATGCCGTTCTAAAAGGCACAGCCAGTCTGCAACTGGGCAGATACGATGACGCTATCGACCTGCTCGCGACAGCGGAACACTCCGTCACCGCCCGTTACAACCGCGCCAATGCACTGGTCGCAGCAAAACGATTCGACGAGGCGCTGCAAGGTTATCGCGAGGTGTTACAGATCAATCCGAAACACGCAGATGCACTGGAAAACCACGAGCGATTAAAACTGTGGCTGGCTATCGGGCAGCAGCCGGGAGCCAGTGGCGATAGCGAAGAGAGTGCGGCAGAGGAGCCGCAAGTGACCGGCGATGAGCTGGAGACGACGACGCGTAGCAGCCGCCAGGGCGAAGGTTCCGACCGCCCGGTGGACGGCGAGCAACCAGGCGATGGCGCCGGCCTGTCGCAAGGCAGAATCGACGCCGAAGACAAATCCGACGGACTGGCACTGGAACTCGAACGCCTGCTGGCGCGGCTTGAAGCACAGGGTCGTCGCGAAGACCAGCAATGGCTGAAACAATTTACCGACCGGCATGCCAGCGCCGATCCGGCAGAGTTGTTCAAACGCAAATTCCTGCGAGATCATCTGCGCAACAGCGAGCGCGCAAGGTAGCATCAATGCCACGAGCAGAGCTACTAATGTCTGTGCAAGCTGCGATCTCTGCCCTGTGTACCCTGCTATTTTTTCTTTTGCCACTCACCGCGAACGCACAGACCATATCAGTAGAGCCTGCTGAAATTGTCGAGGGAGACGTCGCGACACTGACCGTAGAATACAGAAATCCTATTCTGTCGCTATTCCAACTTCAAACTGCCAGTTTAAACAGCAATTTCAAGGTGCTGGATGTCAAGCCAAGCGTCCACCGCGACCCGGACCCCGGCTCCAGCATGAATATAATGCGCTGGCAAGTTGCGCTGACCCCCATAAAAACAGGCACACTTTCAATCGCGCCGATACCGGTGCGCGAACACCATACCCCCAAAATTTCAATCCGGGTAATTCCACGTGCCCGGTCAGCTGCCGCCTCCGAACAGATTGAGATTCAAACCAGCGCCGAACCGCTAACTGCCTTGCCGGGCGAGCAAATTATTGTAACCACGCACGTGCTGCACAATCGATCGCTGCGTGGCTACCGACTGAGTGAAAGCGAAACCTCAATCGCGGATCGATACCTGCGCGACATAACGCCCGCCAGTGCATCCGGGACGCCACAGCGGCAAACCCGTCGCATTGCCATTTTTATTGACAAGCCTGGTACCTTTATTATTCCCGCCGCCACACTGCGCGCCGACATCGAGAATCTCGACCCCGGCGGCACAATGATGGCCGAGCAACCGACGCGATCTGTTTTTCGCAAAAGTGAACCTTTATCGATCACCATCGACGAACCACCCGAACCGATACGGGGCACACACTGGCTACCGGCCAGAAATCTACAGATTGAACAGCAATGGGAATCGCCCAACGCAACACTACGCGCCGGTGACTCGCTCGCCAGCACGCTAACCATTACCGCCCGCGGACTGATGGCGAGTGCGCTGCCGGCCGATATTCTCGCCCAAACCAGCACGCAATTCTCGCTGTTTTCCGATAGCCCTGAACGATACGATAATTTCGACGGCAGCGAGGTTACTGCCAAACTCACACAACGTTATGTGCTGGTGCTGAACCACCACGGAGAGATAGAGCTACCGACCATTCGCGTACACTGGTGGGATATCAATGAAAAACGAGCCAGAGTAGCGACAGTACCAGGCCGTACTTTCACCGTGCTGCCAACGCTTGTTCCCGAAGCGCGTGACAACCCGACAACGGCCAGTGCAAAAGGGTTGGCCGTCGCGGCCTTTGCAATGGCAGCAGCACTGACAGGATTTGCGTTCTGGCACTACCGGCATCGACGCGCAAAACGATTCCGCCTGAGGCAACTTCGCCATGCCTGCCGCAAGGCCAATGCCCGGGTAGCAAGGGATCAGTTGATTTATTGGGCCAGGGAGAATTCCGCACACTCTGTTTGCGGCTTACGCAGCGTGGCGCAACAGTGCAGCCCGGCGCTGCAGACAGAAATCATGAAGCTTGAGCATGCGCTCTACGCAACATCATCGGCAACATGGAATGGTGAAGCGCTCTGGAGACAGTTCAACCTCGATTGCAACAAGCCACCAACCGCCAGTGAGCCAATGGAACATCTGCCCGATCTATACCCACAATAGACTACAGCGGGGCCTGGTCAGGCCGATCGCGAAAAGCGGCCTTTCAGTCGTCGCTGCTTTTTTTCCCTGGCAGACAGACTCTGTTCTTGCCCATTTCCTTGGCATCGTACATCGCAACATCAGCCAGCTTGCAAAGATCCTGCAGGCTGCCCGCGTGTTCCGGGTAGGCAGCGACACCGGCAGACACCGTGACTGTCGGCAACAACTTCCCCTGATAGCGGAACTCGTGACTCTCTACCGACTGAATAAAGTCCGCCGCGCGCGACAGCGCCACTTCCGAGTCGCAATCGGGAATGAGAATGGAAAACTCCTCGCCACCGATTCTGCAGCACACTTCTTCGGCATTGAAAAAGCGCCGGGTCAATTCACCTACCGAACAAAGCAGGTAATCGCCGGCGTCGTGGCCGTAGCTGTCGTTGTAACTTTTGAAATTGTCTGCATCGATTGAAATAAGTGCCAGAGTGCCTCCATCGCGCTCGACCATTGAAATGGCTGCGCGTGAACGTTCCAGAAAGTAGCGACGATTGTACAAGCCCGTCAATGGATCTCGGGTTGATTGCTCATGCAGTTCATCGCGCAGTTTCACGTTGGCGATCGCCATGCTGATCTGCTCGGAGCAACGCTGCGCAAAGGCAATAAGGTTGTCGTCGATCTCCGGCGCCAGGCTCTCATCCTCTGAGAACGCTATATGCAACATGCCAACCGTATCTCCCTGCGCAATAATCGGCAGACAAAGATAACGATCCGGCATTGACTCGGCAGGTACGTGGCTACAGGCAAATTTAACCACACCGTCGCCATAGTGGAACAAGCGCCCGCGTCGGAGCGACCAGCAATCCTGCGGCTGAATACTGCGAATTAACTCGTTGTCGCCCCAGGTGACAGCACCATCGAGCACATCGCGTGAGTTACTGTAGATAAACAGCTGACCACTGGAATCCGTGAACATCGAGGCCATCGCCTGGCGCACAATTTCGTAGAGTTCATCGATTGATTTACAACATTGCAGCCAGTCACTGAGATCGGATAGCGCGCGTGTCTCGCGACGTCGCTCCTGCTCCTGCGCTAATGCTTCGCGTGCACTGCGTTCAGCTTTTTCGGCCCGCTCCATGGCCCGCGACAGCGCGACCTGGCTCTTCTTGTTCTCAGTGATGTCGGTGTAGGTTACGACGTGCCCGCCAGATTGCATCGGCCGGATATAGACCGCCACCATGGCGCCAGAACCGGCCTGGCGTTCGATACTAAATGGTTGCCGGGCCATAAGGCTTGCTTCGAGCCGCTCGACCATTTCAGGCGTGGCATCGCCGCGTTCCACCAGACCGCGAAAATAGTCGGCGCGTCGCATGCCGACATGGAGATAGTCCCGACCCTCGCCCATCAAACGATAGTAGCGAGAGTTCACGAGTTCACACAAGCCGCAGTCGGACCAGACGATCACGCCCTGCTCCATGGAGTCAATGACCTCGGAGCGTATGCGCTGTTCGGCACTGATGTCGCTCTCGCGGTGAGCGGGGAACCTGATGGTGTTGGGGTCACCTGTTGTTTCGCTTATCGACAAAGATTTGTCAGACACCTTACCCGCCCTAAATGCTTATTTTTCTCGGGCATACCCCACACGTAATCTGGCATGCTGGCTGCTAACTGTAGCGTCAATTCTCCGCCAATCTTTATTGACAAGGCATTCAGGAGAGACGAGCATTCGCGCTTGCGGGTTAGATCGAGGGTGTTCTTTGCCGCACCAAAAACGGATCCAGAGCCCTCGCCACAGTCACAGGACACCATGAAAAATACCGCCACAGGGCTTGACCGGATCGTTCGTGCCGCCGGATTCTCCTACGAGGGTTTTGTTAGTGCGATGCGCACTGAAGCTGCCTTTCGACAGGAGCTGATGCTCGCAGTGGTACTGATTCCGCTGGGCTTGTGGCTGGGCGATACCGGTATCGAGCGCGCCATGCTGGTCGGCTGCATCGTGCTGATACTGATCGTGGAGCTACTCAATTCTGCAGTGGAGTCGGTCGTGGATCGGGTCGGAGACGAATATCACGAGCTCTCGAAAAAAGCCAAGGATATTGGTTCGGCGGCTGTTTTCCTGAGTTTTGGCAATGCGCTGCTGATCTGGATACTGGTGCTGGCTGGCTAGCCCGGATTATTCATGAAATTGACGATTTCTCGCTTGCCCCTTGTTCCCACAGCGAATTTTGCTCCCTTACAAATATCAGTAAGTATTCGATGCAGTCGCATAATCCACTGTGGAAACAATTGTCTGCGCGATATTCTCGCCCCTTCATAAATAATCCGGGCCAGGGAAGCGTTGGCTACCAGCCAGCAAACTTACGTTTTCGCCGGCTGACGATTGGCCAGATACATACCCGGCAGGATCAGCATCGCTCCGGCCAGATGAAACCACTGCGGCGCTTCGGATAAATACCACCAGGCTATAAGCGCGGTATACAGCGGGCTTAGATACAGCACCATGCCGGCCTGGGCGGTGCCCAGCTCGCGCTGCATAAACGAATAGGCCTGGTAGGCGCCGAACCCCGGCAGCAGGGCCACGACAAGCGCCAGCACCAGCGCGCGATCCCAGTCGCCCGGTGTACCGGCGATCAGCGCTTCGGCAATCGTAAACGGCAGCAGCACCACGACCCCTCCTGCGGTTATCATCGTCAGACGGGCAAACGGCCCGAGCACACTGGGACGCTGGCGCAAAATCAGTGAGTACACAACCCAACTGAAAACAGCACTCAGAATCCATAGATCACCGCTTGTAAAGGTGACCGCGAGCAGGTTCGCCAGTGAGCCGCGCGCCACAATAATCAGCATGCCAGACAAGGCCAGCAAAAGACCCGCCCACTGCCAGCCACGCAACCGATCAGAGAACCACACCGCTGCGGCCACAGCGATCAGCACCGGCGCCATCGCGTACAGCAGGCCGATATTAACCGCTTCCGTGGTTTGCGCACCGATGTACACAAAGGCACCACAGATCCACATCCCCAGACCACCGAGCAGCAACATGTCACGCCATTCGTGGCGCCACGCCGGCCAGTTTCTGATCAGTTCAGGCAACGCAAAAAGCAGCATCAACAACAACGCAAACAGCCAGCGCAGAAAAGCCAGCAGGTGCGGTTCGATGATGTCGACGGCCAGGCGACCAACGACATAGTTGGCCGCAAATAGTCCGGGTGCAACAAAAATGAGGGCACGGGCGAGACGTCGGCGAGCGAGCGATGACAAATACGGGCTCCAGGATAAAGGATCTGTGAGTACCGGGAACCCGGTCAGCTGGCGACGCAGCAATGCGCCGAGTGGCAATCAGAAATCAGCATCGCTAATAAACCTGCCACAACGGCATTGTATCCACTATGCTGGAGCATTGGGCCATCTCATTGCCCCTGCACCTAAGGTTCTCTCGTATTGCGCCCGTTACTCGGCATCGCCTTCAAAATCTCGTCGATCGTATCGTTTGTGATTATGATGATTTTCATCAAACTGCTCAGCGCTGAGGTCCCGATCGGTCAGATCATTTTCTTCCGCGCGCTAATCGGCCTGGCCGCCATCTTTCTGGTGTACGCACTGGTTGGTCGCCTGCAGGGAACATTCACCCTGCGCTCACCCCGCAAACATCTGGCATGGGCATTGACGGCGGGGTTTTCAATGTCGTGCTGGTTTGTCTCGATCACCCTGATTCCGTTACCAGAGGCCACGGCAATAGGATTTGTGATGCCGCTTATTACCGTGGCACTCGCCTGGCTGATGCTGGGTGAAAAGGTTAGAGTTTTCCGCTGGGCCGCTATTTTTGTTGGCATGATTGGCGTAGGCATCATCATCTGGCCCCGCTTAGGGGGCAGCGCTGATCTCGACTCGACGGCGGCACTGGGATCGGTGCTGGCGCTGCTGGCGGCAAGCTGCTGGGCGCTGGCCCAGATATTCATGCGAAGGCTGACGAAAACCGAAACCAGCGGCTCGGCGGTGATGAGTTTCTCGCTGGTGACCATGCTACTGGCTTTACTGACATTGCCTATGGGCTGGGTATTCCCCTCGGCACAGCAGTGGGCACTGATAGCGGGTTGCGGGCTGGCTGGCGGCCTGGGCCAGTTTTGCGTGGCGGAGTCCCTGCGTTACGGTGAGGCATCCACTGTCGCGCCGTTCGAATACCTGACCTTCCCGGTGGCGAGTATCGCCGCGGCAATAATTTTTAGCGAATACCCCGATACCAATGTCTGGATCGGATTGCCGTTCGTGGTAGCGGCAGGTTTGTTCGTCATTTACCGCGAGCATCAGCTGGCCGCTCGCAGCACCTGAGCGAGCAATATTCGATCAGCGCAGTACCTGCACTGACAACTGCCCCAGTGCCTGCTCGTAAGCCTGCCGCCGCTGCATCAAGCACTCCGCAGCACTGATGGCGGAAACCCGCCCGTCCTGCACCGCGACGTTACACGCGTTTTCGCCTGCTGCCAGCAGTACTTTCGGCCCCGCCGGTGCGGCACAGCCACAGGTGGCAAGCACCGCTGCCAACACCGCAGCGCGCGCAGGCCAGTAGTGCGGCAGCGAGTACAGCGAACGGGACAAATCCATAATGAAGCTCTCTGGGGAGTTCCCGACCCGGGAACCCGATCGGCTCATTATCGGCGATGTTGCTGAAGACTAACTGAAGGGACAGCACGCAAAAGTGCATTTGCGTGTCAAACATTGTAACGGTACACAAATAGTCGACACTGTCGCTCGATAAGACTGGCCTGTGTTGTGCACGCCGCATTGCTGTTTGGCCACTGGCGATCCACCCGGCTGTTGCAATAAATGGCAGGTTTATCAGTTACAGTATCTGTCGAGTATCTCTCACTCTGATCAAGCATTAACCCCTGGCCGGGTACTACCCATGACCGAAAAATCAATTGTCAATAAAACGGCCCTGTTGATCGTTATTGGCGCGATCACCGCGCTCTTCCTGACCACCATCGGTCGATTTCTGGAAGCGATCTTTCTGGCGGGCCTGTTCGCCGCCGTCTTTCATCCGTTGTATCGCAAATTGTGCAGCTGGTTCGGGGGTTTGCGTGGCGTGGCAGCAATGACGACACTGGTTATCGTGCTGCTGTTTATTCTGATCCCGCTCATATTTCTGATCGCAACCGTCGCCTCGCAGGCACAGTCATTTGCGCGCCACGGACTACCGGAACTGCAAAGCCTGCTCGCCGACGAGGGCGCCCTCAGCGCACGCCTGCAAGGATTGCCATTCTACGACATGCTGCTGCCTTATCAGGAGTTTCTGCGCGAACGGCTATCCACACTGGTTAACAGCGCGAGCGGATCCGTGATTGAATTCATGCAATCGGCAACAGTCGGCATGTTCAACGTCGTTCTGACTGCATTGATCGTGCTCTACAGCTTTTTCTTCCTGCTGATGGATGGCGACAAACTGGTTTATCAGATTCTGTTTTACCTGCCACTCGACGACGACCACGAACAGCGACTACTCAATCGCTTTCGATCAGTAACACTGGCCACGCTAAAGGGCACGGCGGTAATAGGATTTTTACAGGGTGCGATTGCCGGCACCGCGCTGGCGTTTGTTGGTATTCCACAGGCTTTGCTGTGGAGCGTTGCCATGATGTTGTTATCCGTAGTGCCAGGTATCGGTGCCGCCCTGATCTGGATACCGGCATCGCTGTATTTGCTCGCCAACGGTGACTACCTCAGTGCCATTGGCCTGGCGGTTTTTTGTGGTGTACTGGTTGGCAGTATCGACAACATTCTGCGTCCGAAACTTGTGGGTGGCGACACCCAGTTGCACGAACTGATGATTTTCTTCAGCACACTCGGTGGCCTGCTGACATTCGGTGTATCAGGCTTCATTATCGGGCCAATCATCGCGGCACTTTTTGTCACCGTTTGGGACATATACGGCGAAGAGTTTCGTTCGTGGTTGCCAGCTACACATTTCGAATTACATCAGCTCGACGACAACACCGAACCACCAGCCGATGACACCATAGATGTCGTCGACGCATCCGACATAGATTCAACTGAATCCGCACCATCAGCCGACCCACCAACGCAGCAGACATGACACGGCCACTCAACCCTTTTATCACCGGCAGTGCAACGCTGTTGCTGGTGTTGTTCACTGGTTCATTACAGGCCAATCCATTGCAGTGCCGCATAGATATACTGGACTCACTCGGCTGGAACACCGTTGCAGCCAACCGCGGCCACGCTGATACGATCAATACCTGCGATAATTTCGTTGCACCGGTTTTTCATTTCAGCGAGAACCCTGCCGAACAACAGCAAATGATCGAGCTGGCAGATGCCGCACTGGATTCTGATACCAGTCGCTGCCTGATGAGTCGAAGCTTTGGCCGTTCAGTGCGTGTGGCGATTGACAAGCTGATCGGCAATCAAAGCTTCACATTTCCCCGCGGCGGCACTGACCCGCGCGACCCGTTTATCCCGCCGGAACAATCCTGGCTGCCTGCGCACAGACGTGGCTATGATAGCCCGCGCCAGAGTGTGAGCGGCGCGATTGAATCGCTATATCAGGAACCTTTCATCGCCGAGTGCGCTGCAGCCAAACAGATTGGACAGATCGCATCGTTGTACGAACACTATAAAACCGACATCGATGATTTGCTGCACCCGCGCGAGATTGGCATCGGGCTGTGGCAACGGTATTTATCGAGCCCAGCGATCAGGGCACGCATACCGCTTCTGGTCAACAGCACCAATCGCAAAAACGCGTTGAGCACACTGGCCGAACTTGGACAATTTGCCTTCAACGGACAAATGGGTTACCTGCGTGCATCCAAAGGAGAAGACTATATCGATTCACCTGACAATCGCGGCCAGAACTTCATCATTACCCGAATCACGCCAGCCGCTGTCGAGGCACTGCGAGAGCGCAAAAAACCGCTCAAAGAACTCTCCGCAATCTCAAAAAAATTGTGGCGCAAGTACTCTAAAAAATTACAAACCGGCGCCACACGCGAAGAACTTCGCAGGCAATTTGAAACCGAACTGGAGAACACAGACCCGTTCTTCCGCGAAGCAGACATCTACGTACATCCGTTGGGAGTTCGAACCTTCGCCTTCCACATAGCCCGACAGTTTCGCTATAACCCTCGCACACCCTATATTCTTGAAATATACGAAGATCACTTGAGCGGCTATACCTATCAGCGATTTCTAACTCAGAGAAAATTTCGCTGCGACCAGCAGGCCTACTGCAGAAAAATCGACAAACGCACTTATTTAATGGTGGGCAAAGACGGCAAGCCCCGCGGTGCGCTCTACAACTCGGTTAAAAGTTGCTTGCGAGCCGCGGCGGTACAGTAGCGCATTGCGCGCAACCGAAAGGGCCGCCGGCTTTTCGCCGGCGGCTCTACTGCTTTAGTTCAATGGCACCAGCAACACCGAGTTACCGTCGATGTCGTGTCCATCAAGCGAGTAGCTTCCACTATCCAGCGCCTGCACTTCGGCTTCGGAAAACGTGCCGTAGTCGAAGAAGCGCGCCGGATTACTAGGCCGTTGAGACAAATCGCGAATCACCGTTTCACCGCCCTCGATATTGCCCTCAAGCAGGTGCGCACTGGTAAGCGTTCCCGCACCTTCGGTGTTGTAGGTTATTGCGTACTCGTGAGTGTTGCGATTTAGCATCACAACGCCCACGGCACTCGAACCATCGGCGGCAGTTACCTGACCATCAGTGCGAGTCACCTCGGCTGGCACAATCTGCCTGCGCAGCACGCCGTTGGGTTGCTCATCGGTTGAAGCCAGCACATAGAGATTGCCGGTGTTGATGTTTTGCAGCAGGATATCTCGCTGTTGTTGAGAAAGATCTGCAGGGATTTCCCAGCGATTGCCACCGACATGCTCCAAATCAACCGCCACAAATCCGTTAGTACCGGCCGGCCCGAGCATGATGTCGACGCGATCGGCATTGAAGTTACTCAACTGCACAAACCCGAACGCATTGCCGTTGGTGCGGTTGATAACCAGATCGCTCACACCCATCGCCATACCTGATGCCGGGTTGACTGGATCGCCTTCAGGAATCACTTCGCCGGTAACAAGATCAGTGTTGAATGAGCCATCGGGCTGCAGCGCCGAACCGCCATTGCCGCCACCGTCAGTTCCACCGCCATCGGTTCCACCGTCAGTGGAGCCACCATCGGCACCGCCGTCCGCGGTACCGCCATCGGCACCGCCGTCCGCTGTACCGCCATCGGCACCACCGTCCGCTGTACCGCCATCGGCACCACCGTCCGCTGTGCCGCCATCGGCACCGCCGTCCGCTGTGCCGCCATCGGCACCACCGTCCGCTGTACCGCCATCGGCACCACCGTCCGCTGTGCCGCCATCGGCAC
>CAKZSB010000365.1 GCA_937920585.1 uncultured Granulosicoccaceae bacterium | reverse complement strand
GCATCCGCCAACTGAGACTTCAATGTCTGCAGTTGCTTGTCGCGCTCGGCCAGTTCACTGGCGTGTTTATCGCCCGATGATTTACTCGCACTCTGCAATTGCAGCACGCTGGCTTTGGTTTCTTCCAGCTGCTTCTGCAGTGGCTCTAGCTCACGTACCCGGGCCTGGTAATTTTTCACCTCGGCCATCGCGTCGTCAGAGCGCTTGCTTGCTTCTGCCAACTGCGATTTCAATGCCTGCAGCTGTTTGTCGCGCTCGGCCAATTCGCTGGCGTGTTTATCACCCGATGATTTACTGGTGCTCTGCAATTGCAGCACGCTGGCTTTGGATTCCTCCAGCTGCTTTTGCAAGGGCTCCAGCTCCTGCACTTTCGCGGTTTGCCGATCGAGCTGTTGTTGCATGCTGGCAGAGGCGCGCTGATGATCTGCGATCTTTTGACTGAGATCGCGTTTCAGTGAATCTACCGCTGCAGGTAGCTCTTCCAGTTCTTTGTTGCGAGCGGTCAGTCGACTGGTTTCAGATTCCAGCTGCTGTCGTTGCCTGGAAAATTCGTCCTGCTTCTTCTCGGCGTCAGCGTGCAACGTCGCCACTTCGCTTTGAAACGTGTCAACCTGCTTTTTGAGCTCGCCCTCCCGAGACTGCAGCCTGTTGATTTCAATATTGCGCTCACCTAACTGCTTTTGCATGACACTGAGCTGTTCGAGCTTACCCTCGAGTTCGACTATCTTTCGATCTCTCTGCCCCAATTGCTCCGCGTGCTGACGGGAAGCTGCCCCAGACTCCTGTTTGGATTCACGTAAGACGGTTGCATGCAGTTCGCGGGTTTCCTCCAGCTGCAGTTGTACCCCCTGATAATCACTGGTCACCGCTGTGAGCTTTTGCTGTATCACAGTGACTTCAGCAACCTCTGCCTGCAGCTTCTTCATGTCATCTGATTTTTGCTGTAAGACTTTGGCATGCTCGAGCCGGGTGTTTTCGACCGCCTGCTTCAGGCCAGCCAGCTCGGTATTGCGAGTAGTGACCTGGCGAGACAACTCCTGTACACGGGCATTCAACTGGGCAATTTCGCGCTGACTGTTTGCCAGTTCCCGGGTAGATGCCTCCAACTCCTGCTGCCGCTCACCGATACCGGATTCGATGGCGAGTTTCTCTTGCTGGAGCGCTTTTATCGCATCGTTCGCAGCAGTGATCTGACCACTGAGTTTCTTACTTTCCTCTTGCGTACGTATAAGCGCTTGCTTGTTCGCTGCTTCAAGCTCTGCGTATTTCTTGCGCTGAACACTCAGCTCATCCTTTACAGGCTCAAGTTCCTTGATTGTACTGAGGAAGCCGACCCGGGCCGTATCGAACTCCTGCTTCTGACGCTCAAGCTCACCACGCTTGACGTCCATTTCACCTCGCAGTCGCCGGGCCTCCTCGCGATGCTCAGTTGACGCTTTGTCCTTCTTTTCATTCTCGCTTTTCAGTTGCGCGAGCTCGCGTTCGCGCTGCTGCAATTCAACCCGCACCTGTTGCATGGATTTCAGCTCGGTCTGCATCTGGGCGATCTGACGATCACGATCGGCGAGCTTGCGCTTATTGGCGTCCTGCGCCTCTGCCAATTGCGCCTTCAAGCCCGCAACCTCTGCTTCATTGGCATTGACGCTTTGCTCTGCAGCGGTTTGCAGTTTGCGTATGCGTGCCTCTTCGCTGCGCGCGCTCTCGAGCTGCATCTGCAGATCGTTCGCACGTGCCAGCAAGCCCTCATTTTCCTCACCATGCTTCACACGCATGCGTTCGCTTTCAGACTGCGCCCTTTCGGCGGCTTTCTGTAAACGTTGCACCTCGGCTTCGGCAGTGCCAACTTTCGCCTGCCATTGGCGAGCACTGGCAGTGAGATCGTTGATCTCTTTGTTTTTATCTGCGATCTGGGCTTTCAGCCTTTTACCCGCCTCGGCATTTTCGCGTTGCAACTCGACAACAGACCGGGATGCCTCGGCGAGCTTTGCCTCATCAGCGTTGATGCGGGCTCGGAGCCTGTCGTTCTCGCTGGCAAGTCTTTCCCCCTGACGAAGTTCTCCCTTGATGTTATCGAGCTCTCCACGCCCCAATCTAAGCGTGCGAGTGAGCTCGGATATTTGCGCATCCTTGTGATTGACCTGGCCTCGGAAACGGGCCAGATCGGTTGTCAGACCCAGCTGTTTTTGTTCGGTAGCCTCGAGCGATTTCCTCAGCGGTACGATTTCAGCAGAATGGGTCTTTTCAACTTTACCAATCTGCTCTTTCAGACTTCGAACTTCGCTTTGATAATCTTCTATTCGCCGGCCTTGCTGGTCGATCACCACCTGCAATTTGCCAACAGCCGCCTCCGCGTTTCCATTGGCCGCAACGAATTCACGCTCCATTTCCTTGAGCGTTTTTTCAACTTGCTCAAGTTCAGCATTTCTGCTTTTCAGCCTGGCAATCGTCTCGTTCAACTGGTTCTGTTCACGCTGGACGCCATCGCCACTGCGCTGCATCTTACTGTTCAGCGTTTCAAGTTCCATACGCTGTTTTTCAGCTTCGGTAAGCTCGGCTCGCAGTGACTGAATCTGTGAGTCACGCTGCGTCACTTGCTGACGCGTTTTCTCCAGCTTCTCACCCAACTCCGCATACTTTCGATTCTGGGCATCCAGGGTGGTGTTGAAATCACTGATACGATCCTGATGCATCCGTTCCAGATCGTTATATTTCTGCCGAATCCCGGAGGACTCCTCATTCGCAGACAGTGCCGGCTGTGCTTCCCGCCGGCTCGATTGCAACTGCGCCTGTAACGCCGCTATCTGGCGATCCTTTTGCGCCGTAATATTCAGTTGTTGCTGCCGCAAATGCGCCAGTTCCCGACTTTGTGCTGCTGACTCACTGATTCTGAGCTTGTCGCTGGAATCACGGGTCGCCGGCCTGCCCAGCGCGTTGACCTTCTGGCGCAGACGCTCGTTTTGTTCTTGCTGTTCACGCAACTGCGCGGCGAGTTTTTCCTGCTCACGCTGATGCGCAAGCCGGCTCGTTTCAAATCGCGCCTGCCACTGGGCGCTGCCATCGCTGTCTGTGGTATTGCGTTGTTGCTGACGCAGCCTGGCCAGCTCCCGGCTCTGTGCCGCCGATTCGCTTATTCTTGCTTTGTGGCTGTCGTCGGCGCTGGCAGATGTTCCCAGTGCGCTAATTTGTTTGCGCAGGCGCTCGTTTTGAGCCTGCTGATCACGCAACTGACCTTTCAATCCTGAATCAGCATTGTCGGATGTGCTGGTTGTTTCCAGCCTGGCCTGCAATTCGCCAAGTTCGGCCAGTGCGTTGATTTTTCCGTACGACTCATCGTCGACAGTCGCGCGCAACACGCGAATCTCCTCGCGCAGCCGGGCGAGTTCCGCCGAGTTCTTCGACCCCGCCGGCGCCTGTATCTGCGCCCGCAACTGCTCGGTTATCTCACGTTGCTTTTCGAGTTCACGACGACTTAATTCAGCCGCGGCTTTATGCCGACGGTTAGCTTCGTCGAGCCCGGTTTTCAGCGGCATCAGCTCACGCAGTTGCTGCTCCAGTGCAGCGAGCTTTTGCTTTTCGGTACCCTCTTTTGCTGTATCGGTGGCAACAGCTCGCGGCATCAATCCGTGCGCAGACGGTGTTTTGACTGTGCGCGAGTTTTGCTCTGCCACCTGATCGGTCAGGGGCAAAAGTTCACGAACCTTGCGCTGCAGCTGATCTACCTGGTGGTTTTTCTTCTCGAGCAGGCCCTGATACTCAGTCAGCTTTTTATCGTTGGCACGATCTCGAGCTTGCTGCGAAGTGCGCAGGTCTTCCAGCTCTTTTTGCAGCGAGACATAGTTCGACCGTGCCTTGGCAGTTTGATCCTCGTGCTGACGACGAAGCTGGGTCTCACGTTCGTTCAATCGTTTGAAGTTGCGTTCTTTCTGCCGTGTTTCATCTTCGATCCGGCGACGCGCGGCACGCTCACGCACTTCCAGGGTTGAGTCCAGCTCGGTGGAATCTTCTGTGGCGACGAGACTCGCCTGGTTCCGGGCATCGACAGATTTTCCAGCCCGGCTTTGGGATTGCCCGGAGGCAGCGCGAGGCGGTTGGCGAACAGTCAGGGTGGCACTTTCGTCACGCATGTCGAGTCGGCTCACCCGGTATTCGGGTTTAGCCGTCATTCGATTGTTTACTGCTGACTCGCGACTTGCATTCAAGTCGGCTTCCAGACGCCGGATTCGCTGATCCCTGCTACCCAGTTCGGAAGAGTAGTGGTGTTCGATATTCTGAACGCTGCGCCCCCGGAAATAGCGTGTCAGCCACCAGCCGATCAACAGGCCGACCAGACCTGCTGCCAGAACGACTGCCCAAATCTCACCAAAGAGGTAATTCATATTGTCTTCTCCCGATAAATCGATTCGCAATCCGATACTTACTGCTGGTGCGCAGTGTTGATCGCAAAACGTAATTTAAATCGGTTGATCCGACAACAAAATGTGCTTCAGTAGTGCTGCCGGCAACCTTTCCGACTTGTTATACCTCATGTATGCAACTGAATGCACGCATGATTATGTGAAATTTGATGTTCTAGAGATGAAGTCACGAGCGTGTTCAGCTATTCGATATCGCCCTGCCCGGAAAACAAAATTCAGGCGACTCGCAGCAATTGATCGCCGTTCAGACGCAAAAAGGGCCGCACCTGGCGACCCTTTGTCTGAACAACATTGTCGTGCGTGAGACTCTAGTGCTTTGACAATATTAAAAGTTGGGATACAGCGAGTGGATAAGTGGTCAGCGCAAGGCGCGCGATTGAGGAATAGTTGTTCTATTGCGAGTGAGCGCAACGCCGCGATGGCCGCTTTGGCGCTCGCCCGCAGGGGATGGCTTTTGATGTGCCCCACTCCAGGCGTGATAGCTGAACCGGGCCCTAACCGGCACATCAAAGGCCATACTGTATTCCAATTTTTTGTGTTGTCGGAGCACTAGTATCTGACGACCCTGAAGTCCTCGAGGGTGAATGTGCCGCTCCCCCAGAATGTTTCAGTGCCGATTTCGATCGCCCCCATGCAGGTGTTATTGCCGATCGACCAGATGCCATGCGCCGGCCCCTGGTAACGAGTCCAGTTGACAAAGGCATTCCAGTCGAGTGTGCCCTGATAGGACGGTGTGGTTTCGACGAATGCCACATACCCCCAACCCAGCGAAGGGTTGACGTAAACGAGCCAGTCCTTGCCGTCAATGGTTGCCTCAGTCACTTGCGTGCCCGGGGTTTTAGTCACCGGGCTGTTGACCCATACCATCAGTTCAAAGTGTTTGTTCCACTCCTCGGCTTCGCAGCTGGTGTGGAAAAACGACTCCAGTGCCACGTTGCGTTCGGTCGTGCCGGTTTCCGAGTACTTGTAGTGGACGCGATAGTTGGGCAGGTTGTTTATGTTCGCCGGCAGCCCGAGCTCTTCAACAGTGCCGGATCGAGAGTGCCGGGTTTTGCGTCCGTAGTAGACCTGCGGATAGCTCTTGACTGAATACTCGTTGCCTTCGTAGCGGCCCAGCCAGTTGTAATCCCATTTCGCAATGTAGTTGCCGCGGCTGCCGCCCAGTTCAATGCACTGCGACCAGTTATCGCTGTAGACCTCACTGTCATTCCAGGTATTGTTCTGCAGAACATAGTCACCGTAGGCGATTTCAGCCCAGGGCTGGCACCAGCGCGTGTTCAACAAAGGTTGCCCGGGCGTTGCAGTGACGCTGTCGACGACCCGGCAGGTCAGGCCGTTCTCATACCCATAGCCATCGCTGTTGCCGTCGCTGGAATTTGTCAGGCAGATAGGTGTGCCGTTAACGTACCCGGGTGCTGCAGCCGCCACCGGTGGCGGTGCCGCACCATCCGGACTGGTGTTACCTGAGGCCGGCCTGATATCTCCCCATCGACAGGATTGTCCGTACTCAAAACCCCAGCCGTTGCCGTTGTCATAAGCGTTCGCAGAGCACTGGCGGTCGCCATCGTCATTGAAAATAACAGGGTCCTGCGCGGGTTGCGGCTGACTTGTGTCCTGAGCGAACAAGCACGAGGCGCCGTTCTCCCAGCCCCAACCGTCACCGTTGTCGTGAGCGTTGGCGCTACATGTCGGTCGAGCACCCTGTTGAGCAACGTTCTGGCCGCCCGGGGCCCAGCGACACGATGCACCGTTTTCCCATCCGAAACCATCGCCATTATCAATGGCGTCTGCTGAGCATGGCGGACGATCAGCTCCACTGGTCCCTGCTGGCTCGTTGCCCGCGGCAGGCGCGCTGTTCCAACGACAGGACTGACCGTTCTCCCAACCGAAGCCATCACCATTGTCGAAGGCGCTGGTCGTGCATACCGGCCGGTCAGTCCCGGTCGAAGCCGAGCCCAGCGTCGCGGCAGTCCAGCGACACGACTGATTGTTTTCCCACCCGAAACCGCCGCCATTGTTAATAGCGTTCGCGGTACAAGCCGGTCTGCTGCCGCCGGCGCTCGACGATCCCGAGCCACTGCTCGCCAGCGGCCACAAACAGGTTCGACCGTTTTCATAGCCCCAGCCGCCGCCGTTGTCGTGCGCGTCGGCACTGCAATTGGGCCGCGAAGAGCCGGCGCCAATGGTTTCTCCGCGAACAACCAGGCAAGTCTGCCCGTGTTCGAAACCCCAGCCATCGCGATCGAGATCGGAAGCTGCAGTTTGACAGGTCGGCCTGGTTTGCGCCTGGCCAGGCTCCGGCGTGATCAGCCCGACCGCCGCGAACACGATGAGCGCGCCACACGTGGCCGCCCTGGTCATTATGCTTCCTAAGCTCATTTTTAAGTTGTCACCCTGATTACAGTGCCAGCGTTTCAGGCAATGTGGAACGATTAGGTTGGAGAGTACTGGACACATCATCTTGTAGGCATGGCCAGATAACGACCCACCACATGGTGGACAAGGCCATAGATGCAATGTAAAAAATTATTAAATAGGCGCCCGGGCGAGTCACCTTAAACAATCGTAATGAAAGAAGCGGGTATTCTAGAAACGCTCGACTTTTCGAACTTATCTAGTTGAATTTCATTCCTTTGATCAGATTTCCTGGAATCCGGACAGAAACCCGAAATACTTACAAGCCTGTTAGGTAGCTAAAAACTCGAGCTGAATCACAGAATGGGAGCGGCCGGCGTGCTCGATGCACGTCGGCCCGGTCGCACGGTCATGCCAGCTTTTTATAACGCGTACGCTTGGGTTGACTTCCCTGCTCGCCCAGCCTGAGCTTTCGATCTTCCTCGTACTCCGTGTAGTTGCCAGCAAAGAATTCCACATGAGAGTTATCCTCATAGGCGAGTATGTGCGTGGCGACGCGATCGAGAAACCAGCGATCGTGAGAAATCACGATAGCCGAGCCTGGAAAGTCGAGCAAAGCCTCCTCCAGTGCGCGCAACGTCTCTACATCCAGGTCATTCGAGGGCTCATCGAGCAACAGCACATTGGCGCCCTGTTTGAGGGTCAGCGCCAGGTGCAGCCGGCCGCGTTCGCCTCCTGAAAGATCACCGACCTTTTTCTGCTGATCTCCACCCTTAAAGTTGAAACGCCCGAGATATGCCCGTGACGATACTTCGTAATTGCCAATCACTATCTGATCCTGGCCGTCCGAGATTATTTCCCAAACTGTCTTGTCGCCGTCGAGGTCCTGCCGGCTTTGATCGACACAGGCAACCTGCACACTCTCGCCAATCTCGATCTCCCCGCTGTCGGGCTTTTCAGTCTCCATGATCATTCTGAACAGCGTGGACTTGCCGGCACCATTACCGCCGATCACGCCAACGATCGCCCCCTGAGGTACCGAAAAAGTTAGATCGTCGATCAACAGGCGATCATCGAAGCCCTTGCTCACGCCTTTGAAATCGATAACCTTCTCGCCGAGCCGCCCACCAGCGGGAATATAAATCTCGTTTGTTTCGCTGCGTTTTTGAAACTCCCTCGATTGCATTTCTTCGAAGCGGGCCAGGCGCGCCTTCGACTTTGATTGTCTTGCCCGCGCACCCTTGCGAACCCATTCCAGTTCAGCCTTCATGGCCTTTTGATGAGCGGTCTCCTGTTTTGATTCCTGATCAAGGCGTTCTGCCTTGGTCTCAAGCCAGCTTGAGTAGTTGCCTTCGAACGGGATGCCACGGCCCCGATCGAGTTCGAGAATCCAGCCTGCGACATTGTCGAGAAAATATCGATCGTGCGTGATCGCGACGACCGTGCCATCGAAATCGTGGAGAAATCGTTCCAGCCAACCAACCGAATCGGCATCGAGGTGGTTGGTTGGCTCATCGAGCAATAACATGTCGGGCGAGCTGATCAACAAGCGGCACAAAGCCACACGACGCTTTTCGCCACCGGACAGATTTTTCACAATGGCATCCCAGGGTGGCAAGCGCAACGCATCCGAGGCAACCTCGAGCTGACGCTCCAGATCGTGTCCGTCACTGGCTTGCAACACTGCTTCGAGCTTTGCCTGCTCGGCCGCCAAAGCATCGAAATCGGCATCGGGCTCGGCGTATGCGGCGTAGACTTCATCCAGCCGGGTCTGCACGTCGCGAACCGCGGACAACCCCTCTTCGACCGATTCTCGCACCGTAGCATCGGGCGCCAGTTCCGGCTCCTGCGCCAGATAGCCCACTTTTATATCCGGCATAGGCCTGGCTTCGCCATCAATCTCGGTATCCAGCCCGGCCATTATTTTCAACAACGTCGATTTGCCGGCACCGTTCAATCCGAGTACGCCGATTTTCGCTCCAGGGAAAAAGGACAGGGATATGTTTTCAAGGATTCGGCGCTTGGGTGGCACAACCTTGCTCACCCGATTCATTGTATAGACGTACTGTGCCATGGGGTTCACCAGCGAAATTTTCGGTAAACTAACACAATGACCTGCCAGCGGTGAAATGGCGACAAA
>CAKZSB010000364.1 GCA_937920585.1 uncultured Granulosicoccaceae bacterium | reverse complement strand
GTGACGGCGTCGCCGACCTGATTGATGATTGTGCTAACAGCGCTGCGGGCGCACGCGTCAACGAGTATGGGTGTGAAGCCTTTGGCGGCACGCTTGAAGGTGTTAGTTTTCTGTCTGGTTCAGATACGCTAACCGCAGAGTCGCGCAGCATCCTCAGCGGTGTGGCCGAGCAAATGAAAAGCACCTCGGTACGCGTGTCGGTGGAAGCGCATACCGATGGTAACGGAGAGCCCGAGAATAACCTCGAGCTATCCAGACGCCGTGCAATTGCAGTGGTGCGTTACCTGGTGGGTCAGGGTATCGAGCTCGATCGATTCCGCGCTCGGGCATTTGGTGAGTCACGGCCAATCGCCTCGAATGACACGCCAGAGGGTCGTCGTGCCAATCGACGGGTAGAAATCAACCCGGTCCGCTAGCCTAATCGGCAATCCCCCGGCGCCGCCGGGGGGTGATCCTTACTTGTTCGAATGCTCGGCGTCTGGATGACGCCAGTTAACATCCCCCAGTACTTTGTTGAACTGTGGATCTGTAGTGAGCGCTGACACAGTGCAGCGTCGTCCGCTGGCAGGGTGAGTAAACGACAGTTCCCTCGCGTGTAACAGTAAGCGGGTGCTGCCGTACCGTTCGGTGAATAATCGATTGTGGGTGCTTTTCCCGTAGCTCGTATCCCCCAGAATCGGGTGCCCGATATGTTTCATATGCAGGCGCAACTGATGTCGCCTGCCGCTCAATGGCGTCAGATCAACCAGGCTGTAGCGGCTGGTCGGGTAGCGATCTACTCGAACGGGTAGCTCGATCGTCTGTTTTGTTTCGTAGCGGGTCTGCGCAGCCTTTCTGGGTTTGTCCGGCTGGTCTTTGTCTTTGACCGGATTGTCGATCAATCCGCTCGCCGGACAATAACCGCGTACTACCGCCAGATAGCGCTTGTCTATTTTCCGCTGTTCGAACTGTGAAGCCAGCTCGCGAGCGGTTTTACTGCAGAGTGCGAAAATCAACACACCCGAGGTGGGTTTGTCCAGTCGGTGAACCGGATACACTGGCTGCTGAAGTTGCTCTTCCAGCAAATCGACAGCGTTGATTCGGGTCTCGCGATCGAGGCTTGAACGGTGCACCAGCAGTCCCGATGGCTTGTTGATGGCAACTATGTGGTCGTCGCGATGAATCGTCTCCAGCTTCATTGGATCGGCGTGCTGATCAATCGTTATCAGTCCGCCCCGATACAACCGATTTCTCGTTATCTTCGCGCTCCAGACGTGCCCACAAGTCCTCGATCCAGCCCTTGAGCGTTTGCGCTTCGCTCCAGCGATCGGACATCTCCTGGCCGTGCGCGTCGGTCATTGCGTATTCCGGCGGGCCCAGTTCGGTTTGAAATACCAGCACGTCGTCATCACCGGCGCTCTTGCGCCATTGCCTGAATCCCTGTTCCCACCACTCCAGAAATTGCACCACCCAGTGCTGATGCTGTGGAAAATCAATCTGCAGCTGAATTTGCTGCGCTGATGCTATCCGCCCCTGGTAGGCGACTGTGCGTTGCAGAATTTGATCAATAAGTGCGCTTTGCCGCGCGTCTACCGGCAGGGTTATCTCGTGATCGACAACAAAGTGAGACAAATCAGCGCATAGTTGCATTTCGGGTACTGCGTTCAGCAGTGCGACGGTGAAGTCGAGCCCGTTGGTTGCAGAGTTCCGGTGAGTTTCAAAAGCAACGGTTACTCCCTCCCTGGCGGCCTCCTCGATCCAGTCCTGAATGAAGATACTGGCCTCGTCGACACTGTTCGGTATGACGCGAGCAACGATATTGACGCGCTCCGCTGCCAGTTCCTGTGCAAGTGCCCACATGGGTTGCATGTCTTCCATGCTGGTTGGAAATGCGTTCAGCTCGCAGCCCAGGCCGTATTTGCGAAACAGCGGCCTGGCGCGATTGATCAAGTCTTCGGATTGGCTGTCCAGATCCAGCACCAGGCCGTCGAAGCCGGCATCGGCCACCATGGCGAAAGTATCGTCAAGGTGGCCTGGTGTGTCATGCGCGACACCAGAATTCATTGCCCAAAGTGACTGGTAAACGGCAAGTCTGGACATTCTAGTTCTCGATCAGTTGGAAAAGGTTACTGCCACCAGCCGAGTGGTGATCGGCCCGAGAGCTGGACCGGCGCTAATGGTAATAGTTATCAGGCAAATATTGGTAGCGCATTGCTAAACGATTATGTTCAACGAGCGAATGTTTGCGTAAAATCGCCTGAAACTATGGGTGAGCGTAACAAATTTTTACCGTAACCCACTGTTTTAAGCGGTGGTTTTGTCTAACATCTGGCTGCCTGTCAAATTCGGGCGAGGTTGTGGCACTCATTAGTTCTCAAGTGCGAATCTGCTCAAACACTCGTCCTGCACAATTACGTCTTAAAGCCTAAAGGAAAGTAAATGCATTTTCACAATAAATATCTAGCCGAATTTTTCGGCACATTCTGGTTGGTGCTTGGCGGATGTGGCAGTGCCATTTTCGCAGCCACATTCGCGGGCGATGCCGGTATCAACATCGGGTTGGTTGGTGTTTCACTAGCCTTCGGCCTCACCGTAATGACCATGGCCTATGCTGTCGGTCACGTCTCTGGTGGTCACTTCAATCCCGCCGTATCGATCGGATTGTGGGTCGGTGGTCGATTCGGTTTCGCTCACCTTATCCCGTACATCGTATTCCAGGTGCTGGGTGCGATCGGCGCAGCATTCGTACTGCAGTGGCTGGTAACCGAAGCGGGCACCACAGATGCTGTCAATGCACTAAACAGCGGCGCGGCACCTTCACTGGCTTCGAACGGCTACGATGCCCTGTCACCGGGTAAATACAGCATGCAGGCGGTTGTCGTAATGGAAGTTGTCATGACGGCCTTTTTCCTTATCATCATCATGGGTGCTACAGACGAACGTGCTCCGGCGGGATTTGCTCCGATTGCCATTGGCCTTGGTCTTACACTGATTCACCTGATCTCAATCCCTGTTTCCAACACTTCAGTCAATCCGGCTCGTAGCACAGGTCCGGCTCTGGTTTCACAGTTTTTTGGCGGCAACAGCGATGGTCACGTCGATCAACTGCCAATCTTCTGGATTGCGCCGATCGTAGGCGCTGTAATTGGTGCGATCTTCTACCGTTTGATTGTCTCTGGCAGCAGCACCGATACACCGCGTGTTCGTGAACAGGTTGAAGTTCGTGAGCCCCGTGGCCGTGATGACTATCGTGGTCGTGACGACTATCGCGATGACTACTATCGTGAGCCGCGTGGCCAGGACGATTACGATCGTGATGAGTACCGCGACGAGCGCTACTAGACTCTTCGCTGTTGAGGTGAGAAACGCGGCCTTCGGGCCGCGTTTTTTTGTCCGTCTATTAGTACCCTGCAGCCGGATCGACAATACCGGCTGGTGTTTGCCCTGCATCAAGCTGTGCAATAGATCTGCTGATTTGCTCGATTGATTCCTGTTTTTGGGTGGGGCCTGCAACATGAGGTGTCAGTGCAATACCCGGATGACGCCAGAAAGGGTGGTCATCCGCGGGTGGCTCGGGAACACAGACATCCAGCAGCGCACTGGCTAACTGACCGCGATCAAGTGCCGAGATGAGATCATCGTCGACGACATGTCCGCCGCGCGCAACGTTGATCAGGTGGGCGCCGGTTGGCAGCTTGTTGAGGACCGCGCTATCGATAATTGCCTGTGTATCGTCAGTGAGTGGCAGCAGGCATACCAGTACATTCAGCGTGGATAAAAATTCGTCCAGTCGGTCCGGGCCGAAAAAGCACTCCACGCTATTTCCGCCGGTGTGCGAGCGGCGCCAGCCAGTGACGTTGTAGCCAGCCTGTTGCAATACTTCTCCAACGCGATTGCCGATGACGCCAAGGCCCATGATGCCAACCGTGAAGTCATGTGCGTGAATATCATCGAGTGGTTGCCAGTGGCGCTCGCGCTGCAATTGCTCGTAGCGATAAAAACCGCGCTGCGCCCGCAGTGTTCCATACAGCACATACTCGGCGATTTTGTCGGCCATGCCGGCGTCTGTCAGGCGTATTATCGGCACGCCGGGCGGCAGGCCGGGATGGCTGAGCAAGTGATCCACACCGGCACCGATTGACAGCACGGCCTGCAGATTGTCCATGCCATTGAAAAAATCATCGGGTGCGCCCCAAACGACCGCGTAGCGCACAGCCGCCGGGTCCGGACACTCCGGCCAGCCGTTCACTTCATGTTGTGGCAACTGTTGCTGCAAGCGTTCCAGCAGATCGGAATCCGCCCTGGAGTAAAACTGAATGGTCATTGAAGGTCTGTACCTGAATTTTAGGTACGACCAGCTTAGACACTAATCGAATAATCTTCCAGCGCAGCAAGGCAGCCTTACAACAAGGTGATTACGTCACAACAGTCACAACATAAACTGCGGTTCACCGGAAAAATTTGAAAGTGCAGGCAGGGCCGATTGCACTTCGGCATCATTAAGGCCCACCCAGCGCAACAGGGTTGCCGCGTATTGTGATACGGCCATCGTGGGAATGATTCGTCCGTTGCCTGCGTCGTCCGGGCCGTCGATCGCCAGCCGTGGCAGAGTGCCGTAAATGTCGCCACCATTAACCGATCCGCCCATGACCCAGTGGTGATTGCCCCAGCCGTGGTCCGTTCCGTCGCCATTGCTTGTGACAGTGCGTCCGAAATCGGACATGGTAAAGCTTGTGACGTTATTAATTTCACCCAGTTCATGCAGCACGGTATTGAAGTAAACCAGCGCGTCGGCCAGCTGGCCAAGCAAGCGTGGCTGATTTTCCAGTTGATCATCGTGCGTATCGAAGTCACCGAAGTTGACATAAAACAACTGTCGGCTCATGCGAAATTCATCTTTCACGGCAATCAGTCTGGCAACCATTTGCAGTTGCTCCGCCAACGGGTTTTCAGCCGGTACCGGTGTTTGCAGCTCGGATAGTCGATCCAGTGCTGCGCCTACATTGGCCGACAAAACCATCGCACGCAACTGCAGATCGGCGTAGGCTTGCTCAAATACGTTGTCATACCGGAGGTGGAGTAACCGGGTGAAAGCATCGCGGCGTGACTGTTGCCACATTGACTGCGGGTCGTCCATGCCACTGTAGTTATTTACGCCGTAACTACTGATGTTGTAGGCCTGATCCGTACCGCCGACCTGCCAGTCGTTGCTGCCGCTCAGACTGATCGATGCGAGGCTTCGGTAGGGCTGTTGTTCAGCCAGTATGTCGGCTGCTCTGGCACCCCAGCCGCTAGGGCTGGATTGCCGGTGATTCAGTTTGTGCCATTGGCTGGCTTGATCGTGATGCGAATAGAGCTGTGCCGGTATGCTTGCGGTGCGGTTGCGGACTGATTCAGTGGTGACCGGTTGCACCAGCGTGCCTACGTTTGCGATCGCCGCCAGCTGACCTTGCTCGAACAGGGATGTCAAACCGCTCATTTGCGGGTGCAGTCCCACAGCACTGGAATTTAATGTGGTTGGGTACAGCGGCAGAAGCTGATCCCGTGATATGGCCAGATGTCCGCGGCCTGTCTGATACTCGTTGTACTCCGCAGCGGTGGAGGGTACGAGCATGTTGAATCCGTCATTGCCCCCCTGCAAATTGATACACACCAGTGCTCGATAGCTGGCGTCAAAGGCGCTGGTGTTCTGGGCGAAAGCCATTGGAGTGTTAGCCAGCAGGCCGGCGCCGGCGATTGTTTTACAGACCAGTTTCAGGAACCGTCGGCGACCAGAGTCAGTCATGCATTTTTCCCATCAGGTTTTCAACGTCAGTTACTGCTGTATCGCAGCTTCCGGTGAACTGGCAAACAAAAACAAAAGTTCTGCTGCGCGGTTATTCGCATCGGCATAAACGCGTTCGTCGCGAAGCATTTCGGCCTGTGCGAGCAAGCCATCGCTTGCCGGGCGA
The DNA here is from genome assembly GCA_937920585.1 of uncultured Granulosicoccaceae bacterium. Classification (GTDB taxonomy): domain Bacteria; phylum Pseudomonadota; class Gammaproteobacteria; order Granulosicoccales; family Granulosicoccaceae; genus CAKZSB01. The sequence continues at coordinate 5,304 of CAKZSB010000364.1, read as the reverse complement.
TTGAGTACCAGCTGTGCCAGAAGCTCCATTTGCTGCTGAGGTGATTCATCGAGTGCAATTAAAGGGGACAGATCAATCGGCGCTCTTGATGGATCGAAATTGCCGTCGCCGGTGTTGTGCCATAGCGAGTGAGCCAGCAGTGTGCTCGTGATCGAAATGATGCTGCTTTCATTGTGAATCTGGAAAACAGGTGATTTGAGTGCGGCAGTGCGGATCGCCCCCGCCTGACTAAACGACGGAGAATAAAAATTGAACACTGTGGGTGATTGCAGCGGGGCCTGGGCAAGTTGTTCCCCAATCCAGCCGTATTCGAAGTCCGGATGATCCGGATTGCCACCGAACGCGCGCCACATTGCCACTAACCGGATCAATGGCTCGCGCAATTTTCCAAAAGATGCAGGTGTATTGCGATAGCCCTGCAATGCTTCATTGTCCAGCAGAATAGCGGTGACAACTGCCGCCAGATTACCTCTGGTGCCATCGCCATCATCGTTGAAAACGGTAGCGACCCTCTCGATGTACTGCGGAGAGGGATTGCTGGTTACCAGTTGGCTGATCAGATGTTGGCTGACAAAGGGGCCGGTATTCGGGTGATTGAATATGTTGTCCAGTGCCGCCTGTAAATCCTGTTCTGCCGTTTGCCCGCCGGGCAAGGTCAATCCGTCCAGCAGAGTCTTTGGCTCTTTATCGTGATACTCATCATAGGCCTGCATCGGGCTGAACCAGTCTGCATCGTTCGGGTAGTTCCAGTTATCGACATCACGAAAGTGCCAACCGGTAAAAACCTGTGCAAAACCCTCGACCGTGCGCTGATCATAAGTGGGAACTGGCAAGCCATCGCTATCGGTAACGATTGAACCGTCCAGCTGTAACTTGGTCACGCCGATCGAGAACAGCTGCAGGATCTCGCGTGCGTAGTTCTCGTCCGGGCGAATATTGTTTGCCGGATCGGCTTTCTGATTTCCCTTCATGCTCAGGTAATCCCCCATCACCGGACTGAGTGTGACCTCTTCCAGCAAAGTGCGGAAATTGCCAAAACTGTTGGCGATCAGAATGTCGTAGTAGTTGGCAAGGGCTGCTTGCTGCGCTGATAGTTCGCTGCGATCTGACACCACCAGTAACTGCGACAACGCGAACGCGGTGCGCTGTCGCAGTTGATCCGGAGCGTTGACGGCCAGTTTAAACCAGCTGTTGACGTGCTCCGCCCAGCGAGGTTCGGAGCGCGCCCGCGTCGCGGGCAGCATGAAAGTGGGCGGCAATGCCAATTGCATGGACAGCCAGTCGCGATAGCCGATGCGCTTCAGCGTATCGATGTCGTCAGTGCTCGGGCCGAATGATGCGCGGTGCAAAAAGCGCGCGGCATCAAAGCTGTCGTCGAGCGGGGCGCTGACCGCAGCGCCAACCGCAGCGCCAATCTGGGGTTCTGGCACAGTGGACTGGTAGTTTGAGCTGGCACTACCCGTATCGATGCCAGGGGATGTGTAAGGTGTTTCACCGCCTCCACCACTACAACCACAAAGTAAACCGGTCAGCAAAATGGAAGTGCAGACGAGTCGCCGCTTAGTGATAGTCTTCTCCTCGGCCCCGGTGGTAGCAACAGAATCCATCTGATGCGTTGTGCAAGTTACAATGCGGGATTGTCAGCCGCTTTCCCGCAGCGGCAACCTTCAGCCGGTTTCGGCGGATCACAAAGCAACTTGAATCGGATCACCTTTGACTGCAGCTAATTCATCCGCACGCGATATTCTCCAGCAGTACTTTGGCTATGAGGATTTCCGCGACAATCAGCGCGAGATCATCGATTGTGTGACGGCCGGTGGCGATGCACTGGTACTGATGCCCACGGGCGGTGGCAAGAGTCTTTGCTTTCAAATACCGGCGATGCTGCGCGACGGTGTGGCAGTGGTGATTTCTCCGTTGATTGCGTTGATGCAGGATCAGGTACTGCAGCTGAACCAAAACGGCATACGGGCAGCCTTTGTGAATTCCAGCCAGTCAGGCAGTGACAATCGAATGATCGAGGAGCGAGCCCGAAACGGTGATCTCGATTTGCTCTATATCGCGCCGGAACGACTGCTGAGCGACAGTGGATTCAATTTTATCGAGCGCCTGAATATTTCGCTGTTTGCAATAGATGAGGCGCATTGCGTGTCGCAATGGGGGCACGATTTCAGGCCCGAGTACACGCAGTTATCGCAATTGGCGGATAGATTTCCCGATGTGCCAAGGATTGCGCTAACCGCCACTGCCGATCAGAACACGCGCAATGACATCATTAAACACCTGCGATTGCAGGAGGCGAAGTTTTTCTGCAGCAGTTTTGATCGGCCCAATATTCAATACCGCGTCGAGAGCAAGAATAATCCGCGCACACAACTACTGCGGTTTATCCAGGGTGAGTACCCGCAATCTGCCGGCATCGTTTATTGCATGTCGCGCAAACGAACCGAAGAAACCGCGAAATGGTTATGTGATAACGATTTGCAGGCCCTGGCTTATCACGCCGGCATGCCAGCGGCAGATCGTGCGCGCAATATGCAGCGTTTTATTCGTGAAGACAAAATCGTGATGGTCGCGACGGTCGCCTTTGGCATGGGCATAGATAAACCCGATGTGCGTTTTGTCGCGCATCTTGATATGCCGCGCAGTATCGAATCCTATTATCAGGAGACCGGCCGAGCCGGTCGCGATGGACTGCCGTCGACGGCGTGGATGGTCTACGGCTTACAGGATGCGATTACCTTTCAGCAAATGCTCGGTGAATCCACTGCCAACCTCGAGGTGCAGCAAGTTGAGCGCATCAAGCTAACGGCGATGCTCGGTTTTTGTGAGGCGACCGATTGCCGCAGAATTACCTTGCTGCGCTATTTCGGCGAACAGATGGAAGGCACGTGTGGAAACTGTGATACCTGCCTTAATCCGCCCCGAACCTGGGACGCAACCGAGGCGGCGCGCAAGGCGCTATCCGCTGTTTACCGGACCGGCCAACGCTTTGGCACCAATTACGTGATTGATGTATTGACCGGCAAAAAAGACGATCGCATACAACGATTCGGCCACGACAGACTGTCGGTTTACGGAATAGGTACAGAGCTCGATGCGAATCAGTGGCGAAGTGTTTTTCGGCAACTTGTGGCCCGCTCGCTGTTGACTACCGATATGGATAGCAAAGGTGGTTTGCGATTGACATCCTCCGCCCGCCCGGTGCTGCGCGGTGAGGAAAGTTTGTCATTTCGCGTTGAACAGAAACCTGCCAGTCGCAAAAAGAACACGACCGCCAGAGGTGTGCCGTCCGGCGAAGATGGTGTGTTGTGGGAAAAGTTGCGCGAAGTGCGTCGCCTCATTGCGGCAGAGCAGGGTGTGCCGGCCTATGTGATCTTTCACGACGCCACGCTGATGGAAATGGTCGAGCGACGTCCGGTCACACTGTCGGCGATGTCTGCTGTATCCGGCGTGGGCGCTTCGAAACTCGACAAATACGGTGCTCAGTTTCTGGCAGCAATAAATGATCGCCCCGAGGCACCTGCTGCGGCCGGTGACGATGCCGGTCAAAAGATAGAATCGCTACTGGCACAGGGGCTAAGCGTTGACGAAGTTGCCGCCGGATTGCAAATGGATGATGCCCGGTTTCATCAGGCACTGTCGTCACTGGTGCGCAGCGGCGCCGTTCCGCTGGAGCAGGTGTTAAAAATGGATGAAGACATACTGGGTGATATTCAGGCAGAAATACTGGCCTGTATGGACGAGACATCGACGAATCTGCGCGCGGTATTCGATACATTTGGCGGCGTCCACCCGATGGAACATTTGCGTCTGATTCACGCCGCAATGCAACACGAAATCGGAGCCGAGTAGAACCGCGCCGCGCTGTTCATGGATCTTCGTAACCAATTTGGCAAAGTGTGTGATCCGTCCGCGAATCGCCAAATTGTTTGCGACATGCTTCGCTCATGGCAAAATTATTACGTTTGTGGGGCTGTTACGCCTGTCGCAAAATATTCCCCGAGCACCGCGCTGCGGGGCTCGCTGGTCGAAGTAAACTTCCGCTGTGCCCCAAGTGTAATAGCTCGGCAGTCACACGGCAGCTCGACTGGCTGCTCGATCGCAAGGATGACGCCCACGGCGCGGCCAGCAGGTCGCCTCGGGTAGTCAGTATTCACAGCAAGCGCATCGTCCCCGAAAAGGCCTGATCGCACTTATTCTTTGCGTCCCGTCGATCCAGCCGGGATCCAGCGCGCATCTACCCGGCACAACAATACCGTTGAAAACAGCATCCACAGGATGCTGCCGGCAAGAATCGTTGGCCACCCCGCTCCATAGTCGAGCAGCAGGCCGAAAAGCGGCGGCCCGAGTGCAGACCCGAACACCATCAGCGCATGGGTGAACGAGCGTATGGCACCCAGGTGGCGTGGTCCGTATAGCTCGAGCCACAGGGCGCTGACAGCGGGCACAGCAATGCCCATAGTGATACCCATCGCACCGTAGTAGAGCGTGGGCAATATCCCCACCTTCGACCACCCTGCCAGCAGCAGTGATGCGCAGAACGGCAGCAGGTAGAGCTTCAAAACCGGTGCTGCCCCGTAGCGGTCAACCAGATGTCCTGCGATCACTGAGGCGACCACCGCGCAGAGCGAGTAGCTTGCGATGTTGCCAGCCCAGATGGCAAATGAAAATCCAGTCCAGCTGGCCAGGCTCTGCTGATGAAAAAACAATGCTGTTGATATTATCGACGGTGCAAACAGGGCCGGCGCCATTAGCCAGAAGCGGCTGTCACGCATGACTTCGGCGCGTGTCCAGGATCGCGAATCGGTTTGCTGCGCGAGGTCGGTGGTATTCGCAGTCTGTTGGCGGATAGCGGAAAAGTGCAGTAGCGATTGGGTCAGTGATGTGGTGAGAAAGAGTGTGATCAGCGCGCACGCCAGCCAGACATCGCGCCAGCCTGTGGTGATCACCAGTGGCACCACAATCCATGGCAGCACAGCTTCCCCGACCGAGTAACCCAGCCCGGATATACTGACCGCCCGTCCCCGCAAACCCTGGCGCAGGCGCGATACGGTTGTGATCCCGGTGTGACTCGAAAGGCCCTGGCCAAATAATCGCAGCAGGTAAAACCCGCCAGCCAGCATAATCGCCCCGTTCACGTTGGCCATGAATATGGCCGCCAGTCCGAGCCCCACCGTCACGCCGGCAGTGTAGAGTCTCAGATCAATCGTATCGACCAGCTTGCCCAGCCACAGCAGTGTTATCGCGCTGGCCAGCGTACCGACAAAATAGAGCGCACCGATTTCACCGTGCGACAGCGAG
>CAKZSB010000363.1 GCA_937920585.1 uncultured Granulosicoccaceae bacterium | reverse complement strand
TTTGCAATCCCGATATCCAGGCGCTTCAACCCTTAGCGGCACGATACCGCACTAGTGTCAAACGTCCACCCGGATCGGTAAACCCACTGCCTCCCCAATTCAGATCTGCGGCGAGGTTCAGCAACTCCCAGCCAACTGGCCTGCCGATGCCGATACATTCATTTTTATTGCCAGCGGCGATACCGGCGCCCGTTGCCAGCATCGCATGGATCAGCGTGCCGTCGCGGAAAAAACCAATGAACGCTCCCTGCGGCACTGACTGCATTTCCTGCTTGCCGGTGATAGGCTGGTCAGAGAGGCTGACTACGTGATCGCACTTCTTGCCGCCGATGTCTGTCTGCCGCTTCATTCCGGCTTTGGCCTGGACTTCTGCTACAGCATCCCAGCACATTAGCGAGGACAGGGTTTTGAAATCGGCAGAATTTTGATCGGTTGCAGCGTCTCTACCAATCTGAGCAGCAATGTGTCCCTTCATTCTTGTTCCCTTTCAAAATGTGAAATTCCTTTCGATAATATAGCCAGGCAGTGGGGCCACTTTCAATGCTCGGTAGTTCCAGGGTCGTCGGAGGGATATGGGTGTTTACAGAAACAATTGAAGGGGAACCCGTCTGGTCGTGCCAGTATTTTTTGATATACCGCGTGCCCGTTTTCAAAATAGGTTCGTCGTAAAGGCAGTGAGAAGCCAGGTACTACGCCATTGATGAGTGGCCTGGATCTGTATTGCATCTGGAGCTAAGCAGGGCGGTAGAAACCTTGGGCAGCGTGCTTGTTGCAATATAAATCTACATTTAATTGCGGGCCGCTGCGCGCGCAGCTCTACTCGATGTAGTTTGCTGTTTGGATAACCTGGTAGCGTACTCATTCGAGTTGTTTCCACTTCGCAGATTAATGATGTCATCGTAGTTTATACGACGAGTAAACAATAGTTCTTTGACATTGCCAGCCAATCCCCATTCTGTAGACCCCATGGTTTTACTTCCCCATTCGGTTTGATCGCCCAGTGTAAAACCCAACCCCTGCAATACCGCGGCACACTGCTTACAAACTGGTCGGCTCGGGCAATATACTTTTCTGACTGATGCGGCCTGCAGCACCGTATCGGCGGTGGTCGCGCCGTTGTTTAACGAATCAATCCACTTTGACAGGGCTGTCATTTCCGCGTGCCCGCTCCCCTGCCCGGTACTGCCCTGTACGGTGACGGAACCTATGGTCAGTGCCGCATCGCAGGATTGCGATTGAGCTTTCGACTTACACATTGTACCCACTCCGTATCTTTATGGGGTCGGCGAGAATGCCGGAGGATAGGGTTAATTTAGACTTATCGATAAAGTTGTTCAACGGTATTTTTACCGGCAGAAACAGGCCGGTGTGTGCCGAGCGGCGGCCCCTCAGGCTCGGGGGTCACATTTGCGGACCTCTATCCTGGTTCGTGTTTCCACCTGTTGAGGAAACACTGGTCCGCCATTGACACAGGTGATGCAGTCTGGAGCAACAACCGTAGTAGACAGTATGTCCAGGAGAAATGATTGATTGTCATGCCACACTTAACACCCGGCTGACGTCGCTTACTAAAAATGGCCCGCGGTAGCGTTTGTCTGTTGGGGCTTACGTATGCAATACCAGATTGTTCAGGCGCGGGGGCTGCGATGCAGAACCTCTGCTACTGCGAACGCACTATGACGAACTTTTTTAGTCGACAAATTTTGTGACGTTAGAAAAGCTATGCGTGTCAAAATATCGATAAAACGTCCTCGCTGAGGCACGCTCTCGCCAGGCAAGCTTCTGCCTTTCAGACCACTGGTGTTAACAGAGTGATTCCTTAATGTATAATTTTACCTGTCACTGCAGGCAGCTAACTTACGGATATATCGGTCAACCTGCTTGTTGTTATTCCTGTCACTGCACAGATTGCCAACGCGCGAGTGGCAGTGCTTTTACCACCAACATGATTGTTGATCACGCAGATATTAGTCTGGTCGGTGGCACGGCGTCTGAACTCTGCTACCTACACAACGACGAGCAGTTGCAGGTCACTTGCTGCCCGTGCTGTGGAACCGATTTGTATCTGTTTTTCACCAACCGACCGTCGACTGCAACAATCCTGACTGGTGCCTTTTTGCAGCAGCATTGGTTTAGACCCGTCGCACATATCTGGACAGATAGTGCTGTCTCCTGGTTAAGCCTCGATGATGAGTTACCTTGCTTCGCGAAACAGCCGGCATGGGAAGATCTGGCAGATCTGTGGGCATTTCAATTTGACAAAAAGCGATGAAAGGTTGTGTTGGTGGACCCGGCTCGCGTTCCCATGGTCGCGACGCGTCATGTTGCTGTCCCGTGCGCAATACTGAGACATTGGTTATTGTCACTGTCAACTATAGGAGATATGTGAGGACGATCTATCCGAATTTTGATAGACTCCCATTGGTCAGGATGCATCTGACAGAGTTGTTATCATAGGAGCGTGGGGTGGTAGAATCACCATCTGGTAAAATACCGGTAACACAGTTACCAAATGTGCTTTCGTGGCATCAATCGCTGAGTGGGTACATCGCATTGAGTAGTTGCCGCAATGACAAATTGGCGAGCTTTTCTCTTATGCTCGCCAGGCCACATGCCCGAGCTAGTGCTGCGACGTGCTCTCCGGGATACCTGATCTTCGCCCTATGTGCCATAGTGCTGTTGATTGTTATTCAATCACCCGCTCTAGCGCAAAGTATCGCGATTGCCCCTATTGGCGATTCAATTACTCAGGGTGGAAACGGTCGGCCAAGCTATCGGCGCGCACTTTGGCAAAAATTGCAGCAAGCGGGATACGATGTCGATTTCGCTGGTAGTCAAAATACATTCAACGGTAACCCGCCTCCATCGGCCGAGCAGGACTTCGATCTCGACCATGAGGGCCACTGGGCGGAAGAAGCCGGTGATATAGCCAGCAACATCGATGGCTGGCTAAGTTCCTACACACCCGATATTGCGATTATTCACTTAGGCACCAATGATTTCGACAGGGGCCAAAGTAACGCGAGTACGATGGCAGAGTTGGGCAACATCTTTGCCTCACTTCGCGCAGACAACCCACGGGTAACCATTCTGGTTGCCGAGATTATTCCAATGAAAAGCACGGACACCGCGAGCTTTAACTCTGCGATTCGTGCATGGGCTCCCACACAGTCTACCAGCGAGTCACCTGTCGTCGTGGTCGATCAATACACCGGTTATAACGCAGTAACTGACAACTACGATAACTATCACCCGAATGCGGCTGGCGAGGAAAAAATGGCCTCCCGCTGGTTCGCCGCACTGGCGCAAGTGATAAACCGCCAGCAACCTCAATCAGGTAATTGTGTAGATACCGATCCGATAGGCGATGGATGGGGTTGGGATGGGGTCACCAGCTGTCGGGTCAGCGGTGCAGGGCCGGAACCGGAACCAGAACCGGAACCTGAGTCCGCAACTTGTGTAGACACCGATCCGGTTGGTGATGGATGGGGCTGGGACGGTTCATCCAGTTGCCGCACAGGCAGCGTAGAGCCACAGGCTTCTGACTGTGTGGATACTGATCCGGTCGGCGATGGCTGGGGATGGGATGGTGTATCCAGTTGTCGGATTGGCAGCACTGAGCCGCAGGCCGCTGCCTGTGTAGATACTGATCCGGTTGGAGATGGCTGGGGGTGGGATGGCTCATCCAGTTGTCGTGTCGGTGGTGGGGAACCGCAAAATCAAACTTG
>CAKZSB010000362.1 GCA_937920585.1 uncultured Granulosicoccaceae bacterium | reverse complement strand
CCGGCAGAGCCGATGATCGCGCGATCGTTGTGCAAAGACACATAGCCCTGTGCACCATCTGCCTGACGCTCGAACACCCAGTCGGGAACTTCTTCGAACAAACGGGTTTGCTCATTCACTTCCAGTGTCATCAGATTGTTCGATGTCCAGCCGGCACTCGCCCAGGGCTGCCCCTGGTCAAACACTTCACCATCGTGCAATGACATCGGAATGGCCAGTCGCGCGTTGCGAGACGCATCACCCGCCAGCCAGGCAAACGAATGGTGCTGGTACAACGCCGGGGATTCCGTGCCGCGTTTGCCAAAAACCAGACTATCGGCAAGTGCCGGAGCGGTGGGATCAGAGACGTCGAACAGAGCCAGTTTCACGCCCTGGTACCAGGCGCCGCGGCCATCCCCCCAGCCTGTGTTGTCGGCTTCTATCGCTTCTTTTCCCAGGCCAACCAACAGCTCTTCGTTAACCGGATGCAGGTACTCAGAGTATCCAGGCAGCTCGAGTTCTCCGGCGATGGCAGGGTCCAGCGGGTTGGACAGATCGATTACATAGAGCGGATCGGTAAGGCGAAAAGTCACGAGGTAGGCGCGATCACCAATAAATCGACTGGCGTAGAGCTGCTCGCCCTCCTTACCAATACTCGCCGGGCGATCAGCATTGGGAAGCGTTGCCAGCGTGTTCAAAGTTCGGCCACCACCCTCTGCCAACACAGACAGTGTCACCGGTGAACCAGAACGATTCTGATCGAAAGTGACAATCCGCAGGTTGCCGTCTTTCTCGCTCATACGAAAAGGCTTGCGATCCTGCTGCCAGCCCAGATGGCCGGGAACCGTAGCGCTGCCTTTAAACGCCGGGGTAGTTCCCTGCAAGCTGAACTTGTGTACATCGGTAGATATTTCAGGCGAGTAATCAATCACTACCGGCCGTCCTTCACTGTCTTGCGTGCGATCGTAATCGTAGCGAGTAGTCGCCAGATACAGTGACTCTGTCGAGACATACATCGTTTCCGAGTTACCGACGAAACAGGCGCTGTTCATCGAGATATCCTGGCTATCAAGATCGACGGTGATGATCGATATAACATCGGGTGACGGATAAAACAGATCTTCGGGCGCCGGTGAGGTGGCGCCGGAATCCGTGGAACCATCGGTAGAAGAACTTTCCTCAGGCGTTGCTGCGCTCGAATAACACTGGTTGTCTGCGCTCACCAAAACGCGCTCACCGGCTACACCGTTCACCGTTACCTGGTAGCCCGGTAACAATGATTCAGGACTGGCATTCTCGATCACCATGCGATTGCTCTCGAGCTGGCTCTCTTCAAAGGGATAGGCAACCAGTCCATCCGGCTGCGGGTGATAGCGTGTTACCAGCACCAGCTGATTACCGATTTTTCGGCTTGAGACAAGCTGGCCATCGATATCCAGCGCTCGCGTGCTCGTGACATTGGCAGGATCGGAAGCGTCGAACCACGTAACACGGGTTTGCAGGCCCGCCCAGTTGCGGACGTCAAACCAGTAGCCCCACAAATCAAACGAACGTCGAGACATCATGATCAACTCGCGATCATCGCCAGTGTTGTGCAAATACATACCCTCTGGCGTCTGGTTGCCAAAATCCAGCGTGTTGCGCGACAGCACGGTCGAGTTGTCACCATCGAGCCGATAGACGCTCAGCATGTCGGATTGCGCAACTGGCGCAATCTGGGAATCCAGAAAAGCCGGCTCATCACTCACTGGCGAGTAACCAAATGAGGCCGTTTCCAGAGAAAAGAGTGTATTCCCGTCGATTTTCACTCGATCTGCCTCATCGACACCCTCCTCCTGCACATTAGTATCGCTGAAACGGTCACCAGTGGATGCAGAGTCGGCAGAATCGGCAGTGCTGCTTTCTGCCACGGCCACGATCCCGCCACCAAGCGCTCCGTCATTGGTACGTTCTGCGCTGGTGTAGTAGCTGAGCATCGACTGCTTGACCAGCGTGTCCGCCTGCGCCGCCCGCAGCACTACATCATCGTTTGCAGGTGCATCGGTCGATTGCACCGAACCAGATCCACCGCAGGCTGAAATGCCGAGTGCCGCAGACAGCGTAAACGCTACCTGCCAGTACTGGCGCGTTTTGGCGTAGCGCGTTGTATGTTTAGCCATTCCAAGCTCCTTTCTCGTTAAGCTATGCCTGATTCCGGGCAATCCGCCGGGACACAACCTTAGTTCACGGCCCGATTATTCCGGCCGATTCGTATATTTGGGTATTTTTTCCCATAATATAGCTAACGTTTTCGATCAATCAAGCCGAAACTTTATTTATTGGGATTATATTCCCATAATATTTTAACCAATCGACTACAATCTCCTGCCATGAGCCCCCCTCACCCTCAATTGCGACAACTGATGCGCCGAGTGCTGCGACCGGTCGCAAGCCTGCTGATGCGCAACGGCCTCGCGTTCGCCGACTTTTCCGCCTTCGCGCGAAAGGTATTCGTCGAAGTGGCTGAGGAAGAGTTTTCCATTCCTGGAAGAAAGCAGTCGGTATCGCGAATTTCAGTGCTGACCGGCCTCAATCGCAAGGAAGTCAAGAAGCTGCTGGAGGAAGACTCGGCCGAACAGGCCGCCGACAATCCAGCCACAGGCAATAGCAATAATCGCGCTGCAAGAGTGATTAGCGCCTGGCTGAGGGAACAGGATTATCTCGACAACAAGGGCCAGCCCGCCGTGTTGAGCTGGGGCGACAACAAAGAGCCCAGCTTTGAAGGCCTGGTGAAACGACACAGTGGCGATATCCCTGCTCGCGCCATACTCGACGAGCTCAAACGCGTGGGTGCGGTCGGTATGCCAACAGAATCGACGGTAAAACTCCTGGCCCATGGCTATGTGCCAAACGCCAGCAATGAAGAACTGTTGAGGTTGTCGGCCGAAAGCGCCGGCGATTTGCTCGACACAATCGAACACAACCTTAGCCCGGACGAAACACAATCGCGCCTGCAGCTGAGTGTTTCCTACGATGACCTGCCCGAGCACTCGGTAGAGCTATTCCGGAAACTTAGTACCGAAAAAGGCCGCGAGCTGCTGATTGAGCTCGATCAGTTTCTGGCCACTCAGGATCGCGGCAGCAATCCGTCGAATCAGGGCGACGGACGTTTCCGAGTCGGCCTGGGTGTTTACTATTTTGAAGAAGATCTTGGTGAGGACCATACTGATGGCAATTAATCATTGTGGTCGTTGCACCGCAACCAGCACCCTGTTGCTGGCACTGAGCATTATTTTCCTGGGTGGATGTTCGGGTGGAATCTCCGGCACAGGCGACGGCGGCCCCATTATTGTTGTGACGAACGCCGAGAATCTCGATTCGTCTTTAACCATTATGCCGATCGATGGTGCGCCAGACGGCACTGCGGATGGCACTGCGGATGGAGCCACTGACGGCACAACTGACGGTACGGCGGATGGCACAAGCGATGGCACAACCGGTAGCGGCATGGATACCGTCAACACTGAGTCAGCCCAACTGCCGCAAGTCTATTTCGAGTTTCCGGCCACACTGGCTGGCGAACCCGTCGCGACAAATTCAACGCTGTCGGTGTATCAGCCGCTCCGTGCACAATTCAATGTCGTCAACCAACGCCTGCTCGACACCCAGGTGTGGATTGATCTGGTCGCCACACAGTTAACGGTTGCAGAAGGCCCGTGTGGCACCAACATCGATTGCATCGCCGAGCAGCTGGATACCGCTTATCTCTATACCAGTGACATCATGATGCGCGATCTCGATCGACGCGTGGCATCACTGGATCCGCAACTGTCCACTGCAGAGCGCTCGGCACGGACAAGCGAAATACGCAATCGACTTATCACAAACCTGGATTCCACAATCGAACTTGCGGTAGATAACTATCAACCGAATCAGCAAATCCGGATCACATCCGGCGGCGCAATACTTGATCTGACATGGCGACCCGGCAGCGACACGAGCGCAATGCGCTACACCGACAACAACATCACCCTGCATGCAATGCACTATGCAAACAATTCAAGATTTACCTTCAGGCTTTATAGTCGAACAGAAGCATTACTACTGACTGCGGCCTTCGAGCCCGTTAGTGATGGCCTGCTCTACGAAGCCGACTTACATCAGGCTGATCAGAGTAGTGAAAACTATGTACGCGGGTTTAGTGATCAACTGAGCGGTACGCTGCTGGCGCGCCATCCGGCTGACGACACAGACACCCCGTTGATCCGCGAGCGTTATCTGTCCGGCGGAGAGTTGCTTTCACTGCAGTTGTGTGAGCGTTGTGAAACCACGCCCGACTGGCAGGAACAACTGCAAAACCCGGGTGACAGCGATCAGCTCTATGCCCTGTTCGAATCCAGGTTTGGTCAATTTGAACAAACCATCGCTGATGATTTAACTATTAGCAATCTCGATGAATCAGTCGACGAATGGCTGGTAACCAACAGCACTTCCAGCACGCTCCCCAATGGCAATGAAGCATGCAGCGGCCAGCGTGTGGGCCCAAACTTGCGCAACATTTGCTGGACCATCAACATTGATCCCAACCAGGCACAGGTTTTTCAGGAACAGCTGCAGCCCAACGGTGAATTAAATTATCAGTTACTGGAGTAAGTCACTCCGGACAGTAGGCAGCACCGAGCAGACGACGTTGCGATTTGTCCTGAACCAATATGGCACAGCCAGTGTTGTCATCAGTGGCAGCGGCGCTGACTTGCAGCCGAACAGGCTCATCACCGCTCCACTGCCCCACTTCAGTAAAAGACCGCACGACATGATGATTTTCCATCGTTTTGCCTTTATTCTCGCCAGCCGCAACCTCGGTAACCTGATGGCGGTCGAAGTAGGCAAGCCAAATTGAAGCGGGAGAATTGCCCCCGGCCAGCTGTATATCAAATTCGTCAGCGAGCCTGCTGATTTCAATCTGCATTTCGGGCACGTCGGTTTCCAGCGCATGGAGCACTGCCGCACGTCGACTACCTACCGCGGCCGTGGCACCGTTAACAATCATTTGCGGGGTATAGACCCCGGGACGTCCCTGCAAGGGTACCGCGTTGTATTGTCGCTGCCTCGACGTAAATACCGCCTGCGAGAAGGGATCTTTCCAGGTGCCGGCGGAACCATAATTGAGGTCATCCCAGTAGTCGACATGAAACTCCAGTGCGATTACATCGGGACGCTGCTCAATAATCGAAGCCAGAAATTCATCGGCGGGCGGGCACGAATAGCAACCCTGTGACGTGAACAGCTCAATCACAGGTGCCGCCCTGAGGCTTGCCGCTGGCAAAATCAACGTAGTCGCCAGCAACAGAGAGGATAGTTTTCCAGCCATGTGTACAGTCCGAGTCGGTTCGATAGCAATTATGACTCGATCCGGCAAAATTGGTTTCAGGCTCGACACCTTCAGGTAACCGCCGAGCGGTATCCCGGACCGCCAATACACGAGGGCACAGCGACAACCATGCTTTCTTCAGTAGCGAAAATGTTTGATCTGCTCGCCTTTGCTGCCGATTTCCATCATCGCTTCAATGCCAATGCTCAGGTGAATATGCGACCAGTCCTGGGTAACCCGTTTATCGGTTTGCTCCATTTTGACCCCGTCCGGTGTGATGGGTACATCGGAGACCAGCAATAGCGCACCACGCGCAATCTGATTGGCGTGACCGGCGATAAATATGGTGGCCGTTTCCATATCGATGCCGATGCAGGTCATTTCGTGCAGCTTGCGATGAAAGTCGCGATCGTGCTCCCACACCCGACGGTTCGACGTATAAATCACGCCTGTGCGGTATTCATAACCTCGTGTCGCGACGATGTCGGAGACAAACTTGTGTAGTTTGAACGACGGCAGCGCAGGCACTTTCGGGTGCAGATAATCATCGCTTGTACCCTCGCCCCTGATCGCGGCAATGGGCAAAATGAAGTTGCCAATTTCGGATGAGGTTTTTAGTCCGCCGCATTTACCCAGAAACAAAACGCCAGCTGGTTGTATGGCCGTTAAAAGGTCCATAACCGTGGCAGCATTGGCTGAGCCGATGCCGAAGTTGATAATGGTTATGCCCGCGGAATTGGTTGCAGCCTGCATCGGCCGACCTTCGCCATAGATCTCACATTCAAAACGGGCCGCAAATTGACGTACGTAGTCGTAAAAGTTGGTCAGCAGAATGTGACGGCCAAAATTCTCAAGCGGCATGCCGGTATAGCGCGGCAACCAGTTGGCAGTGATTTCAGCTTTACTCAGTGTTTGCTGGTCTTCTTTCAGTTCCATGCTTGGCGGACCTCCGAATGAGTGTCGCGCCTAGTGTACTGCATCTTTCACAAGGTGAATATGTGAGCTCGATATCTGGTGCACGGGAATAGTTAACTGTCTCATTCAGGCAACCTGAAAATCACAACCAGGTGCGATGTTTACGGCGTAAGGTCAAATAAAATCTATAAAAACACCGACAGCTATGATCAAAATTCAATACAGCACTTCACCACGGGAACAATTAATCTCGGCGGAGCTTTTGGTAGAGACGCGCATAGCGAATACCAATTTCACGTAAACCGGCGGCCGAAAAGTGCGAGCCATCGCTGTCATCAGCGCGCGCGGGCAGATCAGTCGCCGCCACACATCCGCTGAATGGATCGGTATCCTGATTCAGTGCCATGAGATGCCGGTTTACCCCTGCAGCACGTCTGGTTTCTCCACAAATGAAAACCGTTTGCCGACCTGCGCTCCACGGCTCTGCTCTGAAATTCGCGATCAGTGCCTGCAGTTTTAGACGATAGTAATCGCGATAGTCAGCTGAACCGGCAGAGATAGTTGCGTGTGGATCAGAGGTGCCGTTGAATTGCCAGTCGCTCTCACCCTGATGCCACAAAATACCATCGATGTGGCTGCGATGGGGCAAGGCGCGCAATGCAAGCGACACTTTTTCGCTGACCTCGCGGTAGAACGATCCGTCACGATCCCAATGTGCGATACCCTTGCCCGGCGCCGATGCGACGATAAATGCCGGCACCCTTTCGGG
>CAKZSB010000361.1 GCA_937920585.1 uncultured Granulosicoccaceae bacterium | reverse complement strand
TTTCTGCACACCCTGGCGTCGCGCGGTTTCATCCACCAGACCTCTGATGATGCCGGGCTCGACAATCTGTTCGCCACCCAAACCGTCACAGGCTATATTGGCTTTGACGCCACCGCGACCAGTCTGCACGCAGGCTCTTTGATTCAGATCATGATGCTGCACTGGATGCAACAAACCGGTCACCGGCCGATTGCGTTGATGGGAGGCGGGACCTCTATGATTGGCGATCCGTCGTTCAAGGATGAAGCGCGCAAGATGCTCACGTCAGAAGGTATCGAGGCCAACCTGGCGGGTATCCGGCAGGCGTTCTCAAGCTACCTCAATTTCACGGATCAGGGTGGCACAGCGTTGATGGTGAACAACGCCGACTGGCTGATGGATATTAACTACGTCGAATTCTTACGCGATGTAGGCAGACATTTTTCCGTTAACCGAATGATGTCTTTTGATTCAGTGAAACTGCGGCTTGACCGCGAGCAATCGCTGTCGTTTCTCGAATTCAACTACATGATTCTGCAGGCATATGATTTTGTGCAACTGAGTAAACGCTACGATTGCTCGTTGCAAATGGGGGGCTCGGATCAGTGGGGCAATATTGTCAGTGGTATTGACCTTGGGCGAAGGATGCACAGCATGCAGTTGTACGCACTGACCTCGCCATTGCTCACGACATCATCCGGCGCCAAAATGGGCAAGACCGCAAGTGGCGCGGTGTGGCTTAACGATGACATGCTCAGCGCCTACGAATTCTGGCAATTCTGGCGCAACACCGAGGATGCAGACGTCGAGCGTTTTCTAAAACTCTACACCACGCTGCCACTCGATGAAGTAGCGCGCCTTGGCGCGTTGCAGGGTGTTGAAATGAACGATGCGAAAAAAGTGCTGGCCACCGAAGTTACCGCGCTGCTGCACGGCCGCGCTGTTGCCGAGCAGGCGGCAGAGACTGCGCGGCAAACCTTCGAGCAGGGTCAGACTGCCAGCGATCTGCCGTCGATCGAGATTCCGGCAGCAGAACTCTCGGCTGGTATCGGCCTGCTCAGCCTTATGGTGCAGGGCGGTCTTGCAGCCAGCAATGGCGAGGCGCGTCGCAGCGTAAAGGGCGGGGCTGTGAAAGTGAATGATCAGGCGGTCGGTGATGAGCGTATGAACATTGATGATTCGCAGCTACAGGATGGTGTGGTGAAACTCTCGTTCGGCAAAAAACGCCACGTGCTGTTGCGGCCGGTTTGAACAAAATGACCGAAATACTGGTGTTCGAGGAATCGTGGCAGCGTGTCGGTGATGAGATTTCCGCACGTTACCCGCAAGTGGTACCGGTGCTGTGGAAAAGTGATGGCAGTCTCGAGAAAAATGGTACCGCAGTAAACGCCGCGGATGTGGCACCCAGTGCTGGCTGGCTCAGTTTCGATGTAATGCGGGCGAAATTGATGAAGCCCTATTGCGAGGCACTGGCGGGTTTCAACTCGATGCAGTGGATTCAAACGCTCAACGCCGGACTCGACGACCCGCTCTATGAAATGCTTTTCGCAAACGGCATACGTATAAGTAAGAGCAGCGCGCAGGCTTTGCCAATCGCTGAATATGTGCTTGCGCATGCCTTGTTTCATTCGCAAAACACGCGGCAGCGCCTGGCCCAACAGCGTGACAAAACATGGCGTATGCAGCGCTTTTCGGAGCTTGCCGGCAGTCAATGGTTAATTGCCGGGTTCGGGCATATTGGTCGCGCTGTTGCAAAACGTGCCAGAGCCTTCGATGCAAATATCATCGCTGTTCGGCAGTCAGATGTGCAGGATCCGCTCGCCGATCGCACCGTCACACTGGCACAAATACACGATGAACTGCCGGCAGCCGATGTTATTGTGCTGGCTTGTCCGCACACGCCGCAAACCGACAAAATGGCTGATTCAGATTTTTTTGCCGCAATGAAACCGGGCTCGCTGCTGATCAATGTTGCCCGAGGTGCACTGCTCGATGAAACGGCATTGCTCGCAGCGCTCGATAACGGGCGACCGGCACTGGCTGTGCTGGATGTTTTCGATACTGAACCCCTGCCACAGGACAGCTCGCTTTGGGATCATCCTGCGGTGATGGTGACGTCCCATACGTCGAATGCCGGCAGCGGCACGCGGGTGCGGGGCGAACAGCAGTTCATCACCGCGCTCGGGCATTTTCTGGATGGCAGTTCAATTCCGGATGAAGTAATGCAGTAACCCAAGTGTGAAGTCGTTCTAACATTTCACTCCAAAATCCCAGAAACCTGCCGCACCTGCCGCTGTAGTGCCCGGCACTAGTTCGTGCTTACCCATAAGGCAGGTTCATTTGATAGATTTCAGATTGTTACCAGCAACCTCTATTGTGTTGTTTATGTCTATGCTGAGTGCATGCGGCGGTAGTGGCGAATACATCGCCGGTGCGGAGCCGACGGCAGGCGCCGCCACTGCTCAGACTGGTTCGGGAGTGCCAGAGATTGAAGCTCCGACGCCAGAAGTTGAAACAGTATCAGCACCGACTGCCACGTCGGATCTGCAAGTACCAGCAGCTTTTGATTGGTCAAGCTCGGTGACCGTCACGTTGAATTTGCAAATGCTCGATGTCTCCGGCGAGCCTGCCGCAGGTGTCGGGTATGAAGTGTACGCGGCCGTCGACGCAGCACTTGAAGAAGATATGCGTGAACCCTTTGCCGAGGAACTGGAAGGGCTTTCCCCGTACCTGCAATCGGTATCCGGCAGCGACGGCACTGCATCAGGACAGTTGCAGTTACCTGGTCACATTGCAGCCAGGGGTTATGTCTATGTCGTGACGCGTTTGATGGGCGTCGCAGCAGTTGCCTACGTGCCAATTACACAGGAAGCCGGTGGTTTCGAGGCGAACGGGAATTTCGGCCCGGAGTCCGAGGAAGCCGTGCTTGCGCTCGACGGCGTACTTGCCAGCGATGCAACACGGCGGCAAGCGCTTGGCAATGCCGCGTCCGCCGACTACTTTCTTCAGCCATTCTTCACTAGCTACAACTATTGGTATGGTCATCCTCAGGGCATCAGGAATGCGCCAGCCTGCGACATGGAAAGCATGAACGCCGGTGACCTTTGCAATATCGATGTGGATAGCGCCATGCTAAAAATGATTGGCGATGCATTGCCTGCGGGCGGGTCGCCGGCGCCGCGCTTTCTGAATGCCGATGCTTCGGGCAGTAACCTGGAGTTTTCCCGGCCGGCTAAAGTACTGGTGTCCTTCCTGCACGAAGGTGCCGGTTACCGAAACACCTTCGGTTTTTTCTCCTACGATCCGGATCAGCCACCCACCAGCCATGATCAGGTTGATGCGGCGAAAGTCCTTTTTCCCAACACCTCACTGACAGGAAGCGGTGGCGGGCTGAAATCCGGCTCGAGTATTTTTCTTGGGGAGATTGATCCAGCCACCGATCAGGCCGGGCTGGGTTTCTGGCTGGCGGCAAATGGCTGGTCTTCGGGCCGGGGTCGTGGCTATAACGGGCATCACTTTTACACCCTGTCGGATTTAAATCCAGAAAGTACCGCGACTGATCGCAAACACATCGTGATGCTGGGCGAGGAGGTTGATCTGGCCCGAAATACACGGCGCTTCTGGCTGGGGTTCGAGGACATTCGTCTCGACTACAGCTACAGTGATAAAGACTACAACGACCTTGTCATTCAAATAGAGGTGTCGCCAGCGGATGCGCTTGCGAATGTCGCGAGCATTCCTGTTCTATCGAATGATGATGCGGCGATTGATGCTGATCAGGATGGTGTAACCGATGCAACCGACATCGACGATACCGACGCGAGCCGCGCATTTGAGCAGTTCTATCCGGGTGAAAATGAGTGGGGCACATTGCTTGCCGAGGATAACTGGCCGTTGCAGGGTGATTACGACATGAACGACATGGTAGTCCGATATCGTGTTCGCGAGGTGTTGAACAGCAGCGCGCAGATCAAGGATGTTGAAATCGAGTATCAGTTGCAGGCGCGTGGTGCAGCTTTTCACAACGGCTTTGCAGTCTCACTCGGGGATGCCGTATTTGCCGACAACGTCGAGTCTGCCACCCTCAACGGTGAGCTGATTGAACCGATCTCCGATGCCGTGTTTCTGAATTACTCGATTTTTGATGATGCCTGGCGTCACACCTGGCAAGGCGGAAGTGCCAAGTGCTGGACGTTTCATACATTGCCCGGCTGCTCAGAGAACGAAATCAGCAGTTTCGATTTTCATTTAACTTTCAGCAACCCGGTCGATCGAACCGCGCTGGGCCCGGCACCGTACAACCCCTATCTCTACGCCCATAAAGTGGCAAGTGATCTGGCCGGTTACACACGGCTGAACGCGACGGGTGGAGAAATCTACCGCGATGGTGGGAGCGTGCGCGATATAGAAATTCACTTGCCTCACCATCGTCCAACCAGTGGCCAGGATACAGCGCTGTTTGGTAGCGGCGATGATGCCTCTAACGGCATTGATACCTTTTACGTCAACAACGCAAACCTGCCGTGGATGATCGATGTACCATTCTCTATCGATTACCCTGCTGAATATGTGGACATCAGTGAGGCCTATCCGGCTTTCATCGATTGGGTGCAGAGCGGCGGTGAGCAAGCCCGGGACTGGTACCGAAATCCTTCGGAGATTCCGGATCTCACCTTTAGGCTGGACAGTCAGTCGCGTTAACTGAGCGCTGCTGCAAGCGATACCAGAAGGGGCCCGTTTCGGGCCCCTTTTGTTTTTCGTGTCAGCAAGTGGCAGCAGCAGTCGGCTGCATGCTTATGGTTGCGCGCCGAGTGTTTCGCGATACTGAGTTGCGCAGGGCCTGCCACAGTTGCTTGATCGCATCAGTGCGAATGGATTCAACGCTGCCGCGCGACGGGTACATGGCGTGATCCAGTGTGTGCGAGGGCAGTGAAGAGGTGGCTGTATGCTTCATTGATCTGTTCCTTTTTTGGGTGATGCCGTTTGGCGTGAGATCAATATAGTCTTGCGGCAGTTGCCTATAAACATGCTATCGTGCGAAACACCTTTGCATAAATTGCAACAATGATTTCGACCACCGCGTTACAGGTTTTCGTTGCTGTCGTTGAAGCCGGCAACTTCTCTACCGCTGCCCGGCATCTGGGCCTGGTGACTTCGTCGGTATCCAGACAGATTACTCAGCTTGAGCGCGAGCTTCAGGTGCTGTTGTTCATTCGCACCACGCGCACTTTGTCACTGACCGAATCGGGCGAGATTTTTCACGCCCGCGCGCAGCGTTTACTGGCTGACCTCGACGAGGCCAAGCGGGCAGTGAGTGATTTTGATCAGACGCCGGCGGGGGTGTTGCGGCTCAGTGCGCCGACCGTGCTGGGCAGGCTGCATATCGTGCCTGCGCTGGCGCGCTATCTTCAGCGCTGGCCGTCGGTGAGCGCCGAGGTGCAGTTGTCCGATAGCATCGTTGATATCATTGGCCGCGGCCTCGACGTTGCCGTGCGCATTGCCACACTCGAAGATTCCTCGACCCTGGTGGCGCGAAAACTCGCACCCATCAAGCGCTGCGTTTATGCCAGCCCGGCCTACATCGAGCGTTTCGGCAAGCCACAGCACCCCGATGAATTGCGCGGGCACAATTGCCTGACGTTCGAATTTGAACAGGTCTCTGCGTTGTGGCGAGCAGGCGCCAAGACGTGGCGCTTTGAGGGCCCGGATGGGCTCCACGAAATCCCGGTAAACGGCGCAATTAAAGCCAATTCTGCCGATGTGCTGATCAGGGCAGCGATGGCCGGGCTCGGGATCATTTTACTGGTTGACTGGACTGTGGCCGAGCGGGTTGAGGAGGGGGCGCTGGTACCGCTGCTTGAAGATTACATCGCCGCACCGTCTGATGGTGATGTGGCGATCTATGCCATCTATCCGAGTGGCCGTCGTGCGCCGGCTAAAGTGAAAATGTTTGTCGACGAGCTGCAACAGTATTTCGAAACCACGCAGCTTTGAAATTTCACTCGCTTTGGTCTAATCGGTCAGTTGGCAGGCTCGATGGGTGTAGTGATTTGCGTGTCCTGTTGAATATATTTTGCAGCGGCGAAACAGCGCGCTTCGTCAAAACGCCGCGCGATCAATTGCACGCCCTGCGGCACGCCATTATCCAGTGTCACCGGCAGTGCCAGTGCGGGCAGTCCAAGCAGGTTGCACAGTTCTGTGAGCCGGAATGACCGCACGATGCGGTTAATCCCTGCGGCGCTGCCGGTGTCGGCGCCGACGATGAATGGCTCCATGGTTGATACTGGCCCCATTATGAGCGGGTATTGTTGCAATAACACATTCCAGTGACGAGCGACGCGATACCGCTCGGCAATCGCATTGCGATAACTCGCCCCGTCGACATCTTGTTTGCCGATAACCGTTGTCAGAAATCTGCGCGCATCGGCGCCGAGCATCGGCAGAATTTCGTCCAGATAGTCTTCCACCTCGAACAACGCCAGTCGTTGAATGATGTCATCGGCAGTTTGCAGATCCGGTGCTTCAATCTCCTCAACCTGATAACCCGCGGTGCGCAGTGTGCCGGCGGCTGATTGCAGTGCCCTCGACACGGCAGGTTCTGTTGCATCCCCTGGCAACTGTGTGATCAGGCCGACGCGGTTTTCCTGTGCACAGCCTGGTGGCGGCACAGCGGGCTGCCAGATCGGATCACTCGGATCGGGCTGTTGCATGACCGACAATGCCAGTTGCAGGTCCTCGACAGTACGTGCCATCGGGCCGTTCACACAGGCGATTTGTTCGTAATACATCGGTATGTCGTCGGCGTTTGTGGTCATCACCCGCGATACGCGCCCGGTGCCGGGGCGCAGCCCGCATATGCCACAGTTGATCGCCGGCTGGCGAGTCGATCCGCCCATATCGTTGCCGATCCCCAGCGGCGACATACCGGTGGCGATAGCCGCGGCCTCGCCACCACTTGATCCACCGGGCGTACGCTGCACATGCCAGGGGTTTAATGTGGCGCCGTGAAGTTCGTTGTCGGTGTGCCAGCGCATACCGAACTCGGGCATGTTGCTGCGCGCGATAACAATCGCGCCGGCAGCTTTCAGATGGGTGATCACCGGTGCGTCCCGCCAGGCAATCGCGTCTTTAAGCGCCGGCACACCTTTGGTGGTAGCCGAACCGGCGACATCGATATTTTCCTTCACAGTGATCGGCACCCCGTGCAGCGGGCCGATAGACTTACCCTGCGCCTGAGCGAGGTCAGCGGCATCTGCCTGCGACAGGGCCTGATCACTAAATACGACCGTTAATGCGTTAACACGCGTGTTGATCTGCGCAATGCGCGTCAGATGTGCCTCAATGACTTCGCGACAGGATAACGCCCGCTGCCGGATAGCGGTGGCAATCGCGGTCGCGCTCATGGCACAGACGGGGCTGATCATTTGGGGCGCCGATTACCTGTGCGCATTCGGCCAGCCTAAAACTTGGTGTAGCCGCCGTCGATGACAAACTGCTCGCCGGTGGTGTACGAAGAGGCATCGCTCATCAGATAAATCGCGATGCCGCCAAAATCCTCGATCGTGCCCCAACGGCGTGCCGGAATACGTGGCATGACGTTGCTGCTGAATCGCTCATCGGCCATCGCCCGGGCCGTCATATCGGTGGTGATCCAGCCGGGCAGTATTGAATTGACTCGAATCTGGTAGCGTGCAAGTTCTACCGACAGGGCACGTACGTAGGATGTTATGGCCCCTTTAGAGGCGCCATAGTGACTATTGCGCGCAGCGCCCTCGATTGCGGCGGTACTTGCAGTGGCCACCAGTGAGCCGCCGTTGCCGGCTTGCTGCATGGCGATAGTAGCTGCGCGAAAGGTATAGAACACGCCGTCCACGTTGACGCGCTGCACGCGGCGAAATTCCTCCGCGCTCATGTTGGCGATGGGTGTCGGGGTGGCGGAGACGCCGGCGTTGGCAAAGCAGGCATCCAGTCGACCGAGGGTTGTCAGCGTCTGCTCCATGACCTCTCCCACCATCTGCTCGTCACCGACATCGCAGGTAAAGCCCGATACACTGCCAAAGCCTGCCAGCTGCTCGACGGCGCGGTCGGTTTTCTCGCGGTTCGAGCCCCAGATTGCCACTTCGGCACCGGCTTGCAGCAACGCCTGGGCCATGCCCAGACCGATGCCGCCGTTGCCACCGGTGATGAGTGCTGTGCGGCCGGTGAGATCGAATGGCTTGTACATGATGTTTCCTCTGCTGTTGCGGGCACGGCCTGGCCGTTTTGATATGCCGGTGGCAATGTCGCCGCCAGTGCAGCGATAATACGGGTCTGGACACCGACCACAAGTTCTAACCAGTGAGCCTGTGCCATTCGGTGTGACGCAAATCTTCAACGACGGAGTGTGGCACATTGCAGCACGCAGCAGAGATAGCACTAATTAAAGGTGACGGCATCGGAGTGGACGTCAGCGACGCCGCCATGGCAGTGGTTGACGCGGCGATGCAAAAGACCGGTGCCGGCTCGCTGGCGATCAGGGAAATTAGCGCCGGTGCCGGCTACTATCAGGAGACCGGCAATGATATCGAGCCCGATGGTGAAGCCGCCGCCGGTCGCTGCGATGCAATCTTTCTGGGTGCCATTGGCCTGCCGTCGATTCGCGCCACTGACGGCACCGAGATATCACCGCACCTGCGGTTGCGCGAGATTTATCAGCTGTATGCAGGCATCCGACCGGTCAAGGCGTATCCGAATGCGCCGCAGCGCCTGGCCGATCCGCGTGCGGCCGGCATCGACTTTATTGTGTTGCGAGAGTCAACCGAAGGGCTTTTCTATTCGGCATCGGTGCATAATCGCAGTGAGATCATCGGCGATGACGAGGTGCGGGATACGCTCAGAATCACACGAGCCACCACCGAAAAACTTCACGATTTCGGTTTCAAACTCGCCCGCAAGCGCAAACAGCGCGGCAGTTCCGGCACGCTGACATGTGTCGACAAAGCCAACGTCTTTCACTCGATGGCATTTTTTAGAAAGATATACGACGAAGTCGCCGCAAAACACAGTGATATCAACACCGGCTATAGCTATGTGGATGCCCAGGCACTTGATCTGATCCGCCGCCCGTGGGATTTTGACGTGCTGGTGATGGAGAATATGTTTGGTGACATTCTCTCCGATCTGGCCGGTGGTCTGGTTGGTGGTATGGGAATGGCAGCCTGCGCAGAAATAGGCGATAGCCATGGTCTCTTTCAGCCGGCGCACGGCAGCGCGCCGGATATTATGGGGAAAGATCTGGCCAATCCGCTCGCAGCGATTCTAAGCGGCGCGTTGATGCTCGATTATCTGCACGAAAAAGGCGCGAGTGAAAAACTGGCTGACGCCGCTCGGTTAATCGAACGGGGCGTTGAAGCGGGGTTTGCACAGAATCGAATCAGGCCGTGTGAGTTTAGCGGTGATATGGGAACCAAAGCCGTTACTGCCGAAGTCATTGCGCAGGTCAATGCGATATGAGCGTGGCTGCACCCAGCAAGGTTGCGGTCGTCGGGCTGGGGTACTTCAGCCAGTTTCATCTGCGCTCCTGGGAGGCCAACCCGGATGTCGATTTGCTTGCCATTTGTGATCCGAACCGCGAAGCCCTGCAAGCGGCACAACAACGGTGCAATGCGCAGGCGTTCACCGATATCGATAGCCTGTTACAGCAAACCGATGCTGAGATAATCGACATCGTCGCCCCTCCGGTGGCGCACGCGGATTTAATTTCCAGAATGATTCGTTCGGGGCGCCTGATCATCTGCCAGAAACCGTTTTGCACGTCGATAGAACAGGCGCAACAGATCGTGCAACTCGCGGCCGAAGGCAATACCACAGTGGTTATTCACGAGAATTTCCGCTTTCAACCGTGGCACCGCACGCTCAAGGGTTTTCTCGATTCCGGAAAACTGGGTCAGATTTATCAATGCCGCTTTAATCTGCGCCCGGGCGACGGTCGCGGGGCCGACGCCTACCTGGCGCGCCAGCCGTTTTTCCAGCAGATGCCGCGTCTGCTGATCCACGAAACTGCCGTGCACTTTATCGATCTGTTTCGCTGGCTGCTCGGCGATATTCAGTCAGTGTATGCCGATTTACGCAAGCTCAATCCAGTGATAGCCGGAGAGGATGCCGGTATCCTGGTGCTCGAACACGAAGGCGGTGCCGTGTCAGTTTTCGACGGCAATCGGCTCAGCGATCATGTTGCGGACAACACCCGATTGACAATGGGTGAGCTGCTGCTTGAAGGTGAGGGTGGAGCCCTTCGGCTGAATGGCCACGGGCAACTCTATTTTCGCGCATTCGGTGCCAGTGAAGAGTCGCTGTTGCCGATTGAACTCGAGGTTGATGAATCTTCCTTTGGCGGTGGTTGTGTTGACTACCTGAATCGCAGTGCACTGGACGCGTACCGCGAAAACGGGGATTATGAAAACACGGCGGAGTCATATCTTGATGTCATGCGCGTCAGTGAAGCTGCCTATGAATCGCATTCCAGCAATCGCAAAATAGATCTTCGGGGTACTGCTCGTTAGCATATCGTCGGTAGCGGAGGGGCACAGGTTGAAATCATCAGTAATGCATGTTCGCGGTTGGTTGTTTCCGGTTATTGTTATTTTATGTCTGGTTGTTGCCTGGCCGGTTCGGGCGGAGCGAGCAGGTGTCGATCTTGGCCTTGAGCTGCAGGTTTATCCCACCGGCGTAATTCCCGGTTTGCGAGCCGAATGGTCATTCACTTCTACGCAGTCCCTGCTGTTTCGACTCGGTTATCAACGCATTGATCACCAGGATTTTGGCGTACAGGATGAGGAGGAAGGCGAGGGTGCCGGCTTGTCGCTCGGATACCGCTGGTATCGGCATTTGAATCGAAAGGCCTGGTCCCTGAGTGCCAGGACCGATTTATGGTTCAACACCATTGACTGGGAAGACACCAACGGCGACAGCGGCACGACTCGCGTAACAGTTTTGCAGCCCACTGTCGGATTGGGTTACAGCCTACTCTACGGGCCGGATTTTGTGCTTACGCCAACGCTGTCCTATGGTCGGGAAATCAACATAGAAACCGATGGTGCCGAGGTTGGAGAAGGAGAGATATGGCTGTTGGGGCTTGAGTGGGGTGTACGGTTTTAACAAGATTTTGCAGCGCGCTGAATATGAAAAAAGCCCGCGTGCGGGCTTTCTTCAAACAATGGTAAAACAAGATTTTGCTACATGCGGTCTTCAAGCAGTAACAGCGTATTGAATGCAGACAGTGAAGGAATCAACTTGCTGATAATGCGATTCCAGCGCGTGGCAGGGGCCGCGGTCACGTAGACGACATCCTGTGCCTGTAAATTAAACTGAGTGCCCCACAAAAAGGCAGTGGGTGATTGCGCATCGAGCTGGAAAACATCAGTGCCATCGCCGGAGTCCTTCGATCTGAATACAAAAATTCCTCTGGCGTTCGCGGTAGGTTCATCGACACCGCCTGACTGGGCCAGCGCATCGGTGAGGCTCAGCCGTGACATCTTCAATGGAAGTTTGCCAGGCTTGGGAACCTCGCCCAATACATACACATGATTGTTTTCTCTGAAGCTCGCGATCGATACGTCGACCTGTGGTTTGGGAATGACTTTTTTCAATCCCATGGTAATGAGTTCACGTATTTGAGAGACAGTCTTTCCGCTCACCATCGCGGTGCCAATGTGCGGATAAAAAATGGTGCCATCACCGTGGATTCGGTTGCCAACTTCAGCGGGTGATCGATTCGGTCCGGCAGGCATATTCATTTGCGGGTGATCCCACACCAGAATACTCAGTACATCGCCGGGGCCAACGCGGTAGTCCCAGCTATCAGGGCAAAATCCAACCCGGCAGCCAAACTTGCGCGACATGGTTTCGGCGGAGAGCTGCTGCAGCAGTGCAGGCGTTACCCGGTGGAGACTGACATTTGATGGCAGCGAACCCAGTGCGACTCTTGACTGTGGCATAACCGTGCAAGCCGAGCCCAATGAGAACAACGCTGCGAGGGTTAGTGCCGCCACGCGGCGGGCAATGGTGCCCGGAGTGCAATTGTCAAAGCGAAGTCTCATCGCTGATCGTTTTCCTGTGAGTCTGAATTCCGGGGGCGCCCTTCGGAAGTTTCCTGACGGTGATATCCGACGCAGTATTCCATTGTGGTTTTCGCCTGTATGCCCGCAGTGGGTTCAATGATCATGCCGAAGGATTGTCGCGATCGGGCGCGCTGGCGGGAGCTGTGAAAGTCCCCACAATTTCGGCAATGCCTCTGCTGCGAGGTAAAACCAGACTACCCGTACCACCGCACTGGGCGGCAACAGCGGCCCTGAATGCAATGCCTGCGCTTTTCGTCGCACACAGACTGCAGCGCCCGCGAAGTTCGCTGATTCGTGCTGTGAAGCAGTTCATATAACTGCTGGCGGCGGCTGTCGGTTATTGTTGAGCAGGCGTTAACACTCTGCGCGCCGAGCATGGCAGGCGAATGAGAAAACTCATGCTGGGTACGGTTCTGCTATGAGTCTTGATAATCAAAACGCCGGATAACTGACAGTACAGCTCTGCTGCTGACCGGGCTGAAGGGTTATGGCAGTGATCGATCTGAAATCGCGTGCAGTGAGCGACGAAATCCAGTAGCTTGGATGTTTTCAACTACCCGGGTTGCAAGTGCGAATAGCAATTTACGGTGCCGGTGGTCTTGGCGGCTACTACGGCGCTCGTCTGGCAGAGGCTGGTCATCAGGTTGGCTTTATCGCGCGTGGCGCACAGTTGGCCGCCATGCGTGAGAACGGGCTGCGCGTGCTCAGTCCGCTGGGTGATGTTCATCTGGCTCGCCCCACCGCATCTGCCGACCCGGCTGACATCGGTCCGGTAGAGCTGATCCTGCTGGCGGTGAAAACCTGGCAAGTGCCCTCGGTGGCCAGGCAGATGCAGCCGATGATCACCGATGAAACGCTGGTTGTGCCCTTTCTTAATGGCGTCGAGGCGGCAGATGAGTGTGTCGACGTGCTGGGGGAAGGGCCTGTGTTGGGCGGTCTGTCGAGAATTTTCAGCCAGATCGAGTCACCCGGCGTTATTCGCCACATGAACCCACACGCCGCGATCGAGATTGGCGAGCTGTGTTCAGGGCAAAGTGACCGCGTGCAGGCGCTGGTGCAGCTTCTTCGCGACGCCGGCATCGATGCAACGCAATGCGATGATATTCGAACCGCCCTGTGGAAGAAGCTTATGCTGGTGGCGTCCTGGTCCGGCATCGCTACTGCCGCGCGCACGCCGTTAGGGCCGTTGCTGGCTGAACCTGGCAGCCGCGCGTTGATTAGTCAGAGCATGGAGGAGTGCTTTGCTGTTGGCCGTGCACGCGGCTACACCTTGCCCGATGCGCTGAAACAAACCATGTGGCAGTTCTATGAAGGCCTGCCGGGCGATACCAGTGCATCAATGATGCGGGATATCCTGGAGGATCGGCCATCGGAACTCGAGGCCTGGATCGGGGCAATCGTGCGCTTCGGTGCGCAGGCCGGTGTGCCAACGCCCGTCGCATCGGTCGTCTACCAGTTATTGCAACCGATGGAGCGACGCGCGCGGGCCGGGCAGTAAGGACCTGGCCGGGCACCCTGTGCTGGTCGCGTTCGGCTGGTTGCGTTTATACTGCAGTCACGCCGGCGGCCGGGCATTGCCCGCGCCTGCCGATTGTCGGAGGAATAATGCATGCGGCGGCGGACAGCGCTAGCGTGATGCCACCTGGCGCTCAATCCGGCCGTTCAGCCATAACACAATCCACAGCGGAATCAGCGTACGCATGAAACCAGTTGCAGTCATCTTCGACTTTGGCGGTGTGTTTACCGAATCGCCAGTCACCTGTTTTGCGCGCTACGAACAGGAACACGGTATTCCCACGCGTTTCATCAGCGAAGTCATCAAGTCCGATATCAACGGCGGTTCATTTGCGCGATTTGAACGCGCCGAGCTGACACTGGACGAATTTGACGGCGAGTTTGCCCGCGAGACCAGTGCCGCCGGCCACGAAGTCAGCGGTAGAACGCTGGTGTCGTTGCTGCAGTTGAGCTTTCGGCCCGATATGATCGAGGCACTCGACAAGATCAACGCGGCCGGATTCAAAACCGGTTGCATCACTAACAACATGCCCAAAAGCACCGCCAGCGAATGGGCCCGCAGCGACGCCGACAAAGCGCTTGCTCAATCGGTGATGGGCAAATTCCAGCACGTGATTGAAAGCTCCGTCGTCGGTGTGCGCAAGCCAGAGCCGCGTATCTACGAAATGATGTGCGAGGCGCTGCAAGTCACAGCGCAGCAATCGGTGTTCGTCGACGATCTGGGTATCAACCTCAAGCCTGCCAAAGCGCTGGGTATGCAGACTGTAAAAGTGCCATTCGATAACTACCGCACTGCTCTAGACGAGCTGGCCACGCTGACCGGTCTCGCGTTGTAGTGCGATTGATGCGCATGGCGTCAGCCGCGAGAATCTCTCCAGGGGCAGGTCGCTTCAAAGCAATCTACTTCGCTAAATCCGCTATACGCAATTTATAAACACTCAAACAAAAGGAAATCCCGCATGCGAAACGAAGATCCCTACAGCGACCTGAACGATCTGCGTATGACAGAAAAATCGCGGCCGCTGTTGAACGCCGTGGTGCAACACATTCAGGATAACGTCGAGCCTATTACTGAAGAGTTCTTTCGTCTCGGCGAGGGACGAGCTGATCGCTGGAGTTACGCGCCGGGTCAACTCGAATTGCTCGACACTGCCAAGCAAAAGGCCAAGAAAAACGGACTATGGAACTTTTTTCTGCCAAACGCAGAAACTGGCGAGGGTCTGAACAATCTCGACTATGCCTACATCGCGGTCGAGCTTGGAAAAAATCCACTTGCAGCCGAATCGTTAAATTGTTCCGCGCCCGATACCGGCAACATGGAAGTGATAGAACGCGTTGGCACACCGGCGCAGAAAGAGCAGTGGCTGAAACCGTTGCTGGCGGGTGAAATTCGCTCTTGCTATGGCATGACCGAACCGGATGTTGCGTCCTCTGATGCGCGCAATATCTCTACTTCTGCCGTATTGGAAAATGGCGAGTGGGTGATCAATTGCGAGAAGTTCTATATCTCCGGTGCCGGTGATCCGCGTTGCAAGATCATGATCCTGATGGTCAAGACCAGCCCGAACGCCGAGCCGCACAAACAACAAAGCCAGATACTCGTACCGCTCGATACACCAGGTGTGGAAATTCTCGGGCCGATGCATGTGTTCGGGCATGATGATGCGCCGCACGGTCACATGCACATCAAATTGACCAACGTACGTGTACCCGAGGACAACATGCTGCTCGGCGAAGGCCGTGGATTCGAAATCTCGCAACTGCGTCTTGGCCCCGGGCGAATTCATCACTGCATGCGCTCGATTGGCCAGGCCGAAAAGGCACTCGATCTGTTGCTGGAACGTGCGACCGGACGCGAGGCCTTCGGCAAACCGATCATCGATCTGGGCAAGAACATGGAGCTGGTGTCGCGCGCGCGAATCGATATCGAATCCATGCGTCTGATGGTGTTAAAGGCCGCCCGGGCAATGGATGTGCTGGGCAACAAAGAGGCGCGTTACTGGGTGTCGATGGTCAAGGCGCTGGTACCCGAAAAAGTCTGTACTATTATCGATCAGGCCATGCAGGTTTATGGCGCGGCCGGTGTGAGCCAATGGACGCCGCTGGCCGATATGTACACCAAACAGCGCACTCTGCGCCTGGCGGACGGACCCGATGAAGTCCATCACCACGTGGTCGCTCGCGCCGAGGTTGCCGCCTTCAAGGCATCCAACTCGCGTAAATCCGGTGTGGGTCAATAATGGCCGATTCAGGGCTGTTCGATCTCACCGGCAAGGTCGCGCTGCTGACCGGCAGCACCAAAGGTATGGGCTATGTGATGGCCGAGGGGCTCGCCCAGCACGGCGCCACGGTGATTGTATCGAGCCGACAGCAGACATCGTGCGATGCCGCCGCCGCTGCGATCAACAGCGCCTGTGGCGAGAACCGGGCTTTCGGGATCGCCTGCCACACCGGTCACAAGGAGCAATTGCAGGCATTGGTCGATCGCACCGGTGCCGAGCATGGCGCGCCCGATATTCTGGTTGGCAATGCCGGCGTAAACCCGCACTACGGACCGATGTCCAGCCTCGATGATGATGCCTTCGACAAGACCATGGCGACTAACGTCAAATCGAATCACTGGCTCGCCCAGATGGTCGCGCCCGGGATGATCGAAAAAGGTGGTGGTTCGATTATGGTCACCGCCAGCGTCGGAGCGTTTCGGCCCTCGACCGGTTTGGGTATTTACGGTGTGTCCAAGCTAGCGGTGCTTGGGCTGGTGAGAGTGCTGGCGGCGGAATATGGTTCGGCCGGCATTCGCGCCAATGCGATTTGTCCGGGGCTGATCAAAACCGACTTTGCCCGCGCTCTGTGGGAGAATCCGAAGGCCGCCGCCAAAGTGGTGGAGGGCATTCCATTGGGGCGCCTGGGTGATGCCGAGGATCTCAAAGGTATGGCGATCTTTCTCGCCTCACCCGCCAGCCAGTACATCACCGGCCAGGCGATGACAGTCTGCGGTGGCAGCGACATGTGGCGATAACTGGCGGGATAACTTTTTTCGGAGCAGGCGGTTGGAACTAAAAGACAAAACTATCGTGGTCACGGGTGCTGCCAGTGGCATCGGTCGGGCACTGGCCGTGCGCTTTGCAGCGGAAGGTGCCCGCACAGTGATCAGCGCCGATCTCAATGCCGAGGGTGCGCAGGATACAGCCAGGCTGACGGGCGGCACAGCGATAGCGGTTGACGTAGGTCAGGAAGAAGATATTCGCCGGTTGATCGAGGAGGTTGAAACCTCTCACGGGCCTATTGATTTGTTTTGTTCGAATGCCGGCATTGCCATCGGTGGCGGACCGGAAGTGGCGAATGATGAATGGCAGAAAATCTGGGATATCAACCTGATGTCTCACGTTTGGGCTGCCCGCCACCTGATACCTCGCATGATTGAGCGCGGTGGTGGGTATCTGTTAAATACATCCTCTGCGGCAGGGCTGTTGAGCCAGATTGGCTCTGCCCCCTATGCGGTAACCAAGCACGCGGCCGTTGGGCTTGCCGAGTGGCTGGCGCTGACTTACGGCGATCAGGGAATAAAGGTGTCAGTGTTGTGTCCGCAGGCGGTGCGAACCGAAATGACCAAAGGTCTGGAAGATGCGGTGGCAAGCGTCGATGGTATGCTCGAGCCGGAGCCCGTGGCCGAAGCCTGTGTGCAGACGATTCGCGAGGAGAAATTCCTGGTGTTGCCGCACCCGCAGGTGCTCGACTATATGCGGCGCAAGACCGCAGATTACGATCGCTGGATAGGCGGCATGCGCAAGCTCAATCGTCAATACACAACCTGACTCGTTGCCAATGCGCGCCGAATGCCGTGAACGCCATCGACGCGGTGCGGTGTTGCCAGCTGTCATTGACAAACTTGTTTACCTGTTTCTGTCTATTGTGTCGCTGAGTGGCTTGGTAAGATGGCGGAAAATCCAGCGCAGCGTCTGTGCCTTGTTGGCCGGAATGTGATAACAAACCAGAGATATCCGATGAAATCAGCTCTCCCCATTGCGCTTGCAGCGCTGTTGGTGACAACCAACGTTTCAGCCCAGACACAGGTCCTGTTCAGCGAAGATTTCAACTCGCCCACAGGCTTTTCTGACCCCGATCAACTGAGCTGGTCCTACGATCTGGTAAACGATCTGTTCGGCACGGCTTTTCAAAACACGCGCGACGTCGAGACGCTGCAGATCGCCGGCAGCGCCAAGTTCAGCGATCCGTCCGGCATCGGTGGCGCCTATGCACTGGGTATGTTGTCCGATCGCGAGCCGGATTTGCTGGCAGCGGTTTTCGATGTGGGTAACTTCGGCTTTCTGAACGTGCAGATTGATATCTCATCGATCGATCTGGATTGCTGTGGCGGGCCGTTTAATCCGAATGGTGAGATCCCGACATTCCAGCTCAGCCTCTACGATGCGCCGCTCGGCGCGTTCGACGTTAATTCCATCGGTACCGCGGCGCTCGACAGTGAGACCATAACCGGCACAGCATCGGCACCCCAGGTATTCGACTGGACCAATCATATCGTCGCGCTGGATGCCAGCACCAGCAGTGATGGCAACGTCGCGCTGGTCATCGATCTGATTGAGGGAGGCTATGCCGGCTTTGACAACATCACCGTGGCCTCTTCTGACGAGCGCGGTGTGGTGTCGGTGCCCGGTTCATCCAGTAGTGGCGGCGGTGCCGGACCGATCGCCCTTGCATTGATGGCTCTAGTCGCGTTGGGCCGCCGTCGGCGGCGCGCCTAACTGCCGGTCAGCAGGATGGGCGGTGCCAATTCTGCAATCCAGTCATTCAGATCGCGTGGTATACCCACGCCGTAGCCCTGTAGGTAGTCGATTTCCAGATCGGTTAGTAAACTGGCAATAGCATCATTCTCAACATACTCAGCCACGGTTTTCATACCCATCTCGTGGCTTAACGTATTGAATGACGTCACTATCGCACGGCTGGCCTTGTCCTCGAGTATGTTGCAGACAAACGATCCGTCTATTTTCAAGTAGTCGACCGGCAGCGATTTCAGATAGCCGAACGAAGAAAGGCCGCTGCCAAAATCATCCAGCGAGAATTCGCAGCCGAGCTGTTTGAGTTCAAGAATAAATTGTGTCACACGTTCTATGCTTTCAATCGCTGCGGTTTCAGTGATTTCAAAGCAGATCGAGCCGGGGGCGATGCTATGCGCTTTTATCAGATCGGCAATGCGTTTCAGGCAGGCTTCGTTGCTGAGGGTATTGCCAGAGAGATTTATCGACAGCGCGACGTTGGCGCCCAGACGGGTCAGTTGTTCCAGTGCATCGATCGATAGCGTGATCACCAGCAGATCGAGTTGTTGCATTCGATCGTACTTCTCGGCCACTGGTATTACCTCGCCGGGTGAGATCAGATTCCCCTCAGTGTCTCGAATTCTTACCAATACCTCGAATTTTTGCATGGCGTTTGTGGCGGTTGCCGGGACTGCAGGTACGATCGGCTGCAGGTACAGACAAACACCATTGTTGTCCATGGCATAAACCAGCATCTTCAACTTCGCCAGTTCTTCGTTCTGTTGTTTTTGAAAAGAGCTCTGGCTCGAGTACAACTGGCACTGATTGCGGCCCGAGGCCTTGGCGGAGTAACAGGCAATGTCTGCCTGAGCTAACAGTTCGTGGGTTGTTTTTGACTCGTTGTCCAGCGGCACCAGCCCGGCACTGGCTCCGACAGAGAATTTTCGTTTCTGCCAATGAAACGAATGGCGGCAAATGGATGTGATAGCGCTTTCGCATAGTTCCATGGCCGGTTGCACTTTGGCCTCTACCACAATGGCAAACTCGTCTCCGCCGAGGCGAGCAATAACGGCTGTCGGGCCGAACGCCTGCTGCAGGATTGTTGTTATTTCTCGCAGCAGTTGATCACCCGCAACGTGGCCGGCACTATCGTTAACCAGTTTGAACTGATCAAGATCCAGGCAGATCAGGGTTCTGTTGGTTGCGGTTACCGGGTTGTGTAGTTGCTTTTCGAGATATTCACCGAACGCGCGTCTGTTCAGCAGGCCGGTAAGGTCGTCGTAACTTGCGTGGTACTCGAGTTGCTGCTTCAGGTTGTAAAGCGTCGACACATCGCGCCCGCAACCCAGGTAGCCGGTAAACACGCCGGCAGAATCGAACAGTGGTCGCGCGACTATGTGAGAGTGCACAGTTTCATCGCGTTTGTTCCAGGTCAGTACTACATCAACCTTGCGGTGCTCGCGCAAACTGCGATTGTGTTCCGCCAGTTGATCGTTATCGACAACTGCTCCGGCCACATCAATGATTCGCGAGGTGCCAACGACTTTGTCAACGTCCATGCCGCTCAGCGGAAGATTGTGACTGGAGTGATAGAGGTAACAGAGGTTGTCATCGAGTTCCCAGAACCAGTCTGATTACAGGCGCGCGAAATCCCGAAACTTCTGTTCACTTCCGGCAGCAGCCGACTTTGCGCGCTGTAATTCCGTTATATCGAACGCAGCGAAGAACCAGTGGCCACTCGACAGCGGCGTGTGGCGAATGAGAACAGACCGCCCGTCGAGCAGGTGGTGTACGAATTCGGTTTCAGACTTGCCGACCTTTTCCATTTCGGATGCGATCCAGTCATCCAGATTGTCAATCTTTCCGATGTTGCGGATCGCTGACTTCGTCGCCAGGCCGTGCAGGTAGTTGCTGTAGTGCATGCCGACGCGCAGGTCGTTGGCCAATGTAGGGTAAAGCAGTGCCAGACTGGCTGACCACGACAACAGATAACCGTTGCTGTCAAACAGGCTGTGGCCTTCCGTGCATGCCACGAAGGCCTCGTCCAGATTGCCTTTTTCTGCTAGAGCGACACCTATTTGCCGGCAGGATTCATTTGTCTTATCTTGCACTACGTTATCTTAATCCATCAAAAATCTGAATCGATGATCGAGCCATCGCCGATTGCACTGACCATGGGGTGGTCCCGAATACTGTTCACACGGGTGCAATTCTTTGGCCCGATATGGCGTTCGAATGAGCCTTTTTTGCGTTTCCTGGCGAGAAAATATGATTTCCGGGAATGTCTTAATAACTATAGACGCTTTTCCACCGCCAGGCCGCGAAACACCGGCGAATCACTAGTTGATTGGTCGACCGAAAGCGTCACGTGTGGCAAAGTCATCCATTTCCTGGCGGCATCGCGAGAGCTGATTTAGCGCCAGCACATTTCAGGCTCCCCGGAGTCGTTTATTCGTTTACTTCAATTTCATGCAAATCTATATTGATGATCCGTTGAAACCCGAAATACTGATGTTGCTGGAGCAGCATCTGGCGGATATGGCGCTGCATTCACCACCCGAGAGCGTACACGCGCTGGATCCTGCTGCATTAACCGCGGCGGACATCACCTTCTGGGCCGCCTGGGACAACACGCAGCTTTTAGGTTGCGGAGCGTTGAAGGCCTTAGCCGATGATCAAGGCGAGATCAAATCCATGCGCACGCAGCCAGAACACCGGGGGCGTGGTGTAGCACAGACGATTCTGGCTGCCATTGTCGATGAAGCGCTCAGTCGCGGATATCGGCGGCTGAGTCTTGAAACCGGCAGTGCCGAAGTATTTGCTCCGGCCAGGCGTCTTTATCTGAGCAACGGATTTTCCGAGTGTGAGCCGTTTGCCGACTATCTGCCTGACCCTCACAGTGTATTTATGGTTCGCGACTTGTGACATCGTAGCGATCTAACTGATAAAGCGGAGCAACTGAATGTTCAATGATTTCACCCAGCAAAAGGTTGAGCTGGAATCAGCCACCATCAATGTGCACAGCGCTGGATCCGGTCCGGCCTTGTTGCTGTTGCATGGCTACCCTCAAACTCATGTTATGTGGCACAGGATCGCACCGCAGCTTGCCGAGCACTTCTCGGTTGTAGTGCCGGATTTGCGCGGTTACGGAGATTCGACCGGTCCGGTAAGCGAGGCCGGCAGCCAGTATTCCAAACGGCTGATGGCGGCCGATCAGGTGGAGGTGATGCGGCAGTTTGGCCATGTGCGCTTCTCGGTGTGCGGGCACGATCGCGGCGCGCGCGTCGCCTACCGCATGGCGCTCGATCACGATTGCATCGAGCGCCTCGCCACCCTCGACATCATTCCCACGCTCGAACAGTTCGAGCGCATGGGCCACGACGGCGCACTGTCTACCTATCACTGGTACTTTCTCGCCCAGCCACGGCCATTCCCCGAGACCCTGATCGGCGCCGACCCCGGCTACTTTCTGCAACACACACTGAATAGCTGGTGCCGCACCGAAGGCGCGATCACACCCGCGGCGATGGCCGAGTATCAACGGTGTTTTTCAAAGCCGTCAGTGATTCACGCCAGCTGCGAAGACTACCGCGCCGGCGCCACGCTGGATTGCCAGCACGACGCAACCGACCGCGACAACAACCATCGCATCAGTTGCCCGATGCTCGCACTGTGGGGGCAGCAGGGGCGTGCGGCCAAACGCGGCAGCATGCTCGATATCTGGCGCGACTGGGCCACCGATGTACAGGGCGAGGCGCTCGACTGTGGCCACTTTTTGCCCGAGGAACAACCCGAGCAGACCGTCAAGCGATTGATCGAATTTTTCTAGTGTGCACCAGGCTTGTCAGCGAGCAAACGCAGTGGCATGCTGATCCGATGAAACCATCAAAGCGAGGAAAGCAACAGTGAACGCGAACAGCGAAGCGCTACAGGCACA
Organism: uncultured Granulosicoccaceae bacterium; assembly: GCA_937920585.1. Taxonomy (GTDB): domain Bacteria; phylum Pseudomonadota; class Gammaproteobacteria; order Granulosicoccales; family Granulosicoccaceae; genus CAKZSB01. The sequence goes on along the minus strand of CAKZSB010000361.1, from coordinate 9,902 downwards.
AGTGGGTACCGAAGTCGGCGTTTCGCGCTGGTTCCCGGTTACCCAGGGCGATATCAATACCTTCGCCGACATTACCCATGATCCGCAGTTCATTCACATCGATCCCGAGCGCGCCGCCGCAGAAAGTCCGTTTGGTGGCACCATCGCGCACGGCTTTTTCTCGTTGTCGCTGTTGTCAGCCATGGCACTGGATGCCGTGCCCAAGGCCGACGATGTGCGTATGGGCGTGAACTATGGATTGAACCGATTGCGCTTCGTCTCACCCGTGCCGATCGGATCAAAAGTCCGCGGCCGGTTTACGCTTGCCAACCTCGACCTGTCCAAACCTGCCGAACGCACCATCACTTTCAATGTCACCGTGGAAATTGATAACGAAGAAAAACCCGCATTGGTGGCAGAGTGGATTGTGCGTCACTATCTTGAGGAGTCATAGCGGGAAAATGGTACATGCGCCTTGCGGCTTATGGCCCCTACACCCACACGCCGAAAAAATGTAGGGTGGATAAGCCTCAGGGCGCATCCACCATTGCGTTGAATATTAGAAGGCTGTATCTACAGACATATAAAATGGTACATGCCTCTTGCGGCTTATGGCCCCTACACCCACGTGCCGAAAAATCGTAGGGTGGATAAGCCGCAAGGCGCATCCACCATTGAACAAAAACACAATTATCCAATCGATGCTCTATCTACTCTGCGGCAAAATGGCCGCCGGTAAATCAACACTAGCTAAAGAATTGTCTGAACGCCACGGGCTGGTTGTGTTCAGCGAAGACCAACTGCTGGAAAGTCTGTATCCAGGTGAGATAAAAGATCTCGCCGATTACATCGCGTTCTCCAACCGCCTCAAGCAAACCCTGCAGCCGGTATTAATCGGATTATTGCGCACCGGCACATCACTGATACTCGATTTTCCGGCCAATACCGTCGAACAGCGAAAATGGCTGACAGGGTTGGCAGCGCAGGCCGATGTCGCTCACGAGTTACATTATCTGCAACGCACCGACGAGCAGTGCAAGCGTCAACTTGAAAAACGGGCTAGAGAGAATCCAGCGCGCCGCCGAACTGACACGCCGGAAATGTTTGATGCAGTGACGCGGTATTTTCAGGAGCCGCGTGAGGATGAAAATCTCAAATTGATTATTCGGCAGTCCGGGCCGGGTGAGTGATTTTCAGTGCCTGAATACAGGATCGCGTTTCTCCAAAAAGGCCGCCATACCTTCTTTGGCGTCGTCTGTGGCCCATAGCGCGTGATAGTTGCGTCGCTCATATAACAGGCCCGCTGCAAGACTGCATTCCAACGATTGATCGACTGCCTCGCGAGCGGCGATTGCCGTGTGTTTACTGTAGCCTGCAATGGTTGCCGCCATTGTCATGGCTTCTTTGAGCAGAGTGTCTGCTGGAAACAGCCGCGCGACCAGTCCAGTCTGCAGTGCTTCAGCGGCGTCCATCATGCGTCCGGTCAGAATCATATCCATGGCTCTGGCTTTGCCGATCAGCTTGGTCAACCGTTGGGTGCCGCCCATACCGGGAATCAATCCTAACTTTATCTCTGGCTGTCCGAACCTTGCATTCTCAGAGGCGATGATGATGTCGCACATCAGTGCAAGTTCGCAGCCCCCACCCAGCGCATAACCGTTAACGGCGGCGATAGTTGGCGTGCGCAATTGGGCGAAACCCTGCCAATCAGCAAGCAGGTCTTCGCGGCACGCATCCCGATGCGTTTTGCTCGCAAGTTCGGCTATATCGGCGCCAGCGGCAAAGGCGCGGCCTTCGCCGGTCAGGACGATACAGCCAACGTCGGAGCTTTGGTCAACTTCGTGCAGGGCGCCAATGAGCTCGCGTCGCAGTTCGGAATTTAACGCATTCAGAACCTCGGGCCGCTTCAGTGTGACACGGACGACGCGGTTTATGTGCTCAAGTTCGATTGTCTTCATCTGTTTAGTGGTCACCGTCTCATGAATCCCATATCGCACCGTAGGCCGGAATGCCACGACTCTCCATGCCGTACACCACTTCTCGGGTTAGCTTTTCGTTGGAAATCACTATCACAGCTTCAGCATCGAATGCCTGCACACCAGCGTATGCCAGTTGCACCAGGTCTGGTCGCCCGCGGGTGTTGGTATCCCAGATCATTGCATTGGGTTCTACAGCCAGAATTTCATCCACCAGTTCTTCGCCATAGGTCGCGCGTGCATCGCGTGTCGACCAGATCAAATGTGCCGGCGCGGTTTGCGCAAGTAAATGGGGCAGAGTGGGTCCAATACCACTGCCAGTCGCGATCCACACTACGCGTTTGAACAGTTTATCAACGTTGCCAACACCACCGGTTGGAATTCCTTTAACCCAGATATGTGAGGGCATGTCGTCGATCAAGGCGCCCGTCCAGTCGCCGGCACGGGAAATGGTCAGGCGAAACCCCGATTTTCCGGGTATCGGCACATTGGCAAATGAATGCCACTCGGTTAACGGGCTGCGGCTCAATGTGGTGGAAGAGCCTGCAAACGGTGTTACGCCGTAGTCGAAGTCGACCAGAGCGACGTGATTGGACGGGCGCTCAATTTTAATGGGCACATACTGCAGTCGGCTCCAGGGGAAAATGATACTCATGGTTATTGCTACCAGCGCCCAAAACCCGAATGACTTAAGCATCGCTTCGGGAAAGGGAACGGAGCCACGCATGTCATGGGTGATTAGAAAGAAATGGGCCCAGATCAACAGCAGTACAGTCCAGCCCCCGAAGCGGTGACTGATTTCAAATCGATCGTGATATTTTTGCCGCCATTTAGGATAGGCGAACGCCAGCATTATCAGCAGCAGCAATATTATGGAGTAAGCGATCAGTAGCGTTGCGATGGATATCTGAGCCTGCCCATTGCGGTACTGGCCAATAGCCAGTGCCAGGTAGGCGATGAACCAAAGCGTACCGGCCACCGTGCCGCCGATGTGCAGACCACCGAAATGATAGACCTTGCCCATCTGGCGACGGATCGCCAGTGGCCAACTGACGGGCACACTGGTGGCGATCGCAAACAGAACATTGATGACCAGCTGTTGCCTGATCAGGATTCCAAGGGCAAAGTTTGCGATCGAGAGATTGAGGCTGATTTGCAATATACCAGCACTGGAGAACGAGGCCAGTTCCGCCGTGTTCACCCAGAACAAGAACATTGCGTTGATTGCGAAAACCAATATCATCAGACGCCAGTAGTGATACAGACGATGGTGGCCCCATATTGAACGGCACAGCACTTTTTGCGCTGGTAGTGCGACGTTGTCATAACCGCTGGTGTCGATCGTCCCTGGGAGATTGTTGCGGCTTGCAACAAGCTGCCCGGGGTGTTCCACTGGGCGATCCCCGCCGGCGATGACATCGAATTGTGCGGCGGCCAGCGGAGAATTTGGCGTATTCATGCCGGTACTCCATCGGCGTCTTCGGGCACAGTCGCGTTGTCGGTTGCCCACTGCAGCAGCTGACGTTTGTCGATTTTACCGCGACTTGTCAACGGCAATTGCGCCAGCACAAAAACTTTTTCCGGTACGCAGTAGTAGGGCAATTGACTGGCTACGTGCGCGATGGCTTCTTCAGCGTTAATGCCGAGTGGCGCCACAAATGACACGAGTGCGCGATCGTTGAGTTTGAGCGTGGCCGCACGGGTGCAAGTCGGAATGCTTTCAAGTGCCGCTGAAACGCTGTCCAGTTCCACTCTGAAGCCACGAACCTTTACCTGATCATCGGTTCGACCGAGATGCTCCAGTTCGCCGTTGTCAGTCCATCGTCCGAGATCACGTGTATTGAACATCATGTTGTGGCCGCCCAGATAGGGATCGGGCGCATAGCGTTCAGCTGTCAGCGCCGGATTGCCAAGATAGCCTGCTGTCACACAGCTCCCGCCAGCCCACATCTCGCCTGTCTGCCCTATGCGGCAGGGCTTGCGGTTAGCATCGAGTACGTAGACCGTATTGTTGGCGGTGGGTTTGCCAATCGTAAGCTGTTTCGCGTGCAGGCTATGCAACTGCATCGTATTGACGATGGTGGTTTCAGTGGGGCCACAGCAGTTGTAGAAATCGCAACGTTCGGCCCATTGATCGGCCAGCGACCGTGCGCAGGGCTCGCCGGCGACCGCGACGGTTTTAACTTCCGTACAGCGATCAATGTCTATTGTGCAAAGGATAGAGGGTGTGGCGATGATGACATTGGCACGGCCGGCGGTCTGGTTGAAGTCCTTGCCTCGAATCAGCAGCGTGGCGCCGTTCATCAGTGCGCCCAGGGTTTCCCATGCCGCCATATCGAACGCGATGTTTAGCAGTTGCGCGACTTTCACACCAGGTGCCATACCGAGCTTTCCCGGCTCGGTCAGCAGGATATTGCAGATATTTCGGTGAGTTACCATCACACCATTCGGTTTGCCCGTAGTGCCGGAGGTAAACAACAGAAAACAGCAGGAATCGGGGTCTATTTTGACACTGGATCGCAGCGGTGCTTGCTGTGATGATCTGTCGTTTGCCTTCGTGGCAAGCCAGCGATCAATTTCAAGGCAGACGGCATCGCTCGCTGGTATTGCATCGCGGCAGTTGCTAGTGGTGAGCGTGAGTTTTGCACTGCTTGCCTGCAGGATGTGCTGCATCTGCGGCCGTGTTGCGATGCCGACCGATTGGGGGATGTAAGCAGCTCCGCATTTAAGCGCGGCAAGCTGGCCTATCACCATCTCGATCGAGCGGGTAAGGAACAGCGCGACATTATCCCTGACGCCCACACCGCGTCGCTGCAGTTCGAGCGCCAGTACACTGGCTTGACGATTCAATTCTCCGTAACTGATTCGTCGGCCGTCGTGATTCTCAACCGCGATTTCGTCTGGATGCGCCATCGCGCGTGCCTCGAATGCGGTGACAATTGAGGTATGTGGCAGGTCGACACAGGGTCCAAATCCGAACTGATAGAACAGCGAAGTCGGTAGCTGATCTGACTGAGGAGGCGGCGCATTGCTGGTTGAACTTTGATTGGAATCGATGTGTAGTAGTTTGGGCAATTCAGGTGCGCCGCGTGGCAGTTGCATGGGGTTCTCCCGATGTGTCAGATAAGGACTGTTTGTAACGCCATCTGACTCGAAGGAGCGCCACTCTATCCGCAAAAATTTCACATTTTGCTCACGCAATAATCACGGATTCCTAACAAGTGCGGTGTGTGCTACCTCAACCGGATTGTTGGGGCTATCTCTGCCCTGGCCTGGGGTGCCAAATCCCTCTGCAGTGGCGATCTGGTCCGGGTGATTGTCGTATGCCAGTGGCGGGGGGAGGGCTGGCTGGATGCAATGACGAAAGCGAAGTCAGGCGCAGTGCAGCCTTGCCTGGTGGGTGTGAGTGCGAAGCTACGATAAAACAAACTGTCAGAGCGGGTTCTCAGTAGCAGAGGTTTTGCCGCGTAGATTTCAAGACATTATGTAGTGACCTGGCCGGCCTCAGCCTTTTTGGGTTACCGTAGACCAGTCGGGCCAAAATTGAGCAGAACAGGTCATGTCTCAATTTTGCAAGTATGTTGGGTTGAATATTTGAAAATGTAAATAGAAGGGTAAATAGCCTATTGCCAGGGTCACAAAATATCAGTGTCCTGTATCATTCAAACTATAAGAATGAGTCGATAGATAAAAGCGCTGTTCCATAGTGATTCTATTGAATCGACTGATAGCTTCAGTCATTCTCTTGCGTTTTGTACATTGTTCAACCGACCCTGCGGGAGCCCCTCAGTCGGCGCGCAATTGCGCAACGGTGCAAGTGCGTAACAGCGCTTGGTAAAGGAGGTAATCGGTACCGTCCAGGCATTGTCTGCGAGTTTCGCCTTGTGCGTGGCTGCGCGCCCCCGACCAAATGGCGCGCGTTCATTCTCAAACTTTGATCGCGGCGGCAGGCTAACTACGTTTGACGATGCCCATCAGCATGCTGAAGATCATTACACCGGCTGCAGCGGCCAGCAGATTATTGAGTAAGTCGTTGTCAGTCACAATGTTGCCGACAGTCGCGACCCAGCCACCGGCACACGCGCCCAGTATGCCCATACACAGGTTGCCGAAGAGGCCAAAGCCTCCACCTTTCAGCGCCGAGCCAAAAATCGGACCCAGTACGGCGCCGGTGATCAGATACGCCAGGGCGGTCATCAGTGTCATGTCGGGCATGGAAGTTCCCTCTGGATTAGAGGCACGAGTGTAGCAGCATCACACGTGCAAAAATGTGTAGGACTACCAGCTGTTCTGCTAGCGACAGGGGTGCCCTCGTGCCGGATCTGGGTAGATATTGATACTGGTATCCGGATGGCGTTCAGCCTGATCAGACCACTTTTCTGACGGGCGCCCCGTGGCAATTGCAGTGATGGAGGAGCTTTTTCAAAACCTGAGCTGTGATCAGGCGAACGCATGGTGCGGCTGTAACACTCGCCGGTCCACAGAGATAGTAGGTACAATGCCACACTGCAGTCAAAACCAGACAATGACCAAGGGCTGTACGATCGGCAAGGCCGTCTGAAACTCGCGAACCGGCACACCAGTAGAGTATCTATGATGAATAAATCACCGGGTCTGCCGGGCCAGAATTTGTTTCCACGCAGTGCGAAACAGGCTTTCCGGAAGGATCTGGCGGTCTACATTGGTGCTGCGGCATTTGTTGGCATGCTGGTGCTGGTAGGTATTGCCGGTTGTGAAAATCCATTTAGCGCAATTCCGTTCCTGTTCGCAGTAAGCGATGTGCAGCCGCCTGCCGGATGTCATGGCACTTCGCTCGTGTGGGCTGCCGTGCTGGCTAAAACGGTACTGCTGGTACCGCTGGTTGTGCTGGTGTGGGCTGCTATTCGAGACACCATTGTGGGTTGGTGGTATCAACTGCGCGCCAGAGACCACACCATCGTGTGTGGGCTCGGCTGGCAGGGCAGAGCTTATATCGTCAACTGCGCTCAACAGTCCGGTAAAACGATAGCGGTGGAGATCAATGCCGATAGCGCGGTGGCCAGTTTCTGTGCAGGACATCGCACCCATCTGGTTCGTGGAAACGCCGATCAGCGAGCTGTTTTGCGAGCGTGTGCGATGCACCGTGCCCGGCGAGTCTATATCTGTACGGGCGATCAGGATGAAAACCTGCGTATCGCCTCCTGTATAAGAGCGTTCGTCAACGACAATCGCAGTGCGGCACTCGAACCGCTGGAAATGGACGTCTCGCTTGGTGCCGAGCTCTCAGATGGCGCTAGCAGCGACTGGTTGTTTTCGGGGCTTTTGAGTTCTACGGAGCAATGCCACGTCAGCGTCTACGACCCGGAACAGCGCATGGCTCGGGTGTTTTATTACCACCATCCCGTTTATCAGTGGGCCGCTGAGCGACAGCTGTCGGCCGGCGAGATAGTTCGAGTCCATCTTGTGTTTCTCGGTTTCAGCCGTCTCGTGGGTGAATTGATATTGCAGTACGCGCGCATCTGGCCCTGTGCGGATCATAAGCCTCCATTGTTTAGCGTTGTCTGCCGCGATCGAACTCGTGTCGATTCGTTTTTGCGGCGTCATCCCATTCTGGGTATTCCTGTCGATACCACTGATCCGTTGCCGGAAGCCTATGCGGGAATTGAAAGGCGGGATTTACCGGGGCACCTGGAGGTTTATTGTCGTGATCGAAAGCGAGAAGAATTGCTCGATTACGAGCTGATGCAAAGGCTAGAAGCCTCAACGCCGGTTACTGCCGTCATTTGTAGCGTTGATGATACCGAAACCAGTTTGCAGCGTGCGGCGCAGTGCCGTTTACTGTCGCAGCGGCATCTTAGCTGGCCCGTGCCAATCCTTGCAGAAATGGAAAAGCGCGAGGGTACAGAAGCGCTGCTCGCTATCAGCCAGACTCAGCCGGATCCCTCACTCCAGATCATTCCGTTTGGTTCGCCCGTGCAATATTGCGACACGCAACTGCTGGATTATATGGACAAACTCGCCAGCCATATTCATGCAGACTACCGCCGTAAATTTGCGGTCGTGGCCGAGGATGGCAGTCGAATGCCAGGGGACAAGAGCTGGAATTTTCTCGATTACAACCTCAGACAAAGTAATTTTCGTGCGGCTGACCATGTGATGTCCAAGCTTTTCAGCGTTGGATTCAGGTGGCGTGGTACTCGTCCGGACATCAGTGATGTCATCGGATTGCAGGAGTCAGATTCTATGCTGGCGCAGCTTGAGCACAAAAGCTGGATGGCTGAAAAACTGATTGCCGGTTACCGGCCCGGCAAGCGCGATGATCTGCGGTTATACCATCCGGATTTGAAATCATGGGGTGAGCTGACCAGCAATGATCAGGAAAAGGATCAGGCGCAAGTCGATGTGGTCGGGCGCATGTTGCAGGATGCCGGTCGGTTATCGGAATCTCCGGTACCTTCGGCGGCAAAGGTAATGCGAATCGCCCTGGTCGGACACAATGCAATTTCGCGTCAACAGGCGGACTTCGTTGCCAGTCAGGTTCAGGCGCACCTCGAGGCGCTGTGTCTGACGAGTCCCGACAAGTGGATCTGGTTTGATTTCATCACGCCGCTGGCGCCCGGTAGTGATTGTGCGCTCGTAAAGGGCGTGCTAAATAATTTTCAGTGTTCAATCTGGAAAAACGGATCCGTATGTTCACAACGGCCAGTGGCAGGCTACCAATTGAGGATTCCGCTGGCGATTTCTCATCGTGATGTCGATCGTGATTTCCGAGCGGTGTGGAAAAGCGGGGCCGACTGGCTGCAGAACCGTCACAGCTTTAACAAAGACAACATTGAACAGGCGGTTAAACGCGAAACCGAAATACAAATGAAAAAACCAAAAGGCAGTGAACCGATCGATTCCCAAAAGATTCGTGAAAAGGTTGAAAATGTCGCCTGGCAATGGTTCGAACACGATATCAAAGCCGAACGATCACAACTGCTGGAGCGTATGCCAAACGTTAGAATTATCCCGTTACCGGCCACAGATCCGGCAGAGAAAAACGCCGACGCCTATCGGCGCGCCTCTGAATACATGCTGCTGCACGCCGACTATTTGATAGCGGTGCTTGATCCGGGCAGAGCCACGGGAAAGCCCTATCCGGGTGGTACGGCAGATACCGTGTCACATTGGAATAAACTGATCGCCAGCGGGATAAAAAAGACGCAATCTGTTACGGAAATTAACCCTGCATTGGCCAGTGACAACAGTGCGCATAGTTGATGTGAGGTCTGCTCTGCCTATCGCAGAGACTACGTGCTGGCCAAATTTTAAACAGGGAAGTTACGTTCTTGCAGAAATTTTCACGATCAAAAATACACGGGTGGCTACGCACAAAATGATGTGCTGTCGATCGGTGATGCTGTGACTCCCCGCCAGATCAAAAGCTTACTCAAAGTAGTAGAGCTCGGCAGCATCCGTCAGGCCTCAACTCAGCTGCATCTGGCGCCCAGCAGTATCTCGGCGCAGCTGAGCGAGCTGGCGTCAGAACTGGATGTGGAACTTTTTCGATCCACCGCGCGTGGCCTGGTGCTGACCGATGCCGGGCAGCGGCTGATGCCACAGTTCATCGAGTTTGCGCGCCTGGCTGACGATATTCAGCGCAGTGCCGGTGAAGTCGCCGGTGAGCCCGCAGGTGAATTAAAGTTGTATGCACCCAGTTCAATGTGCATCTATCGCCTGCCGGCCATTATCAGTTACCTGCAGCAACACGCGCCCAAAATTGAACTGGTGCTGGTGCATGAACCGTTCGATTACCTCACCGCGCTGCAGGCCGGAGAACTCGATGCAGCGATCGAAGTGTCTCTCAACGAAGCTGATGCTGCATGGCATAGTCAGCGAATGCATACCGAGCAAGTGATTTATGTGTGCCATCCGGATCGGTGGCAATCGCAGGCGATAAGTTTGGCCGATCTCGCGCAACAGCCG
>CAKZSB010000360.1 GCA_937920585.1 uncultured Granulosicoccaceae bacterium | reverse complement strand
TCGGCAAACAGATGGGTGTGGGTATCGATCAGTTTCATGGGGCGGGCGGGGCCGGAATGTCCAGGTTGACGGTGACACTTTTCTTTTGGGTGAAACTGTCCAGCATGCTCTCGAGCGAGTATTCGCGCCCGATACCACTTTGTTTGGTGCCGCCGTAGGACTGCCCTGGCAATTGGCCGATGCCCTGATTCACCTGCACCCAGCCGGCTTCCACCTGGTGCGCCGTGCGCAACGCCTGACCGATATCGCGCGACCAGACAAATGCCGCCAGCCCGTAGTGGCTGTCGTTGGCCATGCGAATTACCTCGGCTTCATCGCGCCACTTTATCGCGACCAGCACCGGTCCGAAAATCTCTTCGCGGGCCAGGCGCCAGTCATTGCTGCCATCGGCGAAAATGGTCGGATGGGAAAAGTAGCCTTCGCTTAATGGCCCCTCAGTGTCAGGCATGCCGCCGGTTACCAGTCGGGCGTCTGGCAGCGCAAGGCCTTCGTCTATATAACCGCAGACTTTGTCGAACTGCTTTTTGTTGATGATTGCACCCATGTCGGTGGCCTCATCGAGCGGATCACCCATTTTCAGTGCCGCCGCCCTCCCGGCCAGTTTTTCTAAAAAGGGTTCAAAGATATCCTCGTGCAAAAACAGTCGCGAGCCGGCTGTACAGGACTGGCTTTGGCGGGTAAAGCGCATGGCTGTGACAATGCCATCGACGACCCAGTCTTCGTTGGCATCCGGAAATACGATCGATGGACTCTTGCCGCCCAGTTCAAGTGATACCGGCGCGATACGATCGGATGCTGCGCGCATGATGGACTTGCCAACGCTTGTTGAACCGGTGAACGACAGTTTCCGAATCTGGGGGTGCTCGGCAATCGCCGCACCGCATTCATGACCGAGTCCGGTGAGTACATTCAACACGCCGTCGGGTAGAAATTCCTGCGCCACTCTGGCGAGTAGCAGAACGCCCAACGGCGCATCTTCGGCGGTTTTGAGTACCATGGTGTTGCCGGCGCACAGCGCCGGTGCAATCTTCAGTGCCGCCAGTAACACCGGCGCGTTCCACGGGATGATCGCACCCACCACGCCAATCGGCTCGCGCCGCGAGTAGCTGAGCATGTTTTCATTCAGTGGTATCTGCTCGCCCTTGAGCTCGCTGGCCAGCCCGCCGAAAAAACGAAATATGTCTGCTGCCGCGCCCGCCTCCGGGCGCGCCTGGGTGCGGATCGCATTGCCGGTTTCGGTGGCGATCGCAAGCGCCATGGGCTCGACTTGCTGCTCCAGGGCAGTGGCGATTGAGAGCAGGATTTTGCCGCGATCGCGCGGTGCAACCTTGCGCCACGCATCGAAAGCTTTGCTGGCGGCGTTGACCGCGGCATCGACATCTTCGCCGTGGCCGCGCGGCACCGTACCGACTATCGTCTTGCGACCGGGGTTTTCAACGTCGAGTGTTTCACCGCTGAGCGCGTCTGTCCATTGCCCGTTAATGAGCATCTGGTGTGCCTGAGCCTGCATCGCTATTCTTTCGGGTTATTTGCCTGCCGCCAATGTTACCGGTGTTCGATGAATTGGCACAGGAAAATCAGGTGGTGCGCCGATGCTGGCTGGCAGAAGGTGATATTGCTATGGAGTGAAGCCGGAATACCGGCCTCACTCAGAGCTGCGCGGATTATTTGTCGAATTTTTTCAGTACATCGTCAATCGCACCCTGGCCCATAGTCTTGACATTATCGAACATGTCTTTCCAGCCATCTTTCTCCGGGCGCTGCGTGTTACCCAACGCTGCAATCATCGCATCCTGGTCCGTTTTTGCATTGCCTTCAAGCCCGTCGCTCTTACCGGTAAACAGTGCGATTTTGGTGCAGGATGTTTGAATGCTTGGGGCTTCTTCTCGCTTGAGCTTCGACAACAGGCCCTGCGGTGTTACGTTAACTTCAAGCGCCTCGTACAACCGCGTGCCGTTGACTTCCTGGCGCAAAATGTTGCGATTGATTACCGGTACGAATGACAACTTGTTTTCATTGATTAATTTGAACACGTCATTTCGAGTGTCGGGAAACTGGACAAAAAATGCCATCGCGGCTTCGTCACTCACCACTTTCTGCACCGCCTCGTAAGCGGAGGCGGCATTGCTGACATTACGCAGCGAGGCGAGGCCTTCGTCAAGCGATTGCAGCCGTTTGAAAGATTGCTCGGACCCGGATCCCGCACCCGGTAAAACCAGCGGTATTCGGCCACTCAGGCCCGACAGACTGGTGATGGAACTGTCTTTGGTCACTGCATACATGCACTCCATGCCAACGTCTGCATCGATGATTTGAAGGTCTTGCACATCGGCCAGTAAATCCAGTTGCCCGATACCGATATCAGTGGGGTTCGCGCGAACTTTTTCTATGTTGTCAGCGGTGCCTTTGCTGGTTGCACAGCTGTGATTGAAATACTCTTTCTTTATCGCCGCTTGTACCTGCGGGCAGAAAACGTTGTAGTAACTGCCTTTCTCTGAGCCCGTGTGGACCGACTCTGCCATTGCGGTTGAAAGGCTGGTAACCAGTACCAGTGCAGTCGCTGTGAGGTGTGCTTTCATTCTTGCTTCTCCCTGTGTTTTGTCTTGTCAAACAATTAAACTAATACTTGCCGAACCCGTTTTCAATGTTGAAATTACCCGATTAATGTGCGTGTGTGCCACAGGGTGCAGTGATCTGAACGTGCAGAATCAAGTTTGTTTTAAAGCAAATCCGCTATCTGGAAAGTCAATATGCCGAATCGAAATCCTCGTTATGATCTTTTATTCGATCCCGTAACCATCGGTCCGAAGCAAACGAGGAATCGTTTCTATCAGGTGCCACACTGCAATGGCATGGGTCATCGCTATCCGCGTGCCATGGCGGAAATGCGCGGCGTCAAGGCCGAGGGGGGCTGGGGCGTGGTGTGCACCGAAGAGTGCTCCATTCACCCCAGCAGTGATCTGTCACCTTTTACCCTGATGCGCCTCTGGGATGATGCCGATATGCCGGTGCACGAGCTGATGGTGGAAAAAGTGCACGAACATAATGCACTGGCCGGTATACAGCTGGTGCACAACGGCTTTGAGGTCGCCAACTACGTGACGCGTCAAACCGCTCTGGCACCTTGCAACATTCCGACAGAGCCATTCCCGCATGTGCAGGCCCGCGCGATGGACAAGTCCGACATACGCGACTTTCGCCGTTGGCACGTTGATGCCGCACTGCGCGCCAAACGCGCGGGCTACGACATTATCTATGCCTATGCCGCGCATGGCACGATGACGCTGCTTTTTCAGTTTATCCTGAGTCGCTATAACCAGCGCAGTGACGAATATGGGGGCAGTGTCGAGAATCGCGTTCGTTTGTTGCGCGAGGTGTTGATGGATCTAAAGGATGCCGTAGGAGATACTTGCGCAGTGGCCCTGCGTTTCGCCGTTGATGAATTGCTGGGTGCCGATGGTATGCAGAAAACCGAGGCGCAGGAGATTGTCGGTCAACTGGCTGAACTGCCGGACCTCTGGGATGTAAACGTCGCCGCCTGGCACAACGACTCCATGCCATCGCGATTCGGCAGCGAGGCAGGGCAGGAAGATTACATAAGCTTTGTTAAAAAACTCACTGATAAGCCGGTTGTCGGGGTGGGGCGATTTACCTCGCCCGATACCATGGTCAGCCAGATCCGGCGCGGTGTGCTCGACCTTATCGGTGCTGCGCGACCGTCGATTGCCGATCCCTTTCTGCCCAACAAAATAGATCAGGGCAGGGAAGATGAAATTCGCGAGTGCATTGGCTGCAATCTATGTACATCCGGCGATGCGCTGGCCTACCCGATGCGCTGCACCCAGAACCCGACTATGGGCGAGGAGTGGCGCCGCGGCTGGCATCCCGTACGAATTGATAAAGCCGGGTCTGCCGATCGCGTATTGATTGTGGGTGCGGGTCCGGCCGGGCTTGAGGCAGCGCTGGCACTATCGGACCGCGGATACGATGTCGTGCTATCGGAAGCTCGTGCAGAAATGGGTGGTCGCGTCATTCGCGAGGCGTCACTGGCACCGTTGAGTGAGTGGCGTCGCGTTGCAGATCATCGTATCTATATGCTTGGCCAGCGCGCGAATGTTCAAACTTATACCGAATCCTCACTGGCTGCCAGCGACGTACTTGAGGCCGCTTGCGAGCGGGTGGTGATTGCAACCGGCTCGCACTGGCGAGGGGATTTTTTTGGTTTGCAACATCAGCATCCGGTGCCGGTGGCCGCATCGGCGCGCGTGATGAGCGCCGACGAAATTCTAAAAGGAGCCAGGCCCGATGGCCACATTCTGATTTACGATGACGATCACTATTACTTGGCCAGTGCAATCGCCGAGCAACTGGCGAGCAATGGTGCCAAAGTGACGCTGGTAACCCCGGAATCAGACATTGCCAGTTGGTCAGAGCATACCCTGGAACATGAACATATCCAGGTTCGGCTTCGTGAACTGGACGTTGAAATTATCTGCAATAAGAGGGTGCGGCAAATCGATGCTGGCGAAGCGGTGCTCGAGTGCGTGTACATCGGCAGAGAAAGCCGTGTAGCCGCCGATGTGGTAATACCGATAACCTCACGCGAGCCGGGCGACAAGCTCTACCAGGAACTTTTAACCGAACAACCTGCCTGGGCAGACAACGCGGTGAAGTCTGTGCAACCCATCGGTGATTGTCTGGTGCCTGCGACGATTGCCATGGCTGTGTACGCCGGCCACGAATATGCGCGCAACCTGGACCAGGCTGCGTCGGCAGGCACTTTCCGGCGTGAGCTGGGGTTGGGTGGTGAGTAGTGTCGATATCGTTACAACTATGTTGTTGCTGTTTCAGATTTGTTGCTTAGTAGTGTTTGTTGTGCTGATTTATATTGGTTCAGCGCGATTCGCCGTAGTGAGTTTATGTCATGTTAATTGTCTTCTCAATCAACCATAATGGCGCGCTGTTAAACGTAACGATAAGTCCTTAAGGAGGATCGTAAGTGAATCGTAGATTGAAATTCGCCGCGCCCGGACTGGCGCTTGCACTGCTCATCGGCTCGGGTATCGCGCAGGCCCATCAGGGCCATGGTGGCAAGTGGTGGTATGACAGTGCCAGTAGCCCCGGTACCGTCGAGACATCGGATGCTGATTGCAGCGCACTGACGCCAACTATATATGTTGAGCACGGCCGCATAGTAGGCGGGCCCGATGACGGTCGTCGTTATCGTGGCACTATTCGCGGTACCAATGGTGACGACATCATATTCGGCACCGATTACTCCGAGCGAATTTTTGCACGCAGTGGTGATGATCAAATTTGTGCATTCGCAGGCAACGACAGAATCTACGGTCAAAGAGGCGAAGATACAGCCTTCGGTGGTAGCGGGCACGATCGTCTCTACGGTGGCAACGACAATGACACGCTCGTTGGCGGCAGCGGCTACGACAGGCTCTACGGTCAAAACGGTGCCGATCAACTCGACGGTGGCGACCAGAACGATCGGCTGTTTGGCGGCAGGGGCAATGATTCGCTGGAAGGTGGTGACGGATACGATCGTCTGTTTGGCGGCAGAGATACCGATAGTTGCTCGGGCGGTGAATTCGAACGCTCCTGTGAAAACGAGCCGGCCGGGGTTGTAGTCGCAGACGTAACCAGCCTGAACCTCGCAGACGCCGAGTCAGCACTTAGCGCCCTGGGGTTGGGTGTCAACGTAACGTTTGCCTTCGACAACACAACAGCCGCCGGTCTGGTTATTAGCCAGAATCCCGCGGCCGGCACTGAAGTCGCCGAGAACAGTGATGTCGATCTAGTGGTTTCAATCGGCCCGTCATCACTCATTGCCGGGCGAGTCACCGATCCCGCCGGCAACGAACTGCAGGGCATAATGGTCACTGCCACAGCTGCCGGCACCAGCCCCGATGCTGCCGGAGCCAGCACCGATACCAGCGCAGACGGTGAATTCAGTCTTGTACTCAGCGCAACATCAGACTACACGCTCAACCTGTCAGCCGATGACTATGCCGACCAGGTTGTCGTCATGTCGAGTCCGGATGCAAACGGCCAGGTGTCGCTGGAAATCACAATGATTGCCCGCACCGAAGCGGTAAGCTTCAACGAAGATACGGGCGCTACCGTCACAGGCCCCGATGGCGCGACTGTGGTAGTGAGCCCGGATAGCTTCGAGCTTGGAACTTCGGGTAACTTCGAGGTATCTATCACGCCGGTAGATGTTGGCAACGCCAGCACACTGGCCGCTTTCCCGGGTGATTTCAGTGGCAGCGGCGACAACGGCACCACGCCGATCGTGCCGCTAGGCACCGTAGAATTCGAATTTACACTCGATGGCCAGCCAATCAATTTGCGTGATGGTGAAACGGCGCAAATAGAATTGCCAATTTACATTGATGTCTATCCGAGCGGTGCGCCGGTTGTTCTTGGCGACATGATTGCGTTGTGGTCGCTCGATGAATCAACGGGCCAATGGCTGCAGGAAGGCGAGGGTGAAGTGGTGGCCAATGCGGCATCTCCCACCGGGCTGGCGCTGCGTGCAACAGTGTCGCACTTTTCCTGGTGGAACTGCGATGTCAGCATCAACGCGGCCACGGCTACCGTGGAAATCAGTGGTGGCGCGGATTCGGGCACCGCTTTGATCAATGGTCGCGCACCGTCGCTCAACAACTGGCGTGGCACCAGCGTGCAGTCGTCGCCGGTGGGCATTCCCGATCCCGGCCAGATATCCGGTCTCAGTATTCCCAGTGGTATCGAGGTTTGCTTCAGCGCAACCATTGCCTACGATGATGGTAGTTCTGGCTCAACGTCGGAGGTTTGCGAGACCGCTGCGCCTAATGGCAGTATCACGGTTACCCTGAATGCCGGACCAATCGGTCCGTTGACAACCCTGCTGGTTTCACCTGCTGCCGACGCTGATGGCAGTATCTCCATCGACGGCTTCATAAATTTTCCGATCGAGCGGGTGGTGTTCGCGCCGTCCACGGCAGAGGATTCGGTAACGTACAGCGTTATCAGTGGTGCACTTCCCGCGGGTCTCAGCCTTACCAATATCGGTGACACACGTGGCGAGATTGTCGGTACGCCAACCCAAGCCGGCCTCTTTGAGGTGACTGTGCAGGGTATCGATGCAGATGACAACACTGCCACCGTTGTCGTTCAATACGATATCAGCTCAGGCTCACCACCGCCGGTCATCTCCCAGCAGCAGCGGTTCTTCGTGGGCAACCCGGATGGTTCGCTGTTCATCAATCTGGATAGCCTGCTGGACTTCACCGCTCGCGGCGAA
>CAKZSB010000359.1 GCA_937920585.1 uncultured Granulosicoccaceae bacterium | reverse complement strand
CACTTAAAGAGGGCGATGAGATAGCCTTTCTGATGAAAGTAGGAAAGGATGAATCGCTGCGCATTACTGGCTTCTGCAAGCCAGCCGACGATGGCGAGAACTGTCTTGAGGCTGTTCTGAAGCCCTAAAGTGTGCGCACTTGCTGTCACTCACGATTGCCATGGATGGCATTAGGTGTTTGGCCCGCCAACGGATGGCGTTGTTTCGCTGAATATTCAAGCCGCAGCCTCCAACTGATTTAACGCGGTCTGATAATTCGGATTGATTTTGCACAGCACAGTCAGCGCCTGTGCGGCGGTATCATTGTCGCCAATACGGATCGACAGAAAAGCGATACGATTCAGCGCTTCTTCCAGTAGCAGGGTTTCACCTTGCTCGACTATATCCATATAGTCGCTTAGTGCGGCCTGGTCTTCGCCGTTGGTTTCGTTTAGATAGGCGCTGGCGAGGCTTGCGAATAGCGGGCTGAGCTCAAAGTCGTGCATTTTACCGATCGCATTTCTGTAGTGCGATAGCTTGTCGATGCTCTTTTGCTGGTAGGCGGCGGTGAGGGTTCTGAACAGGCTGTCGGAGGACACTTCCATACTTTCGAGCACACCTTTCAATCGATCGGTTTCGAGTGTGTCCTGCTCGTGTTGCAGCTGTTGCGCTGCTGCTAGTGTTTCTGCTGACACTCTATCGGTTGAATTGAGTATTCGCCCGGGCAGGCCGAGGGTGAGAAAGTCGGTGGCGAGTGCTTCGGGCCATTGCTCGTCGCTTTCGTGCAGTCTTAGCCGGAGCCGATCACGACTGTTTTCCAGCATCGGGCGCACTACAGAAACGCTCTGCTGGTAGGCGCGGTAGATCATGCGGCTTTTGTCGATTGAGGCTTCGGTTTGATCGTCGTTTATCGCAGCACCGGTGTTGATAATGTCGGTGAAGAAGTTGCTGCAATTGTTGATACAGAATCGCCGGTGTGGCAGGTACCGGTTGCGTATTTTTTTGTCTATGCTATCGAGTTTGGCGAGATTCTTCTGAAGATCGCCGGTTGATTTGCTGATAGTTTTTATTGTCCTGATGCCATCATTCGCAAGTTTTCCCAGTTCTTCAAACTCACGCATGAATTTGCAGGTCGCTGCATGGGCAAGCTTTAGCCATTGGTTCTCCTGTTGCGCTTTTTCAATGGCGGTGCGCATATCGTTCGTTGTGCTCACCACGCTGCCAGCGTCGAGTTGGATGCGAGACAATTGAACGAAGTTTACGCCGGCAAGCTTCATGGCCCCCGGCGACGGGTTGATGACGTTGATGTTCTCTATATTCGCAATCTGTTTTTCCAGCGACAAACCAGAGTTTCGATAATCGATCGAACTCAGCCGAATGCTGCCGTCGTAAGTCGTTACCTCTTCCATATCGGTTCTAAGCGATACACCGGTGTCTCGCTCCATATTGCCCATGGCATGGGTGTGTCCTGCCTCATCAAGACAAAAATCCAGTCCCATCAGGATCATTTGATCCGGCTCGAGGCAAGCAGCGATATCGAAGGCGAGATTGGATACGGTTTGCGCCTGGGTGGATAGTTCGAATGTTTCGGTTTTCCAGGGCAATCGTGCGCCCAGATAAACCTTCGGCCCCGGCCACTGTCCCACCAGTTTGTTGACGCCCTGGTCACTGAAGGCAAGCACGGGCGACGGCTCGAACTTTAGTGCTTCGCGGCTGACTTCAAATGAGATTTCGTGTGGATCCAGGGTGGCAATGATATCGGGAACAAGGCCTTTTTCGTGTAGCCTGCGTGAGATACGCGATACGCTGACGACCACAAGCTTGTCGCGATTTTCGATTACCCAGTCGAGGTGATCGTCCAGTGATGGCCCGGCTGCCATGACTACCACGGTGTGACCTCGCAGTCGGCTCGTCAATATCGACGCCGGTACCTGCATTTCCGGAACATTGAGCATGCGTTGCTGCAGGGAGGGCAGGCGCAAGGTGATCCCGACTACCAGCCAGCGGCGCGAATCGATCAGAAAGGCGGTTTGCTCGGCCAGCGTGCGATAGATAACGGGCAGGTCCAGCTCGGCGCTGAGTGAGTTGATCGCGCCGATTCTCCCGGTTAGCAAGGGATTGTCGTAAACCGTGGCTTCGACCTCGGTACGCAACTGATCAATTGTCAGCAGCTTCACGAACTCCATTGACGCGAGTTCTTCGCGACACTCCGCTGCGATCGCATTGATGTATTGAGGGTCTTCAATGAAGATCAACGCGAGAGGGTTTTCGGTGTAATTCTCGGCGAATGCCTTGATCAGCAGTCCGGAGTCGCTGCCGATGATGATATACGTTTGTTCAGCCGTAAGATCCAGCGGCGCGTAACGTGACTGCCATATTTCCCGATAGGGGCGGGCACTCATTTTCGCCGGTGTCAGTGGCGGCAGGTATCGATCACCCGAGTCATTCACGGCAAAATCGCTAGCCGTCGTCTCTTGTGCCTTCTGCATGCTGTCATCCCGTTCCGTGGTGATGCTAATAAAGCAATATAGAAGCCTTACTGTCGTTCGTCTTTGTTACAGGGATTTTGCCGATAGGTTTTCGTATTGTTTCAGAGGGTAAAAGCAAAAGCGTGAAAAGCAGTTATGCGTTGCTGCCAAAAGTCGCTTTCGTAATATTGGCGCTTATGTTGTCGTTGCGAACCGATTTGCGACGATCGAAACGGCCGACCCAGGGATTGCCCTCTCGCGTGTCCAGAGCGACGAGCGACAGATTCTGGTCAAGCTGATCGAACATCTCGTCTTTGGTTCTTCGTTGTCCACTGAGGTGTTCTGGCACTAGTTCAAGCTTCATCTCTGTGCTCGTCTTCTTTTTATGTTGGCAGGATTACGGCTGCCCAGAGCGATTCTTGAAGCACTATGGCGAAAAATTATGGATAGAGTCATAACACTGACGTGGCGCCAAAGAAGGCTTCAGGGAAAGTCAGTTGGAAAGTAGCCGGAAATGGCTGCAGTGAAACGGGTTGCGCGGTGGCGAGCAAAAATGTGATCGAGGCACGGAATTTGCCATTTCTGCGACAGGGTCGAAGTCAGGCAAGGTCTACCGGGAGCGCCAACATGGACAATTCAATTAACGCTGATGTACTGCTTTCGCGTCTGCGGGATATGGCCGCACAGGCATCAGCCGGGGCGGTAAGCACAAATTCACCAGCCACAACGAACGTAACGGCCACTAGTGGCGAACCCTTTAAGGCTGTGATGCAAGAGGCGCTGCAGAGTGTCAATAGCCGCCAGAAATCTGCTGCCGCGCTGGCTGCAGATTTTGAGCGTGGTGAGAATATAGAAATTACCCGCGTCATGGTGGAAATGCAAAAAGCCAGAATTTCATTTGAGGCGCTAAGCCAGGTGCGCAACAAGTTTGTCTCTGCGTATCAGGAAGTAATGCGCATGTCGCTTTAGCGTGCTGCACAGTTTATCTACGGATACTAACCGTGCGAGTTGTAGTTTCAATTCAGCCAGGAGTGGCAATTAAACAATGAATTCTGTAGGTGCAACAACACCGGATACGGCTGATACAGTGGTCCAGACCACTACGGCTGCAGATGTTCTGCAGGGCCTGCTAAATCCGCGGTTTCTGGTGCCGATTATTTCGGCCTGCGCTGCACTGGCGCTGGCCATTGCGCTGGTGATGTGGTCAGCGCGTGGCAATATGGTGCCATTGTTACCGGGTGCCAGTGCCAGTGATGCTGCGAATGTAGTGGAGTTTCTACAAAGCCGCAACGAGCCTTTCCAGATCGACCGGAACTCCGGCATGGTATTGGTCAACCCTGGCCAGTTGCGTACGCTGCAGATGGAACTCGCCGCCAGCGGTATGTTGTCGACAGGATCTGTCGGGCTGGAGATGCTGCAGCAGGAGCAGTCGCTGGGCACCAGCCAGTTTATCGAAAACGCGCGTTATCAACACGCCCTCGAGACTGAGCTGTCACGAACGATCTCCGGCATGCGTAATGTTGAATCCTGCCGGGTACATCTGGCCTTGCCAAAACGTTCGGTTTTTATTCGTGATCAACCTGCCAGCAGTGCCTCGGTGATGGTGAAGATGATGGCCGGGCGGGTGCTTGAGCGCTCGCAGGTTAATGCGATCGTCAGTATGGTCGCCTCCAGTGTGCCCTATCTGGAAAGCGGCGGTGTCACTGTGGTTGACCAGTGGGGCCGGTTGTTGTCATCGAATGATGATGATTCAATCGATAGTAATACCGAAAAATACTTTGATCACACGCGCCGGCTGGAAACGCTCTATGCCGAACGCATCGAGGATTTGCTAACGCCACTAGTCGGCAATGGTCGTGTGCGAGCACGAGTAACGGCGGCAATTGATTTTTCTGTCAATGAACAGACGCAGGAAGCCTTCGACGGTGATCAGGCGGATATTCGCAGCGAGCAGCGCATCGATCAGACTGGTGCTAATGTGGGTGCTGCCAACGGTGTGCCCGGCGCGCTGACCAATCAGCCTCCCGAGGGTGGCGTGGCAACCGATCCACCGGCCGAGGGTGGGGCTGTGAATGATGGTAGTCAGGCCAGAAACCTCACTCGCAACTACGAACTGGATAAAACCATTACCCATGTGCGTCGAGCGCCGGGTGAGATCCAGCGTCTGTCTGCAGCAGTCATCATTGATAACATCTCGACGATAAACGAAGCGGGCGAGGCTGAGGAAGTTGCCCCCAGCGCGGAAGATATCGAGCAATACACCTCTTTGGTCAGGGAAGCGATCGGGTTTGACGCCGAGCGTGGCGATACGGTGACAGTATTCAATCGCGCCTTCCAGCCGGTTGAAGAAGTTGAGCCGATTCCACCGGAGCCGATCTGGAAGCAGGCCTGGGTGTGGGGACTGGGGCGTCAGATTCTGGTGGGTATTGGCCTGTTGCTGCTGCTGCTTTTTGTGGCTCGGCCTGCGCTGAAGGTGCTGCGATCACCGGCGACCGTCGCCGTGTTGCCGGAGGGTGCTGCGGCTGCCGCAAGCACGAGTGAAGATGCTGAAGGTGGCGACAAACTATCGCTTTCTGATGAGGCCAAAGCGGCGTTGAACGGCCCCGATGACAGCTATGGCGATATCCTGCTGATGGCGCGTTCAATGGCTGCCAATGATCCAAAGCGCATTGCCCGTGTAGTGAAAGAATGGGTGGCTGATCCCGAGGAAGGCGCATGAGTGAGGCCGCAGAAGGCGAAGAAAGTGGAGCGCAGGCTGCTGCAATCCTCTTGATGGCGCTGGGCGAGGAAGAGGCTGCGGAGGTATTGCAGTTTGTCGAGCCTGAAGAAGTGCAGGCTATTGGCGAGGCGATGAATGCGATGTCGCCGGTATCGCAGGGTGACATCGCCAAAGCGCTGGTTCGATTTGCCGAAGATGTCCGCGATCAGTCGTCGCTGGGCATCGGTACCAGTGAGTATTTCAGGAAAATGCTGATACGCGCGCTGGGTAAGGAAAAGGCCGGCAGTGTTTTGTCGCAACTGGGTCGAGAGGGTCCACCGGGTATCGATGCGTTGAAGTGGATGCCCGCGCGTTCGGTGGCCGGCGTGCTGGCCGATGAACATCCGCAGGTGATTGCCGCAGTGTTTAGCTGCCTGCCTCGCGCGCAGGCGGGGGAGGTTGTCGGCCTGTTGCCAGCGCAGCTGCGTGCCGACGTTATGGGCCGGGTAACCAAACTTGAAACGCTTCATCCGGCGGCATTGCGCAAGCTGGATGAAATTATCGTTGAGCGACTAAAAGATGCGCCGGACATTGAGATTACCGATGTTGGCGGTATCTCGGCGGTGGCAGAAATTCTAAACGGGGTTTCCTCCGATGTTGAGGAGGATATTCTCCAGCAACTGGAAGAGTTTGAGCCCGGTCTGCGCGAGAAGATACAGGACAAGATGTTTATCTTCGATAATCTGCTCACCGCCGATGACAGAGGGCTGCAGACCCTCCTGCGCGAGGTGCCAACCGATCAACTGGTTCTCGCCCTGAAAGGGGCCGGTGCACCGATGCAGGAGAAGATTTTTGGTAATCTCTCCAAAAATGCTGCCACGCTCTTGCGCGACGATCTTGACGCAAAGGGGCCAGTGCGGCTGGCTGAAGTGGAAGAGGCGCAAAAGGGCATACTCGTGATGGCCAATCAGTTTGCCGAAGAGGGAAAACTGATGCTCGGCGGCGGTGGAGACGATTTTGTTTAACGTGCTCTCGGCGGGCAAGCAGACGAAATCCACTCTCGAAAAATGGGATTTTCCAAGCTTTGATCAGGCTGAAACCGGTAGTGATGCCGGCGACGGGCCAGTCGGTTTCAACGAGGGCTTTGAACAGGGCCAACAGGAGGCCAGGCAGCTACTGACGGCCGATGCCGAGCGCGTACAGCAGCTGTTGCGCGCGCTAACGGCGCCCGCAGAATTGTTCTCGGCAGAAATTCGCGACGAACTCCTGACTACTGCTTTTGCCGTGGCAAAGGTGATATTGCAACGCGAAGTCAGCCAGTCACCGGAGGATTTCAAAGTGCTGGTAGATGAGGCCGTAGCGGCCCTGCCATTGGCGCAGGGCGAGGTAGAGATCGCGCTGAATCCGGAAGATATGAAGCTGTTGCAAGAGGCGCTGGTGAACACTGGCGAACAGGACGAGCAAGGCATCATCGCCGATGCAGCTGTGCCGCGCGGCAGTTGCCGGGTTAAACGCGGGCCCAGTGTGGTGCATGGCGGGGTCGATGGCCTGATCCAGCAACTGGCATCGAAACACATAGCCTAGTTTTTGCGTCCGGCTGATATAAGTGCCACAGACGTAATGCAGGCCCGCCAATAGATATTTACGAAACTGTTCCGGAACCTTTTCCCATGCCTACTCCGTCCGCCGAGACGCCTGATTTCCCGTTGAGTGCCGAGTTGTGGAGCGAGTCACTGCAGCAGGTGCGGCAGCAGCTGCTGCGCTCTCAGCCTGTTGTCGAAGGCCGTTTGTCCGGAATCTCCGGGCTGACCCTGGAGGCGGTGGGGTGTGCTGCCGGTATCGGTGATATCTGCCATGTACAGGCTGCCGACGGAAGCTGGGCCGAGGCACAGGTTATCGGCTTTCGCGACTCGGTTTTGAAACTGATGGCAATTGACGACAGCAGCGGATTATCGCCTGGAGCCAGTGTTATTCCACAGCATCGAAAGGCATCCGTGCGAGTGGGCATGGAGCTACTGGGGAGAGTGATCGACGGCAGTGGACGCCCGCTCGATGAAAAGGGGCCAGTCTACAGTACCGAGATGCGCTCTATTGATGCGCCGGCAATAAATCCGATGGTGCGGGCACCGATTGATGAGCCTCTCGATGTGGGGGTGGGCGCGATCAATTCCCTGCTGACCCTGGGGCGCGGGCAGCGGGTTGGTTTGTTCGCCGGTAGCGGTGTCGGCAAGAGCGTTCTGCTCGGTATGATTGCGCGCGGCACGCGCGCTGACGTTACCGTTGTTTGTCTGCTGGGCGAGCGTGGCCGTGAAGTGGGTGAGTTTGTATCACAGGTGCTTGGGCCCGAGGGGCTGCGCAGCGCCGTGGTGATCGCCATTCCCGCCGACAGCACGCCGCTGCGTCGCGTGGCCGGCGCCAGCGTTGCCACCACTATC
>CAKZSB010000358.1 GCA_937920585.1 uncultured Granulosicoccaceae bacterium | reverse complement strand
CATCGGCAATCTCGAACACATCGCTAGAGAGAATTGCCTCGAGCGGTGTATCCCAGCGCAACACCGTAACCGCCTGCTCGCCCGTATTTGTAACGCTGAAAGTGACGTTTTCGCCGTCTGCCTGCAGGTCGATACTCAACGGTGACTGAGCAGCCCAGGTCGGTGCCGAACACGCCAGTGCAGTTGCCACAGTCAGGCCCAACGCTGTCAACTGAAATCTTGCTTTCATAAAAAATAGTTGCCTTTGCCTGGCAGCCCGCACGCATGTGAATGCGCGCTACCGATATTTGAAGCGGTGCTTCTTTCAACCGTCACGAGGCATGCGGTCTGCCTGCCACTGACGGCGGTTGTATTGTCGGATCCGATCCGGCACTTGCCCGAGTCCTGCTCTGACAGACCTCATCCCTGAGTCGGAGCCTCTACGGGATGATACCGACTGAACTGACGTCCTGCACATAATCCACATTACCGACCCTGCCGTGGCAGACCGGTTCACAATTTTTCGAGCAATTCTGGTCTGAATTTTGCCTCCCAGCCGCCGACCTGCCCTGAATTCAGTCATTTGCAAACAAATCGTAAAAATCGAAACCGCGCGCTCCACACATTAATAACGTGTCTGTTGCTCGGCAGTGCGCTGGCCATACCGCAGACCAGTGTGTCGCAAACCTTCCCGGCGCCGGTGGTCAGGCCGCTCGACACCCAGGCAATCGAAACCGCCACACCGCGCACCACAGCACCGGACATACGCCAGCCCGACGATCCACTGTATTCAATGCAATGGAATCTGCACTCGACCGTCAGCTCAGCGGGAGCAGCCAACCTGCAAACGCTGTTAGAACTCAAGGGCCAGGCGCGCATGGTTGTTGCTGTCGTCGACTCCGGTTTCCTGCTGACACACGAGGACATCGATTTTCTGCCCGGCTACGATTTCGTCAGCACGCTAAGCGTCGCTAATGATGGTGACGGTCGCGATCACGACCCCACTGACCCCGGCGATTGGGTTGCAACCAGCACAAATGATTGCCAGGTCCAAACCAGCAGCTGGCATGGTACCCGAGTCGCTGGAATCATTGGTGCGAGCACCTCAAATGCTATCGGCATTGCCGCGGCAAACAATCGCATTGATTTGCTGCCCGTTCGAGTTACTGGCACTTGCGGAGGCTACGTTGCAGATTTAATTGACGGCATTCGCTGGGCGGCCGGGCTCAGCGTCGCCAATGTTCCTCCCAACCCTCACCCCGCGAGCGTGATCAACGTCAGCCTCGGATTTCCAGGTGCATGCCCGGCTGAACTCCAACAGGCTATCAGCTCAGCAACCAGCGCCGGCGCAATCGTCGTCACTGCCTCGACCAATTCCGGCGTGGATCTGGATGTGGCGCCGCACTCGCCGGCGTCCTGCGAGCAAGTGCTCACCGCGGGCGCTGCCACTCGCGCCGGCAGACGTGCAGACTACAGTGCCTACGGCGCAGCTGTCGACGTGCTGGCGCCCGGTGGCGACCGCAGCGACGGCATTCTCACCACCGACAACCTCGGCCGCGCCGCTGCAGAACCGGGCAGCCACTACGGCCGCCACTTCGGCACCAGCCTGGCAGGTGCCCATCTTAGTGCCGCGGTCGCGGCTTTGCGGGCATTCTCCGGCACGCTTACGCTGCCTCAGATCCGCGCGATCGTCAGATCGACGGCCACACCGGTTGGCGTGGCCGGCGGTTGCGAGCTGCTCGCCTGTGGCGGCGGCCTGCTGGATGCGCAGGCAGCCATGAGACTCGCGACCGGCGTAAACGCAGATGACTTGCCTGTCGCGCCCCAACTACCGGTAGCCGCTGCCGCCAACAGCAGCTTCGGCGGCGGCACTGTGCCACTGTTTTTCAGCCTGGGGTTGCTGTCGCTTGCTGTTGTGCGACGTGCTCGGCGATGCAGGCGAATAGCGCACGTTTAAATTATTGAAGAATTATCGGATTAGGCAGATATTATGGCTCCGCTAGTTCGCCACTGACCCGACCGGGTCGGCGATAACCATTGCGCTGGAGACTCACCTTGTCTGACAACCCTTTAATAGACTGCCTGCAGTACGCGAACTGGTCACCGTCCATTTTTGAGCAAATGCGCACCGGTGGTGTCCACGGCATTCACGTGACCATCGCGTACCACGAGACCTTTCGCGAGACCGTTCTGAACATAGAGCAGTGGAATCGCTGGTTCGAAATGTACCCTGAGCTTATTTTTATGGGTCGCAGCGGAGACGATGTTCGCAAGGCGCAGCGTGAAAACCGCACCGCAATCTTTTTCGGCTTCCAGAATCCATCTGCGATAGAGGACGACATCGGTCTGATCGAGATTTGCCACACGCTGGGCGCTCGATTCATGCAGCTGTCCTACAACAATCAATCCTTCCTGGCCACTGGCTGTTACGAGACCGAAGATCCCGGCATTACCCGCTTCGGCAAACAGGCCATCGCGGAGATGAACCGCGTGGGCATGGTGATCGACATGAGCCACTCGGCAGAGCGCTCGACGCTTGAGGCAATTGATATGTCAGCTCGCCCGATCGCTATCACACACGCCAATCCGCACTGGTGGCATCCGGCGCTTCGCAACAAATCTGATGAGGTGATCAAGGCGCTTACTCAACGCGGCGGCATGCTGGGTTTCTCGCTCTACCCGCATCACCTTAACAATGGCACCGACTGCACTCTGGACGACTTTTGCCAGATGATTCACCAGGCCGCCGAGCGCTACGGCGTCGAACACCTGGGTATCGGATCAGATCTTTGCCAGAATCAACCGGACTCTGTTGTCACCTGGATGCGCAACGGCAGGTGGTCGAAGGAGATGGACTATGGCGAAGGCAGCGCGAGCAATGCCGGTTTTCCGCCCCAACCCGACTGGTTCACCGACAATCGGCACTTCGGCAACATCCGCGACGGACTGACAAAGGCAGGCTTCTCGAACGTGGACAACGCCGCCATCATGGGCGGCAACTGGCTCAGGTTTTACGACGAATCTTTCGGGCCTGCAACTTGAGCACCGCGATAGATAAAGGCGCTGCCGACGCACTGCCCGCACAGCTGCCACTGCGCTCGCCGTCGACGGTAATGCGCCTGGACCGCCTGGGTGCATTTTTCCCCACCCGGCTCAGCTTCCTGCGCTCGTTGTTGCGCGATCTGGCTGCGCAAAACGCACAGCCCGTCCGCACGCGCTGGGAAATCGATGCTGACGGCTATGGCCGCGCGGTGTACACCATTGAACTGGATGGACACCGTTACAGCCTGATCGCGTTCTCCACTGCACTGCCTGACAGCGAGCGCACCGACCGGGTCATTGCCGAGGCCTGGGACACCACCTTCAATTTGTTCGACGGCATTCCCGACGACGCCGATCTGGAGCGCCTGGCGAACAACACGCCGCGCCAGGAGGCAGGTCGCTTTTTGCCCAGTGAACTGGTTTTGAGTAGAGCGAACAAATCGGTGAGATTGTTTGCCCATGTGGTGGAACGCCTGGCCAGCGGCCAGCAACCGGATGAGCAAATGATCCGCGACACTGGCTACCTCATGCGCACCACCGCCGTTTACGGCAACGGCAAATTCGGCATCTCGGACAGATCACGCGTGCTCGACAAACCGACGTTGAATGGCCCGTTTCGAGTTGAACTGTTAACGGTCTGGATGATTCGCGGATTTACCCACGATTTGGTCGAGCATGTCGCGCGCGTCCGCGATCCGCAGAAATTCGTGCCGCTGGCACCGCGCTTCAAACGTTACCTTGGCGTGGGCAACTCCACGGGGCTGGGCATGGCGCCGTTTCTCGTCAGCCATCCGATCCTGATAAACAACTGGATGGCAGCCCGCGAGACAGCGCTCGCGCGAGTACTCGCAATCGAACTTTCAACCACACAGATTATTGCCCGGGTGCAGGCCCTGATGGCCCGCACCAATCAGCATCTGCAGCAATGGAACGTCGAGGATAGTCGACAGCAATCCCGCATTGACCTTTTGCGAACTGAATTCGATTCAATTCGCCAGACTGCTGATTCGGCCTGGCTTACCAAAGCGCGTCCATGGCAACGGCTCTCAACGCTTGCAGAACCCCTGTCACTCGAGTGTCAGGAGTTGATCGTCGCCCTGCTGCTCGAACCGCACGGTGAGCTGATCGACGGACTCGCCCATTGCATGTCCAGCCAACACGCCGCGGAGTTGTCGCCTTCACAAACCACGGATCACCTGCGCACCGCGATTGAAACCGAATTTCAGTGGGCGCTCGAGCTCGACTTCAATGACCCGCAGCAAACCGCACAGTTCTGGTACGTGTCGGAAGAAAAACTTGAACCCCGCCTTGGCGATCGCCACACCGAACCGGGTGCAGAACTGGAGCTACCGCTGGATGTCGCCCGCCGCGTCCAGGCATTGCACAGTGAGTTGTCGCGCCTGCCGGCGTCGATCAGCGTCGCCGAGTTTTTACTCGCCCACCCGATGCACCGGTTTGCGGTGCGCCGCGTGCAAACGCTGGAACGCTACCCCTACGGTGAGATTCGCGACAACCTGATCGCCGGCACCTGCCTGCCCATTGATATGCTGCGCTGCAAGCTGTCGTTCTTTGGCGCCAGTAAATTCGATCCGAAGTCCGAGCGCTGGACTCGCATCACTCTATGTCAGGGCGCGCCGCTGGCTGATGAGCTGCAATATACCGATGCCGACGACTGGTGGCTGCCAGTACTAGAATCTACGTGATCTGCTCGGAAAATGAACTGGTGGCGGCCTTGCACAAAGCCGCCAGGGCCGCTGGTGCGACTACCGGGGTCGCCGAGGATGTCGCGCGCGCCGGTGGCTGGATTACCGCGCGGGGTGGCGACGGTATTGGTGCCGTACTGGCCAGTCTGAATGCTGCACTGCCGCAGAAATGCGCACCGCAGCGAAACGACACCATAGCGTCATTTCAGGATGCGCGCGTCGCCCTTGCCGGCCCTGCGGCACTGGATTTATTGCAGGCTGGCGTGTGCGACGAAGTATTGTTCTTCAACTGCGACTCGCCGGTATTGCTGGCCGGACTCGCCGGCTGCCGCAAAGAGCACAACGGCGACGGTTACGTCGTCACCGATGAACAATCGCGGCCGTATTCTATTGGCGCGCTTGAGAAATTGCTGCATTCGAAGGACACACGATTTCGCCTGATCGCCAGCGACCATCCAGAGGCACATGAAGCACCGAACAGCACGGAGTTGGTGGTACAGCCGCAGGCCTGGGAACACTTGCTTGAACTGGCGTCGGCGATGTACGTGCCATCCAGTGAACAATCCCGCACGGCTGGCGCGGGCGCCGGCCTGCTGGACAATGACTAGCAGTTTTTAGGATCCCGGCCTAATTCGGCGTCTGCTCCACCGGATAAACGACGATCTCAATGCGTCGATTCAGGCTGCGTCCCTCAGCTGTGTCGTTTGTTGCCACCGGCATGAACTCGCCAAACCCGGCACCTGACAATCGATCCGCACCAATGCCAACGCGCCGCTCGAGATGTCGCACCGCCGCCATCGCACGGGCTACCGAAAGATCCCAGTTACTGCCGTACAGACCAGACATCACAGGCCCGATAGGAATGTTATCGGTATGGCCTTCGATCTGCAGACGACTATCCGGCATGGCTGCCAGCACACTGCCAACCTCGGCCAGAATTTCTCTGCCTTCAGCAGAAATGGCAGTTCCACCCGGGCTAAAAACCTCGCTGTTGCCCGCTCGCACACTGACGATGCCACCACTTCGCTCGTAGATCTTTACACCATCGATACCGGCGACGGCAAATCGATTGCTCAACGCGGCGATGAGCTTGGCAGTACCCTCGTTCACGCTCGAATCAGGCTTGCCCTGTGTCCTCGCATCAGCGATCGCGCTATTCAAACGGGTTTGCTCGGCACTGAGCGTTTTAATCTCGGTACGGGCGGACTCCAGTTCAGCGACCGTGTCGTCAAGCTTCGTTTGCAAGCCATCTCGAGCCGTTTCGAGATCACCGGTTTGCGCTTGCAGAGCCTCCGCCCGTGCCTCCAGCTCGCGTACTTTTTCTGTCAGCTTATCACTGGCACTTTGCGAACCTTCCGTGGACTGCTTCAACTGAGCAACTCGACCCAGTAATGAATCCCGCTCGGCGGTTGCTTCATCCAGCGCACCCTCGGCGGCCTTAAGGTCTGTTTGCAAGCGACTGACTTCGCTTTGCTGGTCAGCCATCGACTTTTCCTGCGCTTGCATTTGCTGCGCTACAAGCTCGAGCTCACCTGCCATTTCATCGCGCTGCATAGTGACCGAGGCCAGCTGCTCATCGAATGAGGTTCGTGCCTGCTCGGCATCTTCGCGACTTTGCGCGATCTGCAGATCTGCCTGGCTGACTTTCGCCTGCAGCCCCTGCACCTGACTAAGCAACTGCGCACTGCCGGCAGACTGTGTAGCCGTGTTTTGAGCGCGCAGCCTGGCGTTCAGGCCGGTAATCATTTCCTGGCTGGTCGCCTCGGATGTAGCAAGCTTTGCCCGCAATCCTTCAACCTCAAGCTGCAAAGTGGCCACCTGGCGCTGCGCGTCTTCGGTGTTATCTGCAGGTTGCTGATTCGCTTTCAGATCCGAAAGCTCCGCTCTGGCGCTTTCCAGAGCGCCGCTCAAAGCGTTGCGGCTTTCGTTAAGCTGGCTCAATTCGGTGCGCAATGTGGCAATCGTCTTTTCATTGCCCGCACTGGATTGTTCCAGTTCAGTTCGTAGTGATACAACTTGCTGGTTGCTCTCAGCCAGTGCCTGGCGCGCCTCGGTTCCGGGAGAGTGACTACCGGGTTTATTCTTAAAGATCATGCCCAGCACCAGCAGTATTGCCATACCAGTGGCAAGGCCGATTTTGGTTAAGTCATTCAATGGAAATTTGCTCCTTACTTTTGCCCCAACTTCCAGCGGGTTCGCCTGCGAGGCTTACGTGACTCTCAACGGCGACAGTGTTGCAAACTACGAACGCTGATACTGTGAGGAAATGTAACGCCACACCATAACGACAACAGGCGCCACATACCGGGAACTGAAACCCGGTTTGCAAAAGATCGCCGGGAATAACTGGCAGCGCACCAACCATTAACGTTTTCGCGCATTTATTCGAAAAAGATAACAGCCCTCTCCAGACTGCGTCATAGACAACTGCAACGCGGGATTGCGGACCTCATCGCGCACCGGCACTTGCAAATTCTCGCGGTCGGCCGATATCTGCGATGGCTATCGTCTCGCTGGCGACGCTCGATCCGATAGCCAGGGACATTGATGCTGGATGTGAAACCGGAACACCAAAAATGAGAATCGCCCCATTCTTCCCAGGTTTATTGCTGCTGGTCGCATGCTCATCGGGCAACAGCGGTTTCGTATATTCCGAGGAAAACGGGCTGACCGTTATCGAAGCGGAGAACTGGACTCAACGCGGCTCGGCGGACGGGTTGGTTTGGGATCGAGTGACAGCAACGGGAAGCGATGGATCAGCCGTCAAACTCGCAGGTGCCGGCAGCGCCCGGCCCGGATTATCTTATGACGTCACCTACACCGAGGCAGGCACGCGATACCTTTGGTTACGCGGGCGGCAGGGAAATCCCGACAGTGGCGTAGACATCCATTTGCATTCTGTCGGCAATTCATATGAACCGAACGCCGCACTGTTTTCAGCCGACTGGACATGGCAATTGGCCGCGACCCTCACGGTTGAGGCGGAGCAGATGATTCGGACCACCATTCTCGCCCGCGATACCAACGTACTGCTGGATAAATTGCTGTTCACCAGCAATGCCAGCTTCACCCCGACAGGAATCGGCCCCGACGAACAGAGCACCGACGACAACGTCACAGTCATTGTGGTCAGCGGCGATCGGCTGCAAGTGTCCGGCGGATCGGATCACAACCTGACACTGCCCGACGTGCTCAACCTCGATGCAACGCTCGATTATCGATTCTCGGACGGATCCGTACCGACTGTCGAATGGTCAACCCGCAGCGGCCCGGCCGATGCAATTTTCAGTGACCCCACGAGCGCGGCAACGACAGCGCAATTTCCGATCGACGGCGACTACGAGCTCAGAATCGAGGCTCGCGCCAACGAGCTGGTCAGTACTGACGACATCGCCGTGACCGTGCTTCCGATCGCCAATTTGGCTCCTGTTGCCGCGATCAGCGATATCGCTGACAATTCGATAGCACTTAACCAGACGTTACAACTCACCGCCGAGGCGCAGGACGACGGCTTGCCCGATGGCGTGCTGTACTACTGGTGGAGCGCGATATCGGGTCCGGGAGAGGTGTTTTTCGGTAGCCAGAATCAGGCGACTACCACCGTGTCGTTCAGCAGCCAGGGCGTCTACCAGATTCAGCTCAGCGTTCAGGATGGTGTGCTCAATACATTGGTCGAGGCACAAATCAATGTTACAGAACCAGCCGACACTGGCCCGGTTCAGGGCGAGGACAGCGAGGCTGCGACCGACCTCTTCCTGTTAACAGACGCACCGCTGGACAGTTCCAGCACTTACACTGCCGGTTCCTTCAGGCTTGTGAATGTTTCGGCGACCGCGCTAATCAGCAGTGTGGTTATCGATCTGGCCAGTGCCGCAATCAGCGATATCGTATTTGACCCGCTTGGCACGGCGGGCGACAGTGCATTCAAGGACCTTTCAGTCGACAGCGGCGGTTTCGAAACCGGCTACGCCTCGCGCCAGTTCACTTCCGAAAACGCGGGTGGCTACGATCAGCTGGAACTGGTGTTCAACGATTTCCAGCCAGGCGAGGAAATGACCTTTTCGATCGATCTGGATCCAGCCAACGTGCAGGGTGTCGCACCGCCGGGTGATCGCCACGCAGCCAGTATTTCCGGATTTGAAATCGCCGGCGCCACCGTGACGGTCATCTATGCCGATGGCAGCAGCCAGAGCGGCCGATTGTTCGGTACCGCTGGCAGCAATACCGCAGCCCAGGTGCAATTGCGTTACCAGACGCCCGAACCACCTCTCCTGGCGCTGCTCGGTGTCGAAAACCGCTCCGATCTTGACCAGGATCAGCAAACGGTTAGCCTGAATGGCCAGCCATCGCAAAGCATTCGCCTGTTTGTCTCCGAGGCCGGTCTGTATCTCGAGGGCACACCGGATGGTGGATTTGACATCGATCCGTACGAGCCCAACACGATCATCAACGTGCAGGAATTTCTGCTAACGCTTGACAGCAACGGCCTTGCTGAACTGAATGTGCTGTTGCCTCGCAGCAACGCCGACGCCGGATACTATATTTTGCAAGCGGCAGGTGTTGAGGCAGACCTGGTTGGCTCAGCCAGCGAGCCCGTGCTGGTGCGCAGGTAATCCGGATATAAACGAAACACTTCGCGTTCAGGTGTGCTTGCTACTCGATTTTCTGCCAGACTCGCACTCAACCAAGACCCGGATCTATAGCCATGTCGCTTCAAACAATTCCGGCCAGACGCGGCGTTGCAGTGCATGTCGCAGCCGGCCAGGCACTGCGAGTCATCAATACCCACGGACACCAGGTCGTCGACTTCTGGGCCTTTGTCAGCAATCACCTGAGTGAACACTCCGGCATGGAGCAGTGCCGCGCGACCTGGCTGAAGATGTGTCCGGAAGTCGGCGATCATCTCTACAGCAATCGCCGCCGCCCCATCATGACACTGGAGGAAGACACCTCGCCGGGCCGGCACGATACCGTGATCGCCCCGTGCGACAATGAGCGCTATGGATTGCTGGGCTGCACTGACTACCACGATAACTGTCGTGACAATATGCACGCCGCCCTGCTTCAACTGGGCTACACCGTGCCCTTCACGCCATGTTCAATGAATCTGTTCATGAACATCCCGTGGCAGACAAGCGGCGCCCTGTCATTCGATGCCCCGTTGAGCAAACCCGGTGACTACGTACTCTGGCGCGCCCAGCTCGATTGCATAGCAGTGATGTCGGCCTGCCCGCAGGACATTCTAGACATCAATAATCGCAAGACTGTCGACGCCCATTTCGAAGTCATTGACTGACCCGGGTAGCCTGCTTCCGGCCACCTCTATATTTCGTATTGAGTGGTATCCGCAGGATTCGCCACCAGATCACAGACAGCCTGGGTATCTACCGGCTGTCGCTCGCCAAAGCTTTTGGCTACCGTCATCTTCTGATCATTCACTTCAATCAGATGCACCGGCGTCACCACATGGTGGGTTTTTGCATCGAGTGACACGCGGCCGACCGGGCCGCGGAAACTGACCTCGCCCTCTAGCGCTTCTATGACCTTGTCGCGCTCGACAGAGCCTGCAGCACGCACGCCCTGAGCCCAAAGATGCACCCCCTGATAGGTGGCAACTGCCAGCTCGTGCAGATCCTCAATGCTGCCAAAGCGCCGTTGCCAGCGGCGCAGGAACCATTTGTTTTCGTTGCTTTGCAGCTGCTTGGAGTAGCTGTACACCATCATGATGCCGTCGCCCTCTTCACGTGTCAGCGCAGTGTGCTCATTGCCCGCCCCCATGGTCGTTGACGCCAGCGGAATACGGCGATTCATACCGGTGGCAGACCACTGCCTGTAAAACGACAGGTGCGCACCTCCCACCAGTACCGACATGACAATATCCGGTTTGGCGTCCTGAATATTGGCAATGGCCTCGCTGAAATCTGACACATCGAGCGCAAAGAACTCGGCCGCAACAACTTCACCACCGTGTTGCGTGGCGTATTTCTCGATTCGTCTCGCGGTTATCTGGCCGTAGTTGTAGTCGGCGGCGAGGATGTAGATCTTCTTGCCCCATCGCTCAATAGCTTCAGGTACCAGAACTTCAGTTTGCTGTGCCGGCGTTACACCGGTGCAGAAAGTGTTGCGATCGCAAACGCCGCCTTCGTATTGCGTGTTGTAGAAGTAGAGTGTCTGCGCCTCACGTAGAATTGGCCGAATGACTTCGCGCGCCGCCGACAATACCGCACCGTGGACTACATCGGCCTTGTCAATCTCTGCAAGCCTTGTGGCATGTTCTGAGTACATGGCCATGTCTGAACGTGTGTCGTAGGCGATCTTTCGAAGTGGCCTGTCCAGCAAGCCGCCGGCGGCGTTGATTTCTTCAACGGCAAGCGTCACTGCCTTGTCCATAGGGCGACCATACAGCTGAAAAATGCCCGAGGTATCCAGCACGCTGCCAACGGTTATCGGATCAGCACCAGCGCTGGTATTGGCAAAGACCGGGCTCACGGTCGACGCGGCCGCTAATTTCAAAAGACTTCTTCGGGTCAGACTCATTGCTTATCGCAGAAATACCGTGGAAGGCCGAGATTACTGAGCCGACAGCCGAACGTCAATCGACCCCGGATTACAAGTCTATGTGTTCCACTGGCGTTGGCGTGACTAAAGCCGATTGCTGCGTGCTGCCGCGACCTCTATCCCCCGGCCCGAAAACTTGCGGGATTGATTCAGCCCCCCACCAGTGGCAGCAACTGCATAAAAGATACTTCCGATGCATCGGAGATTGCCACGGTTTGATCAAGACTGGTCACTTGCCTGTCATTGACGATGACGAAAAACCGGTTGGCTTTGAAACCGCTGAGCGCTCTCGATACCTGTTTTTCCACATCAAGCTGTGGCGGCTGCCCCACCCCGTGTCGATTGAGGATTTTCTCTACCTCATCGACATCGAAAAGATCATAGCCGCTGTGCTTTCGGCCCTGCATGTAATCATGCACCTCTGCACGAACTCGCACTTCGATCAATTGCCTGACGCTGATCTCAGCCTCCGGCATTGGCAAAAAAAACTCGTGCATCATCTGCCCCATAGCCGAGACATCACGGATTCTGAGCAAGTTATCGGTAAGCATCGGATCAGGCCGCCATCAATTGTTCGACGATGACAGAGTCTTTTATTTTATGATCGTCTACCAGCAGGAACGCTTTAGACAAAATCAAACTGAGCGTTTTGTCGCCCTCGAATGGCAGCATGATCTGATTGGCCTTACCCGCTGGCACGATGCAAAGATATCGATCGTTAGGCGACATTTTAATGTTGCTGGAACCAAGATGAATGCGGTACTGCCTAAGCTTGCCCTGAACCACCAGGTAGCGATCCTCCAATGTCAGCCTGGACGCTATTGCCAGTTTCGGGATAAGCGACTCCAGCACCTCCCGACGGGTTTGCGCCGTGGCCGATAGTGCTGCCTCATGCTGGCGACTCCAGTATTCGACCTCGCGCGATTGCCAGTCCGGATCATTGGCAACGCTGCAAACACCAACAAAAAGGTCGATATCACGCATGATCTCGGAAAACAACAGTGGCTCTATTGTGTGAATCTCGATACGCTGGTTTCGGTATCCGTTATCGGTGCCTGCAGACCGAAAAAACAATGAACCTGTCCCAACACACTCGAACATACCGGTTTGGCTTATTCCATATGCATCGATACCGTTAGCAGTAAATACCACTTCAATTCCATGCTGTGGCAAACGCCGCATAGCCGAATTTTCAGAGCCGCCATCCCATCTTCCACCTCGATTCTGAGACCATCCGCGTTGAGTCGCCAACGCGTGAAACTGTGACATCTTCAGTATATGGTTAGCAAAACGCGTACTGAACTCCCCGGCTTCGCGCTCTGCATCTGTGAGCACATAGATTTCCCGGTGCGCCTGTTTGAATGGCTGGGTCACCGCATTGTCGATGAGAAATTTTCGCCATGCGAGTACCTCGCGCCCTGTTGAACGGCACGGATGCCACAATGACATTTGCCAGTGTTCCTTCGCCTCAACCACGGCGCCTGCACTATCGACAAAGGCATTGTCGTGCCAGAACACCGTAGTTTCGGATTCGT
This sequence comes from uncultured Granulosicoccaceae bacterium, assembly GCA_937920585.1. GTDB lineage: Bacteria > Pseudomonadota > Gammaproteobacteria > Granulosicoccales > Granulosicoccaceae > CAKZSB01. The sequence goes on along the minus strand of CAKZSB010000358.1, from coordinate 2,456 downwards.
CGCACGTGGCGACCCAAATTAACCGTCGTGCCAGAAAACCAATGAGATTATGATCCAGGTATTGTTCACGCCACTGTTCAAACGGATGCGACCTGGCACGCAGGTACAGACCTTCAAGCCGTTGCCTGTGAGCAGACAACGCCGCTTTCAAATCTTTTTGTTTGACCTTTAAAGCCTTGAGCTCACTTGCGAAATCACGCTTTATTGCCGCCGGGACTGTTTTCTTTTTCTTGCCTTCACACTCCCAGACAAGATTGCAACTGCCGTCATTGCCCAAATGCAATACTGCCAGGTGATTACCCAATTGAATGGACAAGCCACCGACTTCCTGCAGACCATAATCCGGAACTGACAACTCTTCCAGCTCTTCGGGCGTCACATTGCGCTCTTTGGCCAATCGATCAAAAACGCGATTAACATTAACAAGCGCGGCATTGTATTTGATTTGGGACCGCAACGTGATGATCTGTTTTAATCCCGTATCGCCTGGCATTGCCGCCAGTGCATAGACACAGGCATTGGCAAGTTTTGCACTACGCATTCCAACGTACGGAACCTTTCTGTACATAGCACTGGCGAGTTCGCGCAATGCCACACTCAATTCATCATCTGGTGCTGTGCACAACCACAACAAGCCCTTTAAAACGCGCGTATTGTTAGCACTGAATTGATACTCCCCGATGTCTTCGTAACCATAGTCATTTTCGGGGAACGCCGTCCTTTGTTTTTTTACCAGCGGCATCAACTCAAGCATGCAGTCGCGATAGGTATCTACGCCAATCTGTTGCACAAATTGATTGGCTAGCGTGAGCCATTTCTTCGAAGGTTTAGCACTGTCATTATCAGCGCAATGTTGACACAATGAATGCCAGTTCCGCGCTTCACCATCCGGCATATCGGCCAGCCTTTGCCGGAATATCTCCGCCCAGGGCTCACCGGTTTGAACGGTATTCATGGCCATTTCCGCAAAAGGTAGACTCTGTCCCTGATTGTCCAGTTCTGTTTTGGTTTTCGCACCTGCCTTCTGCAATAGTGTGCACACCTGCTTAAACGACTTTTGCTTTTGCGCGATATCCAGTACCGTTCCGCCACTTTCTGCAATCAAATTCAGATCGGCACCGGCTTTGATAAAATACTCTACCGCCTCCTTTTGCCGTTGCCCGGCGGCACACATAACGGGGGTGTTGTCAGTTTTGGTGAGCGTGTTGATGTCGACTCCACGCGAACACAAATTGTCGATCACTGCAACGTTACCCCTGCAGGCCGCCAGATGAAGCGTGGTAGTTCCACAGGGCATTACATAGCCGGGATCGAGGGCATCCATGAACAGGGCCAGAATATCGCCAGGCATGCCTTTTAGACATAACAAAGTCTCCAGCAATTCGCCGGTTTCACGATCTGTAGCGGGGATTCGTACATCGACCCCTTTGTCGTGCAGCACTCGGCAAACGTTGTACAAGCGCTGTCGCAACGCTACTCTCATCGGTCCCGGGTCGTCATCGGTACCAGAAGTATTACAGCCCAGCTCGATCATCCTAAGCGCAACACGGGTGGAACAATCTTCCCGAGAACGCGCCTTCAATAGTTTGGTTGTAAACGTCCTGGGGCCCGAGCGCCCTTTTAAGGCACTGTTCAAACTGCAAATTCCGGCGACATGCTCACATTCGACAGGATCAAATCCGTATTTCATTAAACACTCGAAGAGCTCAATATCATCGCTCCGAAAACAGCGATCGAGACCATATTGAAGCAGTCTTGCACACTCCTCTTTGGTGCCCGAGAAATTCAGCCCCAGTTTGACCAGCTCAGCCAAAACAGCTTCGCTAAAGGGGCGGCTGTAGTCAATCGAATGCAGCCAGCTGTGGATTAATCGCGCATTGCCTTCCTGCAGAGATACACCGCGGTTGACCAACAACATGAGCTTGTCGTGATCGTGGGTTTCAACACCTATTTCCAGTGTCGACTTCAATTGATCATTGGGCAGCGTAAACTGGTGCGACACAAGCTTTGGAAACCGACTGAGCAATGTGTCGCACTGCTCTGTCGTGCCATTTCGGAAAACCTCTACCACTTCTGAAAGCTCTATCATCGCCACGTCTCCTGCACTTCATAGCCCAAATGCCGCAACCGATCATTGCGCGGCGCCAGTGTAGTGCTGCGTGGTAGCGACAGTATCGGATCAATCTGGAGCCAAACCCGCAGAACAGGCGGTTTGCTATGCTGAAAATGTGATTACAGCGCTTTACACATGGAGACTAATTAAACCGCATTCAGCGATTGCGCGGCGCCATCTGCTTCTTTGTTCCGCTGGTGGCGGTTGCGGTAAGCGGGTTCTCCGGCCAGTGATGTTTGGGGTAGCGTCCGCGTAGTTCGCTGCGCACCTGCGAGTAGCCCGTGCGCCAGAAACCTTCCAGATCACGGGTCAGTTGAACCGGCCTGCGCGCTGGCGACAACAG
>CAKZSB010000357.1 GCA_937920585.1 uncultured Granulosicoccaceae bacterium | reverse complement strand
ATTTTCGACAAACTCAGCCTTGGTGATTTTCCACTGCTCGGCGAACGGCTTGCACAGAGCGACTGCTGTATCGTCGACACCAATTTGCCAGCTGATATGATCGTCGAGCTCGCTGAACAGTGCACCGCTATCCCGCTTATCTGCGAGGCGGTGTCGCGAAGCAAGTGTCTGAAACTTCTGCCAGTGCTCGATTCCATCGCGCTGTTGAAAGTCAACAAAGACGAAGCCCTGCAACTCTTGGGTAGCGTCAGTGCCGACGCGAGTGCGACCTCACTGGCCAGTGACTTGCTGGCGCGTGGCGTGACTTCAATCCTGATGTCGCTGGGTGAAAAGGGAATCGTCTATGCCGATGCGGATCACTGTCTGCAGCTTGCCGGTGTGCCGGTCGAGGTTGTCAGTGTGAATGGCGCGGGCGATGCATTACTTGCAGCCGTAGTGGCGGCACGGCTTTGCGGCGAGCCGGTGCCAGCCCAGTTGCAGTGGGGTCTGCGTGCCGCAGCGCTCACCTGTGCCAGCCAGTCCGCCGTTACCAAAGCCATGGCGCGCGATCAACTTGTTTAAGGAATTCCTGCAATGAACAACACTTTATGCATTAGTGAACAAGTGCAGCGCGCGCTGGCTGATAATCGCCCGCTGGTCGCGCTGGAATCCACCATTATCTCGCACGGTATGCCGTATCCGCAGAATCGCGAAACCGCATTAAGGGTAGAGCAGGAAGTACGCGATAATGGTGCCACCCCGGCAACCATCGCGATAATGGACGGCCAGTTGTGTGTGGGGCTCAATGAAGCGCAAATCGAGAAACTGGCCCAGTGTGGCCAGGACGCGTGGAAGATCAGCCGTCGTGACATCGCATTTGCGGTGACGGATAAAAACGTGATTGGCGCCACTACCGTAGCGGCGACCATGATCATTGCGGCGATGGCGGGGATTCGGATTTTTGCCACCGGCGGCATTGGTGGCGTACACCGTGGTGCCGAGCGCACATTCGATATATCAGCCGATTTACAGGAACTTGCGCGCACCAGCGTGGCGGTGGTTTGCGCCGGCGCCAAGTCGATACTCGACCTCGGCCTGACCCGCGAATACCTTGAAACGCAAGGCGTGCCGGTGATTGGTTGCGGTACCGACTGCTGGCCAGCGTTCTACACCCGCAGCAGTGAATTCGATGTCGATTATCGTATCGATCAGCCAGTCGAGATTGCCGCTGCGCTGAGCGCGAAATGGCAAGTCGGGCTTGAAGGTGGTGCACTGATTTGTGTGCCGGTACCGCAGGCCTATTCGATGGACGCGTCGATCATTAACGCCGCGATCGACAATGCGTTGGCCGAGGCAGAAGTGCAGGGGATAGCCGGCAAAGAGGTGACCCCTTTTTTACTGGAGCGCATTGCACAGATAACCGGCGGCGATAGTCTTGCTGCGAACATTGAGCTCGTTTTAAACAATGCGCGGACGGCGGCGTCCATTGCAGTGGCACTTGCAGGCGAGACAGGTAGTGATTGAACATCCGGTGGCTGGTGTCGGTATTTGACAGGGCCTTTTAAAACGCTGTCGAGAACTTTCCTTACGCAATTGCACCATTGATCAATAAGGTCAATTGCTATGTCATAGGTGAAACCCGATAACAATGTATACGTATCGGGGTGATTTCATCTGTGCAACAAGGAGAGCACAATGCGTAAATTGGACCCGAATCCCAAACAGGACCAACGTGCTGCGGTCAGCGAGAGAGTTCGTATTGAAGCGGCGAATTTGAGCAGACAGAGACTTGGCGCACCGATTGACCAGAGAAACAATCAGGAGTCGGAGCTTCTCGACCCACCCGTAACGACGTTCACCAAGAGTATGCCGCATGACGATTATGGCATTGTCTGTGGCTCAGACTTTGAAGTAATGATCGGCGAAATTAATCAGGATGGGACGAACGGCAATGAATCCCCTTTTGTCGGCACATACACCTCGATGAAGCCGGCTCGTTTTGAAATACCGCTGCACCCGGGTAACTACCACACCAACACTGAAGGGCCCAGAACCTGGGAGAGCCCGTTGAGTGGCCATATCTACGAACTTGAGGGGCCAGACCCTGACGCCGTTGCCATGCCGCCTGCACCGAAGCTGGGGTCGGCCGAGCTTACCGCTGAAATGGCTGATTTGTATGGTATGGCTTTGTGTAGAGATATACCGTTCGAGGAAATCGAGGCGGGTACTGGCACCTTAAGCACCGGCCAGACTGTGAACGACCTGCTTGTCGAACTGAATAAGTTCAGCTGGAACAATAAAACAAGTGGCACAGGGCAGGCATTGAGTTCGCAACTGGATGATCGGCAGACCGCGCGCCGAAATGCCAGGCTGGATCCGAATGATGACAAGCTATCGGTCAGGACATTGTTCCGGGGCTCGACATCAGGTGCGCTGACGGGGCCCTACATATCGCAGTTCTTCCTGATTGGTACGGCGGATCGCGAGGATAACAGTAACAGGAACGATCGGGCGCAACCGGTATCATCCAAGGGTGTGACCCAGGCCATGTGGGAACTCACGGCGAGCCCGCGTGCCGTGGCAGGGCCGCCAGGGACCCTTGCAGATATAGAGGTGCAGGACGGTTTTATCCGCTACGGACAGCAATTAATCAATCAGCGCATCCTGCCACAGATAAACGGCAAAGACTATCTGGCGGATTGGGGGACGTGGTGCGATGTGCAGAATGGTGCCGACCGCAAGAATACCGACACATTCGGTTACGAGGATCCGCCTGGCACCAGCAAACTACCCACCTTCGGCAGGTTTATTCACGCGCCTCGCGACCTGGCAACGTTTGTACATTTCGATGAGCTCTATCAGGCCTATCACAATGCCATGTTGATCATGCTCGGGCTTGGTGTCGGATCTGATATCGGGTTGCCGGAAGGTTCTGGACACCCGACTCGCGATGCGTTCGCCACATTTGGCGGGCCGCACATTCTTACCCTGCTGCCAGAAGTTGCCACTCGCGCGCTGAAGGCTGTTCGACGCCAGAAATACCAGATTCACCTGCGCGCCAGGCCCGAGGCACTGGGCGGTGTGGTGACGTTGGCCGCCCATGCGGCCCAGAATCACAGACTCAACAATGTTCTGCCGTTGGCTGAACAGCTTTTAACAGAATTGAACAGCACGTCGCTTGCCGAGTGGGTTGTAACGCATAATGAAGCGATTGGTGCTGCCGACCCCGATGCCGTGACAGGCTGGATTGATAATGATAAAAATCTATTACTGTCTCAGGCGTTTCCGGAAGGGTCGCCTGTGCACGGCAGCTACGGTGCCGGGCACGCCACCGTCGCCGGTGCGTGTACTACCATTCTGAAGGCATTTTTTGAGTTGTACAATTCAGACCACCAGCGGGGCAGCACGCCACTTGCACAAATGATCGCGACAGCACCTGAACAACTGTTCCCGACCGCGGGCGGTGCCAATGCTCCTATCGATCTTAAAGATCTTAACGAAGAATATTACATCACCGGCGATGATACGCTGGGGAATCCGGGTGGGGCACTCCACCCCTGGAGCAATCCGAATAATGAAACGCTGACAATCGAGGGCGAATTGGACAAGCTGGCCGCCAATGTTTCGATTGGCCGAAATTTCGGCGGCGTTCATTATTACACCGACTACTACGAGTCTCTGCGGATGGGAGAGCGAATCGCTGCAGGTATGTTGCAGGAGCAGATGCTGACTTATCGAGAGCCAGTATCAATGCGCTTTACCAGTTTTGATGGCGACAGCGTGATGATTACCGGCAGCGGTGGATCAAGAGGGCTGGATGATGCGCAGATTCACATATGGGAACGCGGAAGCGGTAACAAGATTAATGATTTGAGCTTGTGGTGGAATCGCTGTCTGATCGAGTCATAGTACACGGCTACCGCCGGTGTAGTGACAATGGCATTAACGTTATCGCAAGGCTGGCTTCGTTTGAAGCCAGCGATTGCGGTTATAGGGCCAGTTTGTTTGCATTGGTGTTATGGCGGCGTTTTAATCTGAACCAAAACTACGGTGTACGCCAGATCGCTACCTCACCCGGAATTACCCTGGTGTCCCCAATCAATAGTTTTGGTTCATCAGGCAACTCGATAACATCCGGTCCGAAATTGAAACCAAATATATAGGGGCCACGCTGTCGTATTCTAAAGCCTTCGTTACATTGAATCACTGGCAGCCCGGCCTCCTCGATTCGTCGTTGCATAAACTGATTGAGCGAAGCTTCGTCGAGGCAGCAGTTGAGGTAGTGCACGCGTTCGTGCTTGAAATGAAATCCCCAGCCATCGTCGAATACTCCGGCGGGTTCGAGCGCGGTTTTAACATATTCGCGCCAGCGATGCGCGATGTACTGCTCGCCATCAGCCTGCACCGTAAAGGTAACAAAGTCAGGCAAGGATTCAACCCGGGTGACGGCAATCGGCAGCAGTTGTTGCAGCGCCCCGGGCGGTAGCTCCGGCGGGATGCAATAATCTTCGGTTTTGCTTCCACAGCGAGGCCCGATCACAACCGTTGCGGAACCGCGTTGAAGTTCTTCGGCAAGTTTGGCAGTGACGATGGCAGTATTGGCGAGAATCACCAGTTTGTAGCGGGATAGATCGGCATCGACTGGCACGATATCCACATCGACGCCGCAGCGCCTGCAGGCGGTGTAGAGTTGCTGTGTCCATTGGCCAATATCAAAGTTCGCGCCCTGCGATTGAATGCGCAAGGCCTGGTCGCCGTTGTAATCGAACACTATCGCTACCGGCGCTTGTTCTGCCGCTGGCAGCGGTATGTCGATATCTTCGAACAGCGCGGCCTGCTCGGTCATCAGTTGGCGAATTTCCGCGATAGCGACGTCATCCTCGCCGTTTGGGAGCAGTAAGCCTGAATGCATTTGCTCCTGTGCAAACGGCGCCTGGCGCCAGCGAAACCAGGCCATAACTTCGGCGCCGTGTGCCAGTGCTTCCCAGCCCCAAAGCCTCACCATGCCAGGTGCGGGTGAGGGATTGTGCGGCGCCCAGTTAACCGGGCCAGGTTGCTGCTCAATGACCCACCAGCGGCCGTTGCCAACACCGCGATACAGATCGTGATGAAAGGCAGAGGAATCCGGGTGGCCGGTTCGATACCATTTTTGTTTGTCGGCCTCGTTGTTGCTGTCGCGATCGAGAAACCCCAGCGGATAGTTATCCCATGTGGCGATATCCAGATCGCGGCCGACGGCGTGGTGGTCGAATTCGGTGAAGTTGCCCATGTAGTTATGCAGGATGTCTCTGCCCGGTGAGTGCGCTCGCAGTATCTCTACCTGCAGTTGGTTGAACGACACTACCTGTGCTGATGAAAAACGATAGAACGCCAGTCGATGAGCCGGATTTAGTTCGGTAACGGCACCACATGGCAGAGGGATTTCTTCAAAGTTCCGGTATTCCATGCTCCAGAAAACATTGCCCCATTGCCGGTTTAGATCATCAATGGTTTTGTACTGTGATTTGCACCAGCGTTGAAAAGCCAGTGCGGCGGCCGGGGAGTAACTGGCGATGGTGCTGTGGCAACCGTATTCGTTGTCGGTCTGCCATGCTGTGATAGCCGGGTGCTGGCCAAAATGTGAAGCGACTGCGGTAACGATTCGCTGGCACTCAACCCGATACTCGGGCGATGAAAAACAATAGTGACGGCGTGAACCAAAACCGCGTGTGTTGCCGTTTTCGTCCACTGCCAGAATAGCGGGGAATTCGTCGATTAGCCATTTGGGTGGTGTGGCGGTGGGTGTGCCCAGCACCACTTCCATACCGGCCTTGTGCAGTGTGTCGATGGCGCGATCGAGCCAGTCGAAATTAAATGTTCCACGCTCGGGTTCAAGGCGGCTCCAGGCAAATTCGCCCACTCGCACAACGCGAATGCCTGTCTCGTGCATGCGACGCGCG
>CAKZSB010000356.1 GCA_937920585.1 uncultured Granulosicoccaceae bacterium | reverse complement strand
CGGATAGCTGACATTGCCACCATAACGCAACTTGTTGCCGAGCGAATTCGTGACCGCTGCGAGCAGTGAATTCCCCTTGTATCGCTTGCCGGTGCGCTCATTGACCACCGCCTTTCCGCCATCGGTGCTACTGAATTCTTCAAGCAATACCCGACGGCCATTGACCGTGTCATAGACCTGGACTTCCACTGTTTTAATCCGCGCTGTCTGATAACGGACCAGTTCGTAATCGGCCAATTGACCATTGTTCTTGTGCGGTACAGCCTGGACCACAGGTGGCATTTGTACCTTTTCATCTACCGGCGAAATGCTGACCAGCATGAGGTAGCGACGGCGCAGCTTGCTCTCAACCATCGTCGCGCGATGCCGGGGCTCCAGCGAACCATTTCGCCGATAGGCGTCTACCACATCAGAGAATGCGCTGCCGAGGCGACGGGACACATAGCCATAGCTGTCAATGCGACCATCGATCGCCGGATTGGCCAGCAAAATCTGGGCGGCAATTTGATCGGCGTAGCGCCTGCGCTCGAAATCCTTCAGTTTTTTTGCGCCGGATTGATTAACCACGAATCCAACCGCCAGACCACCGGTTATTCGCCCGCCGGCAGCGCCATGCTCACCGCCGGGTGACGGGAACAATGCACAGGAGGTACAAAACACCGCTATCGCCAGGGTGCAAAGCAGGCGGCCAGTACCAATGGTGGAGAGGGTCTTTGCGTTCATGATGCGCTCGCAGTTGCATCAACCGGGAATCAGTCAAGCTGCTGTTCAACACAACAACATTCACGCCTACAATGGCACCTTATGCACAAGTTGTAAACTTATTGATACATAAAGTAATATTTTTTTGATTGTTGCTGATTCAACCCGCCTGCCGGGAGCAGGCCCTGCTTCGTGTGGGTTAGCGCTATTGATATGAGGAGGGATACAGCGGAGAGGGCACATCGAGACCGGCGCTCGAAGCGAGCGCCGGCGGAACTACCTGGTTGCTTACAGCGTATCGTGCTTGGCGAAGTGATACACCGGGCAAGTACCGAAGTAGACGGTTGCCAGCAGGACCAGGCCCAGCACCAGCCACAATTTGGATCCGAATATACCCACGAGGACCAGTGCGCCACCAGCACCCAGACGGATATTTTTGTCGGTCACACCGATGTTTTTGGCCATATCGGGCATTTTGAATTGCTTGGTGCCGCTTTCTACTTTTTTGACGTTGGACGACTCGTCCATTACATTCTCCTGATTGATTGGTTCCGAAAGACTATGCCGGGAGTTTAACGCAACTCCACCGGGCAAACCAAAGTTGTCACACTTTTTTTTAGTTTTGAGTCAAGCGGTTAGACGCCTCGTCGCCGGGCTGCTATCCGCATACGCAACGCATTAAGCTTGATGAAACCCTCTGCATCGCGTTGATGGTAAGCACCTCCATCATCCTCAAAGGTGGCAACTCGCTGATCGAATAGCGTGTCATCCGATTGACGCCCGGACACCATCACGCCACCCTTGTAGAGCTTTAAACGAACGACGCCGTTGACATATTGCTGCGAGTGGTCAATGGCTGCCTGCAGCATCATTCGCTCGGGGCTCCACCAATAGCCGTTATATATGACGGCGGCATAGCGCGGCATCAACTCATCTTTCAAATGGGCAACCTCGCGATCCAGCGTGATTGACTCGATCGCGCGATGGGCCTTGAGCATAATCGTGCCGCCCGGCGTTTCGTAGCACCCGCGCGATTTCATTCCAACGTATCGATTCTCGACGATGTCATCGCGGCCAATACCGTGCTCACCACCAATTCGGTTGAGTTCGGCCAGCACCGTTGCCGGTGACATGGCGACACCGTCGAGCGCCACGATATCGCCCGCCGCAAACGTGAGTTCGATATCACGCGGGGTATCCGGTGCATCCTGCGGCGCGACTGTCCAGCGCCACATCTCCTCCTCCGCCTCAACCCAGGGGTCCTCGAGTTGATCGCCTTCGTAAGAAATGTGGAGCAGATTCGCATCCATTGAATACGGCGATTTGCCGCCGCGCTTTTGCTCGATCGGAATCTGCCGCTGTTCGGCATAGGCGAGCAGCTTTTCGCGGGAATTCAGATCCCATTCGCGCCACGGGGCAATCACTTTTACATCGGGTGAGAGCGCGTAGGCGCCAAGCTCAAACCGCACCTGATCGTTGCCCTTGCCGGTCGCACCGTGTGAAATTGCATCGGCGTTGGTCTCGGCCGCGATCTCGACCAGACGCTTGGCGATCAGCGGGCGGGCAATCGATGTACCCAGCAGATACTCGCCTTCATAGATCGTATTGCAGCGCATCATGGGATAGACGAAGTCGCGGACAAATTCCTCGCGCAGATCCTCAATGTAAATTTCCTTCACACCCAGCAAACTGGCCTTGGCTCGCGCTGGCTCTACTTCCTCACCCTGCCCCAGATCGGCCGTGAACGTGACGACCTCGCACTGGTATTCGTCCTGCAGCCAGCGCAGGATGACGGAGGTGTCCAGGCCACCCGAATAGGCCAGCACAACTTTATTCACTGATGTCATCAATAGGTCCTGTATCGGTTTGGGTGCAAGTCAGTCTGGTGGGGAATAATGTGAATTGCGGCACGGAGATCGCATTGGCATCTGGCAGTGATCCGCGTGGCTGATTTGCCGTGCTACAGCCGTGCATTTTACACTGATGGCACCGGCCGCAAATCCTGATTTTTTCATCTTGCGGTCGTCAGCAAACAGCCAGCGGAGTACAATACGGGATTCTGCACAGGCAAAACCCGCATCAAATGCGGGTGATCCGGCCACTCGCGCGGCGGTTCGTTCAGGAACTTTCAGCGCAACGATTTACCCTACAACCGACAGCATTGGCCACCACAATAGACATAATTACTAACCTTTATCCTTACTAGCATTTATACTCCCGGTGTTGCGTCATTGAGCAATCAATGGGGTAGCATCGCGTCCGCGAGAGGGCGCCCAGGAGCTCCAGCGTCACGGCCAGACCTCACGGCCGCGAGCAATCGAAGCACTCTATAGTGATGTTCGCAGATCGCAGAGCATCGCTGTAGCCACGCCTTACCGGGTCGTGGTCAAACAAGGGGACATGACAACAACATGACCAACAAGAAAATCTCAATCAACTCGGACGACGGCAAATCTGCTGAATTTGAAGTTCTACAGGGAACCCATGGACCCGGCTGTATCGACCTGACTGGGCTGTATTCCAAGTTGGGATATTTCACCTACGATCCCGGCTTCGGCATGACCGGCAGCTGCAAGAGCGGCATCACGTTCATCAATGGCGAAGAAGGTATCCTGCTGCATCGCGGCTACCCGATTGATCAATTAGCTGAAAAGAGCAGCTACCTCGAAGTTTGCTACCTGCTGCTTTATGGTGAACTGCCTTCTACCGACGAGTTTGCCTCGTTCTCGGCGACTATCAAGAACCATACAATGGTGCACGAGAATATTCGCGACTTCATCAACGGCTTCCGCTACGACGCACACCCGATGGCCATGCTGGTCGGCACGGTTGGCGCGCTGTCTTCGTTCTACCACGACTCCACCGACATATCGAATCCGGAACATCGGGAGATCTCGGCGCACCGGTTGATCGCAAAGCTGCCCACGATTGCTTCTTACTGTTATAAGCATCATCGCGGCCTGCCCTTTATGTACCCGGATAATTCACTGGGCTACACAGAAAATTTCATGCAGATGATGTTTTCGGTCCCGGCACAGGATTATCAACATAATCCCGTTGCAGCACGCGCCCTTGAAGTTCTGCTGATACTGCACGCCGATCACGAACAAAACGCCAGTACCTCAACCGTTCGTCTTGCCGGCAGTTCCGGCGCCAATCCGTTTGCATCGATCGCGGCAGGTATTGCAAGTCTGTGGGGCCCGGCGCACGGCGGTGCGAATGAAGCAGTCGTAAATATGCTGGAGAACATTTACAACTCCGGCGAAACGATTGAAACAACGATTGCGCGCGCCAAAGACAAAAACGACCCGTTCCGTCTTATGGGCTTTGGCCACCGCGTATACAAAAACTTCGACCCTCGTGCGAAGATCATTGCCAAGCTGTGCCACGATCTGCTCGACGATCTCGACGGTGATCAGCCGATGTTCGATCTGGCTCGCGAACTGGAGCAAGCGACTCTCGCCGATCCTTATTTCCAGGATCGTCGTCTGTACCCGAACGTCGATTTCTATTCGGGCATTATTCTGCGTGCGCTGAATATACCGATGAACATGTTTACCGTGATGTTCGCGATGGCTCGTACCGTAGGCTGGATATCTCACTGGCTCGAAATGCACTCTGATCCTGAATTCAGAATTGGACGCCCGCGCCAGATCTACACTGGCCACGCCACTCGGGACTACCCGGGCGCAAGCTAAACGTACCAATTCATAACTTCACCCACTGCCCCTCTTCAGGGGCAGTTTCATTTCAGGCAAGTGCAAATACAGCTGAAGATTACCCATGACGATTGAAATTCAAAATGATTGGCTAACCGCAAGCGTAAGTGAACACGGCGCAGAACTGCAGTCACTGGTACTTTCTTCAAGCGGCGAAGAATATCTCTGGCAGGGTGATGCCAATGTCTGGTCCGGGCGCGCACCAGTACTCTTTCCACTGGTGGGCATGCTGCGCGACAACACGCTGGTTTATCGGGGCCAGTCTCTGTCGATACCCAAGCACGGTCTGGCACGGCAGGCAGATTTTGTCTGCATGGAGCAGAGCACTGAATCCGTCACGTTCAGCCTGCAGTCCAGCGCGGCAACACTTGCCAGTTACCCGTGGCAATTTGAACTACAGTGCAAATTCACTCTGGACGGGTATAGCCTGCGAGTGGATTACACGGTGATCAATCGAGATGACAGCGAAATGATTTTCACGATCGGCTCGCATCCCGCGTTTGCACTCCCGCTCGGGGATGCTGCACTGGAAGACTATGCCATCGAGTTTGAGCACAACGAAACACTGGATCGATATTTTTTAGATGACGACGGTTTGCTTACGGACACCGCCTCGCCACTTCTGAAAAACGAAAACCTTATCAAAATAACTGCCAGTCTTTTTGATCGCGACGCGCTGATATTCAAAAATATTCAATCACGGCTTATACACCTGAATCACAAAACCGGCGGCCGCCGTTTAACCGTTGATACCGGTGGCGCTCCGCACCTGGGCCTGTGGGCCAAACCCGGTGCGGCGTTTGTTTGCATAGAGCCGTGGTACGGCTACAACGCTGCTCAATCAGACAGCACAGCGTTTGAAGAAAAGCCCGCCATGTTGCGGCTGGCACCCGGCGCTGAATTCAACACAGCACTCGGGATAGAGATCACCCGGTAGTTCGGTAACTTAGTTACTGATTTCGCCGGTGCCCATGGCACGCGGATCGATATGGCCAATATCTGCGCCTGTCTCGCCAATCCAGGCGTACTTTGAATCCCGACCGGCGCCGTCGTCATCATCGTTGTATTCGAAATTAATACCGAATGGCTCACCGGCGACAAGATCCAGTTCCGCCAGCGGTATCGACAGCTCAAGATTGTAGCCCGTGTCTGTCACACCATCGGCATTTTGATCACTCGCAAAGCTATCACCGGCTACATCGCTATCGAAACCGGCCTGGCTGATGACGTACACGAGACCAGCCGGTATAGCGATTGAATTCTGGTTTTTGAAAACCTGCTCGTCGCCGATGCGAAAGGTAAGGTGCAGATCGTTGATGCCATCGTAGCTACTCAGTCTGCTGTGGTCTCCGTCCAAAAACACTTCCACGCTGTCGTCGTTCCACCACTGCATACCGGAATCGAAACTCACGATGTCGTCGACGATTCGCGCGGCAATATAGAGATTGTCACCATCGGCAACCGCTGACCATTCGCTGGTTAAACCATCGGTTGTCAGGCCACTGCCCTCTGAAAAAACCAGCGTATCAATAGCGCGCCCGGACGCAGCACCGTTTGCCAGAAACATTTGATTCCAGACCGCATCATCGAGCACGCCGTCGATCAACGGCGGGTTGGACGTTTTGGCAATCGGGTAGTCGGCGACAGCCAGCGGATCCCGGTTCTGGCGAATTTCTTCGATGTTGGTGCGACCATCGGCGTCCGAGTCGGCAGCGGTTGAAAAGTCTGCCGCCATTATCGTAACCGAGTTCTCGCC
>CAKZSB010000355.1 GCA_937920585.1 uncultured Granulosicoccaceae bacterium | reverse complement strand
CCTGGCCCTGTCACGGTAAACAGATTCGGAAAACCGGCGATTTGTAAACCGAGATAATTCGTTGGCCCGGCCGACCAGGCGTCATTTAACGTTAACCCGTCGCGACCGCTAATGTTCATTCGTAACAAGGTCCCCGTCATTGCATCGAAACCGGTGGCAAAAAAGATCGCATCGAGTTCATACTCGTTGTTTCTGGTGCGGATACCTTTCGGCGTTATACACTCAACAGGATCGCTTTTGAGATCGACCAGCGAGACGTTGTCGCGATTGAACGTCTCAAAATAATGAGTATCGATTGGCGGTCGTTTGGCACCGTACGGATGATCGATGTCGGAGAGAATACGCGCGGTTTCCGGATCATCCACCACGTCGCGTATCCTCGCACAGATAAACTCGGCCGCGGTGTCGTTTGCCTCTTTGCTGGCGAGCAAATCCATGAACGCCGAGCGAAATTTCAAGCCGCCCACCTGCCAAGCCTGTTCGTAGCGTTTTTCACGTTCCTCGGGCGGTGTATCCAACGCGCGCCGATCATCGATTGTCCACGGATGACCATTGGTATTGCTGTGCATTATCTGCCGAATCTCTGCGGCCTGCTCACGGTGCTGTTGTCTCACCTGTGCAGTGAGTGGTCCATTGCGTGCCGGTACGCTGTAGTTGGCAGTGCGTTGAAACACCGTGAGATGCTGCGCCTGTTCTGCTATCACCGGTGCCGCCTGTATGCCGGTTGAACCCGTGCCAATTTGCCCTACCCGCAGGCCACTGAAATCGACGCCCTCGTGCGGCCATTGGCCACTGTGGTACCAATTACCGGTAAAATCGGCAAGCCCTGGAATGTCAGGCACATTCGCGCTCGACAAACATCCCACTGCGGTAATCAGAAATCGTGCGTGATAATGCACACCCTGCTCTGTAATGACCTGCCAGCAGTTGCGCGATTCGTCAAAACTTGCGGACACTACCTTTGAGTTGAAGCGGATATGTGACCTAAGCTCGAAGCGATCGGTAACATGATTCAGATAGCGCATGATCTCCGCGGGTCCCGGATAGCGCTCTGACCACTCCCACTCACGGGTCAATTCCGGCGAAAAGGAGTAGCAGTAGGCATGGCTTTCGGAATCGCAGCGAGCGCCAGGATAGCGGTTCCAGTACCAGGTGCCGCCAACACCCTCGCCCGCCTCCAGTACCAGCGTCGACAGACCCAGCTTATCGCGCAGACAATGCAGCTGATAAAGCCCGCCAAACCCGGCGCCCACGATCAATGCATCGAGCGGGACAGGCTCATGGCTCGATGATTCGTTTTTGTTGTTCATAATACGCAGACACTCGGTTTCCTCGGCAATAATCTTAAGTTAGCCACCCGCCGATGACCAGCACGTTGTGCCAATCGGTAACTGATCTTGCTCGCGCCTGGAATGTGATCGCCCGGCTGCACAGGTATAGTGACTATCCAGACTCGACCTGCACAGCAAGCCAATCCAGCAAAATGAACAAGCCAATGCAGAACGCAATTGACATCGTAACTTTCTATGACGAGCATCCGATCAATCTGGCGGAAATACTATCCCGAGCCAAAGCCGATGGCCTCAATCCGGATCAATTGACCGCGCGCGATCTGTGGAAATGGGATCAGGACCACTACGGTGGCCTTGAGGCTGTCGACGCGCTGGCCGATGCGCTGGCTATCGGCACCAACACCAAAGTGATCGATCTGTGCTCGGGCATGGGCGGACCGGCACGTTATCTCGCGACCACCAGAGGTTGTGCCGTGCATGGTGTGGACTTGAATCAATCCCGTGTCGACGGCGCCAGCGAGCTGACCGATCGGGTGGGCCTTAGTGATCGGGTAACATTCTCGCAGGCAGATATCTGCGCATTGCCCATGGATGATGCCGGTTTCGATTGTGCGATCAGTCAGGAGGCTTTTCTGCACATCGAAAATCGTGAGGCGTTGCTAGCTCAGTGCCGGCGCGTCTTAAAACCCGGTGGCAAGCTCGGCTTTACTGACTGGATTGCAGGGCCGGGTTTGTCGGACGAGCATAAGCTGCGATTTGCCAATACGTTTGCCGCCAGCCGGATTGTCAGTACGAGCGAATATCGAAACCTATTGCCGAACGCAGATTTTGAAATCGACGAGATGATCGATCTGTCCGGGCAGTGGCGTGAAATACTGGTCGAGCGGCTGGAAATGTTTCGCTCGCTGGAGCGCGACACCGTTGCCCGATTTGGACAACAGCGCCACGACACCTATATCTCCAACTACGAGTTCTTTGTAGAGCGCATTGCGAATGGTCACCTGGGTGGTGCCAGAGTCGTTGCAACAGCCTGCTAGTTTGTCAGAGCACTAGAGCCACGGGGCGAGCTATCGCCCCGTTCGCCCTGACCCTGCCTGCTATCAGGCGCCGATAATACCGCCATCAGTGCGCCGCACTGCCACCACGGCAGAACGTGGCACTGTGTCACCACCATCGGGCCAATGCGAAGGCTTGTCTTTTTCACCGGGGTGCTGAATACCGATGAACATCGTAGTGCGATCTTTCGACCAGCTCGCGCCAGTAACCTCACAGGCGATGGGTCCGACCATAAAGCGCCGGATTTCACCGGATGCCGTATCGGCACAGAGCATCTGATTGTTGCCCATACCGGCGAACTCTTCTTCGTTACTGTAATTGCCGTCGGTCTGAATCCACAGCCGTCCATCGACGTCAAACGACAAGCCATCCGGCGAGTTGAACATATTGTTCTCGTTGATGTTGCTGCTGCCCGCGTTCAGATCATCGTGCAATGTCGGGTTACCGGCGACCACAAACAGATCCCAGTCGAATCCGGCCGCGGTGTGATCACCGCCCGCTGGCATCCAGCGCACAACCTGACCATACAGATTGCCAACCCGGGGATTCGGCCCTCCAGCCGGCGTTTCGACGCCGCCCCGGTTGGGCTTCTTGCCGCGATTTTTATTGTTGGTGAGCGTGCAGTAGACTTCTGCCTTGTTCGGGTTGGCGGCGACCCATTCCGGACGATCCATGGTTGTCGCACCAACCACATCGCCTGCCAGTCTGGCGTGAATGCAAACTTCTGCCTGGGATGCAAATCCGGCGGATGCATCGATGCCGTTCTTGCCGTGAGTCAATTCGATCCACTCACCCTTGCCGGCAAGATTCGCATCGGCCTCGCCGAACTTCGCAACCGACAGCGTGCCCTCTTCGAGCAAATTGCGATTGGCCGCATCGTTGCCTTCTTCGTACTTGTTTTTCGAGACAAACCGGTACAGGTACTCGCCGCGCTCATCGTCACCCATGTAGGCAACCGCGTGGCCGTTGTCGGCGATAACAATTGCCGCATTTTCGTGTTTGAAGCGCCCGAGCGCCGTGCGTTTCTTTGGTGTGCTTGAAGGATCGAGAGGATCGATTTCAACGATATAGCCGGCGCGATTGCACTCGTTGGCCTCTTTGCTGATGTCAAACCGGGCATCGTGTTTGTACCAGTTGTATTTCCAGTCCTTGTTGCCAACGCCATAGCGCTTTTGCATCGCTGTGGGCTCGTGGGCTTCATCGGTCGAGCCAAAATAACCGTTAAAGTTTTCCTCACAAGCCAGGTAAGTGCCCCAGGGCGTGGTGCCATTACCGCAGTTATTCCAGGTGCCAAGTGATTTGGTACCACTGGGGTCGGCGGCGGTTTTCATCAGCGCATCGCCGCGTGCCGGACCGGTGATTTCCATATCGGCATCGGCGGTAAACTTGCGATTGTATTTGCTGTCGACAACGGTCTGCCACTGACCATCTTTCATCGCGACCTCGAATACACTGACGCCGTGGGCAGCCTTGACCTTGCGCACATCATCGGCGGTGTTGATACCGTCGGGGCAGATGATATTGCGATTGGAATACTCGTTGTTCACGGCCATAACACCCGACGTATCGGAGGTCGGGTAGAACATCATGCCGTCGCAGTTGTCACCAAATGCCATCTCCTGGCTCTCGCCGGTACCACGAGTGGCCTGGTCAAAATCGACACCTTTGCTCCACAGCGGATCACCCCAGCGCACAACGACCTGTGATTCATAGCCAGCCGGCAGCGTAATGGCATCGGCCGAAGTTGCCTTGACCGCCTCAAAACCCATTGATGGCGAATCGGCGCGGGCGGCGGTCGAGGCGCCGAGCAAGCCCGTGGACATAACAAAAGATGCCGCACCCACCCTGGCGGTAGCACCCAGAAAGTTACGCCGCGACATGGCTCGATCGAGGATGTCGCCAAAGCCTGTTTCATAGGGTCGCGGATAGTTTATTTCGTCGAATTCGTCAAACTCACTCATCGGTGATCTCCTCGCGTTGTCTGGTTGTGTCGAGTCGCTTCAATGCTACCTTTGCGATGTTACCGATTTATGACCGGCCGAATAGCTGCGACACGCGGGTTCGACGTTAAAGACTAGGTGCGCCACTGTCAACAACAGAAGTCCCGCCATGGCGCACGATCGGGTGCTGCATCCCCACTTCAAGATTGCCAGGGCACGCAGTCAGGCTCGCTGCGAAAAGCGGCGTTCAAAGATACCCTCGGCAATGCGGTTTTTGAGGATTTCGGTGGAGCCGCCGGCAATCATCCAGCCACGGGTTCGTCGCACGCAATACTGCACGATACTCTCCTCGCTAAAGCCGAACGCCCCGAGAATCTGCATCGACTCATTGGCGGCGAAATAACCTGCCTGATTGCAGGCGAGCTTGGCGAGCGACGTGTCCTGGGCGGAAGGCAGCCCGTGATCGGCCGCAACGACGGCGCGCATCAACAGCAATTGCGCCGACTCCAGCTGCAGCAACATGTCCGAGAATTTCCACTGCAGCCCCTGAAACTCACACAACGGGCGGCCGAACTGCTCGCGTACGCCTGCGTGCGTTTTGGCGATTTCAAACGCATGGCGACCCACCGCAACGGCGCGCGCAGCGTTGCCTAGTCGCTCAATGTTGAATCCGGCAATTTGCCGACGAAAGCCACCGGCACCCAGCAATACATTTTCTTTCGATATACGGCAGTTATCGAAGTAGAGCTGCGACCAGCTCTCGCCATTCATGAAGGCCGAGGGCTTTCCGATAGTAAAACCGGCGGTGTCGCGTTCAATCAACACCGATCCAATTCCCGCCGTGCCAGGGCCGAATCTTACATAAACCAGAAACACCGAGGCATCACCGCTGTTGGTACCAAAAACCTTACTGCCGTTGATCAGATAATCATCGCCATCTGCTGTCGCCGTAGTCCGCAATTCGGTGACAGCCGAGCCTGCCTGTGGCTCGGACATGCCGACAGACATCACCGCTTTACCCGCCAGCAGAGGTGGCAGAAAACGTTTCAGTTGCGCTGGTGACGCATACTCGGAAAACGTGCGTATCGCACCGAAGTTGCCCGCCTGCACCACATCGGCACTGCGCGGGCAGACCGCCGCCACGGCCTGTATGGCAATGACTGCGTCGCTCAGCGTGCCACCGACGCCCCCGGCATCCTGCGACACGGTGATACCCAGCAGGCCCATGTCGGCCATCATCCTGGCGACGTCCCAGGGGTAGTCTCCGGACGACGCCCGGCGCAGCGCGCCACCGGCCAGTTCGCGTTGCGCGAAACGACTCACCGAGTCCTGAAAGGCAAGTTGCTGTTCGTTGAGTTCAAAATTCATGGTGTTGGTCACGCCCCCTGAAAATGGCGAGCACTCGCGGCGCGCCTGTCAATGCCACAGCCTAACATCGTTCAAACCGGCCCCGTGTTGCCCGGTAAGCGGTGTAAACTGCCGGCATTATCTCGCACGGCTGAGCCCTTCAGCGCCACTTCACCCGCCATAGATTTTCTAACGATCAGGACCCGATGACCGAATTGTCGCCGCAGCTGTTACTCATTGTCTCGGTCGCCGGCCTTTTCGTCGGCACGCTGATTGGCAGCATCGGGATCGGTGGCATATTAATGGTGCCAATGCTGGTGTATCTGGCCGGAATCGATATCCACGTGGCGATCGCAAGCTGCATGTTCAGCTACGCGTTCAACGGCCTGGCCGGCGCCTGGTTATATGCCCGCAAGGGCAGCATCAATTGGCGCGATGGCCTGTGGCTGTGCCTCGGCGCGATGCCGGGTGCTGTGATTGGCGCGCTGCTGATACTGCAGCTCAATCCCCGGTGGGCGGTAATGGTTATCGCACTGTTCATCGTTTTTGCCGCGATCAGTGCGCAACGCCGGCCACCCACCGAGACGGATTCAGCATCGCAGCCCACCGGCAGCGCCAGACTGCTGGGCGCTGGCCTGGCAACGGGTATTGGCTCGGCACTGAGCGGCAGTGGTGGTCCACTGGTACTGATCCCCGTTCTCTCCTGGCTGCGCTGGCCGATGCTGGCCGCGATTGGCCAGGGCCAGTTGATACAAATTCCGATCTCGGTACTGGCGACTG
>CAKZSB010000354.1 GCA_937920585.1 uncultured Granulosicoccaceae bacterium | reverse complement strand
CGGCGTTTCCCGCCGGCCCACAGCACCGAGGGCATGCCACCCTCCTGCACGATCGACCAGGCCAGCCGCCCCGCCGCCGCGCGTGCCAGCAGCGCAATGGCGCGGTAACAATTCGACTTACCACAGCCATTCGCCCCGGTGATCACCGTCAACTGACCAATATCGAGTTCAAAACTGCGCAGGGAGCGATAGCCGTCAATGCGAAGCTGGAGAATCACCGCAAGCGCTCAATCAGCCGTTTTGCAGAAAACCAGATCCGAGACCTCATGACCCAGTTTCAGGCCGCGATTTTCAAACCGGGTCAGCGGGCGCGCGGCGACCACCGGCTCAGCTTCATCACCGGCAACTGCAGCGAGTGACTGATGTCCCGCGAGTGTATCGGCAATCCAGCGGGCGTAGGGTTGCCAGTCAGTCGCGCAATGCAGCACACCGTCAGGCTGCAGCGCCCGATCAACCAGCGAAACAAACTCCGGGTTCACAATGCGCCGTTTGTGATGGCGACGCTTGTGCCACGGATCAGGGAAAAACAGCAGCACCCGTTGCAGGCAGGCTGGCGGCAGATTGTTCGCCAGCACCTCAATAGCATCATGGCGGACTACCCGAACATTCGTCAACTCGCGCGTCGCGATTTCCCCCAGCAAATGCCCCACCCCCGGCAGGTGCACCTCAATGCCCAGAAAATTGATCTGCGGATGGGCCTGCGCCATCTGCGCCAGCGACTGCCCGTCGCCAAAGCCCACTTCCAGCCACAGCGGCGCCGTGCGCGGAAAAAGCGCATCGATATCAAAGCGCACATCATCCTGCACCTCAACCCCGTGGACCGGCCACAGCGTATCCAGATTGTGTCGCTGGCCCTCGGTCAATCGCCCCTGGCGCAGGACAAAACTTCGAACAGATCGTGTAGTGAGGTGGGGCATGTGCAACCTGGCAGCGCCAGCGGGACTCGGAAAGGGAGGAGGTATTTCAACACAGGCGCCAGACGACCGCCAGTGCTCAACATCTGCGATGCACCTCTTCGCCATCCTCTGCCCGGCTGGCGATAGTCGTCGTCACCGGTCTATGAATTAAGGCCTGCGGTAAACTATTGCGGTATACCCAAGGTGCCGTCACACAGGGATAAACGAACAACCCGTCAGGGTTTAATCAGCCCCATCACCAACGCTTTTGCAACGGCGTTATCACGGCTATTGGCTTTGAGTTTCATCTTCGCCGAGTCGATATATTTTTCCAGTGTTTTACGACTACGTTTCAGGCGCAAAGCGATGTCGTGTGGTCGATACCCGACTGCGAGATAGGACAGCACATCTCTTTCACGCGGCGATAGATGCACAAGCCCGTCAGGGTATTGATAGCGCATGCCATAGTCGAGCACAGTGCACAGCTGCTGCAGCGGTACGCTTGCAGCCAACCAGAACTTATCGAACTCTCGCTGACTGATTTGCGGGGTATTCAAACCGACACCGGTCAGTACGTTGTCAGTTTGAAAGTGAGCAACTGACAGAGTGACACCGGTAACCATACCCAGATCGTGTTCGAGCTCGAACACTCGGCGCTGATCTTCGTTGGCGTGCTCCAGAACCGACTCGTCATGCCAGTAGATAACACTGGGCTGGCGTAGCAATAAATCGATACTGATGTCGTTGTCGAGCGCCGACTCGTTTCCAACTGCCGATAACCATTCATCACTATGAGTGGATTTATAAAATCCCGAACGGGTTACCTTACCGCTTCCGATATAACGGCCAAATGGTATATAGCCATAACAAATGCTCATTACGCCGTATTGTTCAAATTGCCGGTGACAGACATCCCAGTAGCTTTGTGCGTCTCTGGCGTCTGCCAGCTCTGTGGCGATTGCATGAATCATTGGGCACTTCTTCCGTGACACATTCCGATTTGAAGAAGCTTAGACAGACTGCCGTATTGCGACCGAGCCAACTTCTGCCGAAATGCTACCTCAGCCCAAAGTATACGATCTCAAACCATTGAGTAAATAACCTACCTGCACAATTAGCTGGATTACTACAGCCAGCAAGTGCCGCACTGTGTGCCGGCCCGTGTCAATGGGGAAATTTCCCCGATTACACGGTCACTGAACCTGGGACAGACTGCCCAGTGTAGTAAGGCAGCTTGTAGAGCCGGATCAGACCGCTGTGCGCTTTGTATTTCGCCAAAAATAGAATTGGCACTGGCGCCCAAATAGACGCCAGTACCCAACAGTCAGGAAAGCTTATGAGGTGAGGTTGTAGGCCCGCTCACCATGGGCGACGAGATCCAGCCCCATTTCTTCCTCTTCTTCAGTCACGCGAAGTGGCGTGATCAGCCTGGTGACAACGATAATGACTGTTGTCATTACCACGGTGAAGATACCCACTACCAGCAGGCCGCCCAACTGCTCTGTCGCGCCGGCATGACCAAACACCACCAGCATGATAATACCGAACATGCCACCGACACCGTGTACCGCAAAGACGTCGAGGGTATCGTCAATGTTCATCAGGTTTTTCACCACACCACAGGCGACCTGACACAACACTCCAGCGACCGCACCGATAATCAGTGCCTGTACGGGATCAACCGAACCGGAGGCGGGTGTAATCGAGGCAAGCCCTGCAATCGTGCCGGTTACCATGCCAATCAGCGACGCCTTGCCGTGCCGCAGGCGCTCCCACAATATCCAGGTCAGCGATGCTGCTGCCGCGGAAATGTGTGTGACCGTCAGTGCCATTGCAGCACCGCCATCAGCGGCCAGCTGCGAACCGCCGTTAAAGCCGAACCAGCCAACCCACAGCATCGCCGCGCCGATCATCACCATGCCTGGATTATGCGGCGGTGTCGATTTTTCTTTTCGGTTACCGAGGAACGC
The DNA here is from genome assembly GCA_937920585.1 of uncultured Granulosicoccaceae bacterium. GTDB lineage: Bacteria > Pseudomonadota > Gammaproteobacteria > Granulosicoccales > Granulosicoccaceae > CAKZSB01. Next base: position 871 of record CAKZSB010000354.1, on the reverse strand, counting down.
TGCCAGTACCAGTGCCGCCATCCCCGCGGTCTGGTGCACCACAATGCCACCGGCGAAATCGTTTACCCCGTTTTCGAATAGCGACCACTCCTCACCAGCCAGCAGTCCACCGCCCCAGATCCAGTGGGCGACAGGCGCATAACAAAGCAGCATCCAGAGACTTGAGAAAATCAGCACGAAGCCGAAGCTGATGCGCTCTACATAAGCGCCGACGATAAGCGCGGGTGTGATGATCGCAAACGTCATTTGAAACGCAAAGAACAACACTTCCGGAATCGTACCGGAAACCGTATCAGCGTCGACGCCGTTCAGGAACGCCTTACCAAGCCCGCCCCAATAGGCGTTGCCGTCGCCAAACGCGATTGAATAGCCCACCGCGAGCCAGAGAATGCTCATCAGACAGGCGATCGCAAAGCAGTGCATCAGCACACTCAACACATTGCGCGAGCGCACCAGTCCACCGTAGAACAGCGCCAGCCCCGGCAGTGTCATGAATAAAACCAGTGCCGTGGCTACAATTATCCAGGCAGTATCAGCCCCAACCATCTCGTCCCCTCTCAAATGATGAAATCTGGTCCAAAAAACCAGCTGTTTTTTAGCGACTTCGTGATTTACGAAACGCGCACCTTACCAAACCAGTGGGGTATTTCCAGCGGGGTTTCAGCACCAAAAAGGGACGCGGGATGCACCATGAAAGTGCAAATTTGCAAAGCTGTTTATTTCGATCAAGGCTGGTCAGCACACGACGCATCGTTGCGCACAGACTGGCGCATTGGCACAGTCGTTAGCCCAAATCAACAGGCCGAGCTTGCTGCACCAGCCCGGTGCAAAAAGGTTAATAATTTTTTTGTGATTTAGTGACAGCGGTCGG
>CAKZSB010000353.1 GCA_937920585.1 uncultured Granulosicoccaceae bacterium | reverse complement strand
GGATGGGCGAGCATGTTGCCAACAAGGTGATCAAGTTGATGACGATGCGGCGCATGCACGTGGTGGACTCAAATATTCTTGTGCTGGGCTTTGCATTCAAGGAGAACTGTCCTGATCTGCGTAATACCCGCGTCATCGATATTATCGATACCCTTCAGGAATACAGCGCCAACGTGGATATCTACGATCCCTGGATTGATCATGCGCAAGCGCAAGAGCACTACGGTGTAAATTGTATTGCCGAACCTGCGAGTGGTCAGTACGATGCAATAATTTTGGCCGTTGCCCACAATGAATTTGTCGAGTTGGGCGTGGATGCAATCAAGGCCTGGGGCAAGCCTGGTCATGTCTTGTTTGATGTAAAGTGCGTATTGCCACCTGACTCAGTCGACGCCAGGCTCTAGCCTGGTCTGATTTTGTGAGTCTGCCAGTAGGAAGACCACATCAAGCTATCTGGCAGTAGTTATACCGCCAGAAAGACAACAATGGCACCTATAACCAGGACAGCTCTGCTGGCATTATCGCGCATCGCAAAGATCAGCGGGTCCTCGTTAACCAGGCCTCGACCCGCCAGAATCCATATCCTGCCCAGCCAATACAGTAACAACGGGAACAGCAGCCAGATCAATTGCGGTTTAGCATAGAACTGAGTAACCAGTGGGCTATTGATGTACTGGCCAAGAATGAATGCGCTCATACAACCCAGAGCAACACCGATAGCCCTGACGGTTCCCATGTCTTCAACAGCATAGCCGCGTCCTCTGGCGAATGTTTTTCGTCGTTCTTTCAGGTTGTGTAACTCGGCGTAGCGCTTAAGCAGGCTCAGGCTTGAAAACAAAAAGATCGAAAAACTCAAAAGGTAGAACGACAGTTCGCTCTGAATTGCGACCGCGCCACCCAAAACCCGCAGCGTAAAAGTCGCACCCAGTGCTACAACATCGAGCATCAATCTTGTTTTCAGATAGATCGAGTAACTAACCGTCAGTAATAGATAGCTCAACAACACAATCAGGCTGGGGTAGGGGAGCAAGCTACCGCCGATTAGTGTTAGCGCGAACAAAATAGCAGCCAGGGTCAGGCCTTGCCTTACGTCCAGTTGGCCGCTGGCAAACGGGCGGCGGAATTTGATCGGGTGTGCCCGATCCGATTGTAGATCGAGTAAGTCGTTGATCACGTAGCCGAATGAAGATACCAGGCAAAAGCACACAAACATACCAGCAGCGGCGATCACTGCACTAATGTCACTCAACTCATGGGCGGCAACCAGTGGTACGAACACCAGGAAGTTCTTGGTCCACTGGTAAGTGCGAAGCGAACTTTTCAGTGACGATATTGATGGACCGGGTGCGTTGAAGATCCGCGTGAACTGGACGTCTGGCGATGGTGACTCGCTGCCGCCGTTCTTGTTATTAACCAGATACTGTGCAGATGCCTCCTGCCACAAATCGGGGCTGGTATCCGAGGTGCCCATTAGTTCAAACGGTGCATTGCCCAGCATATTCTCTATTGCAGGCATCGCTGATTCGCCGCCGCCGACAGTAATGATTTCGTGGAAAACATTGTTAGTGCCGAGCAGGTCCAGGATGTCGTCGCGGTTTCTGTCCGTCACCAAAATTAGTTGCCTGCCAGCGGCGGTGCTTTTCAAAAAGTCGAACACATCAAGATTTAGCGGTGGTCGCCAGGTCGTACCGGTCGGTGGGTTGACTGGATTGTGCTGATCACGATCGCTGGTCACATGTGCCATCAGTCGGGAAATCTTTCCCTTGAACTGACCAAGAAACCGTTCCTTTGACGGATCGCGTTTGAGGTGCAGACAGCCCGGAAGTACAACGAGAGGTGCTGCTCGAGATGTAGTGTCAGCTTCTGGCAACGAGTGCTACTCCACAAACTATAAATGCGACGCCGCAAATTCGGTAGATGTTCATCGGTTCGCTAAGTGCGAAATAGCCCCAAATGGCAACGAGTACGAAAGACAGCCCCAGAAACGGATAGGCGTAACTTAGCTGGACCTTCGAGAGGACCAGTAAATGCGAGCCCATGCTGATTACCATTACAGCGAGCCCGGTTAACACGAAAAGGTTGGTCATGGCCGAAGGCAGAATAGACAGCGGGTGTTGTGCGGTGCTCTGGACAGAGGCCAGATCCGTCATACCCTTTTTGAGTAAAATCTGCGACAGGAAGTTGGTTAATATCGTGAAAAGTATGAGCGGAATATACTTGGCCATTATCCTCAAGGTAAGCAGTTGCGGCAGAATCAACTAGTATAGTTGTTGCAGAGAAAATCGCAGCTCATAAGAAGCAGCATTGGCAAGCCTGCGAGGCTGTGCACCTGTTCAAAAATCAAGCGGTATATCGTGATCTGCGTGTCAGTTATTTGGCAGATCGTTTTGTTTTTACCCCAAACGGCAAGTTGAAAGAAAATTGAAGCACATAATAACAGGCGGTGATGGTTTCCTGGGCACCGAGTTGTCGAAGAAATTGATAGCACGTGGTGAAAGCGTGCTGGTGCTCGATATCAAAAAAACCGAATCACCGCACTACGAGCATGTCGAGTTCATGAACGTCGACATCACCGACGCGCAAGCCTGGCACAGTGTGCCGATTGACGACGACGATGTAATCTATCACTTCGCTGCGCGGCTACTGGTGCCGATACTGCCGCGCGCTGAGCGCAAGGAATATTTCTGGAGTGTCTTGTACACAGGGACTGAAATCCTCCTCAATCACCTTGAAAAACACACGCAGTGCAGGAAAATGATCTACTACACCACGGATATGGTGTACGGGCATACGGAAGAAAATCCGCGCCCTGAAACTCACCCGCGCGAACCGCTCGGCCCATATGGTGATGCCAAGTATGAATCCGAACTATTGTGCGAAAAATATCGCGCCAACGGTTTTAACATCACTATCTTCAGGCCACGTTTGATTATTGGGCCGGGGCGTTTGGGTATTCTGGAATCGCTGTTCAAGCTGGTCGATCGCAGCTTGCCGGTCCCAACGATTGGCAGCGGGTTGAATTACTACCAGTTCATATCAGTCAGTGACTGTGCGGATGCGTGTCTGGCGGCGGTAGAGAAGGGTTGCCCGAACGAGTACTTCAATGTGGGATCTTTGAATCCGCCCAGTGTTCGGGGTTTACTGAAATCCCTGATCAAGGCGGCCAACAGCAAATCCATAGTGGTTCCCACGCCCGCGTTCGCAGTAAAATTCGTACTCGCTATTCTCGATAAAATTAATAAGCCTCTGCTCGATCCGGAGCAATATCTCATTGCCGATGAAACGTGTGTGTTGTCGATGGAGCATGTAAAAGAGAAACTTGACTGGCAGCCCAAAGACACAGATGCAGACATGCTGATAGCTGCGTGGGAAACCTGGAAAAATCCTCCGGCTGCCAGTAAGTGACAAAAAATTGGCAAATAACAGATCGTTGTCGGATGCGGTTAGTCATTATCCATGGGTGACTCCTGGGGAAACCTTTATCGGTCGAATCAGCAAGTAACAGCCTATCAGTGGCGCGGTGATCCACTGCCAGCAACCACCGGGCTGGTGTTGCCCGTTGGGGCTCGTCGCAGCTATGGTGATGTCTGTGTCAATCACGATGGCACCGCAATCGATACCACGCAACTGAAACGATTCATTTCGTTCGATGTTGCTAAAGGGCTGGTGCGGTGCGAAGCGGGAGCCACGCTGAGCGCTGTGTCGCAATTGACAGTACCATGCAACTGGTTTTTGCCTGTGACACCAGGAACCAGCTACGCCACAGTGGGCGGGGCCATTGCCAACGACGTTCACGGGAAAAACCACCACATTGCGGGCAGCTTTGGCTGCCATGTCACGCAGTTTGAAATACTGCGCTCCAACGGCGAGCGAATGCTCTGCTCTCCCACAAAAAATGCTGACATGTTCACTGCGACAATTGGCGGGCTCGGGCTTACCGGTTTGATAGTCTGGGCTGAATTTACGTTGCTGCGTATTCCAGGAACACTGGTGCAAGTGCAGTCCGAGAGCTTTGCCG
>CAKZSB010000352.1 GCA_937920585.1 uncultured Granulosicoccaceae bacterium | reverse complement strand
AGTGCGCGGCGGGATAACTTCTGTCGCTTGCGCTGCTCGCCAATACGTTGCCCGATCAGCGCAATGAACTGCGCCTCGTCGTCGTCCTGGGCAATTTTTTCGGCCAGTGCGGAGGCGTTGTTAGCCATTTAGTAGGTTTCGACGTGATAGCGCCCGTCTGCGCGCATGGCGCTGCGCACCTCTGCCCAATCGAGCCCTGCCGACGTGGCGATGTCGTTGAAAGCCTGTTCAACGCCATCTTCCATCGCGCGTAGTCCGCAGATATAAATACAGGTGCTGTCCTGTTTCAGCAGTGCTGCGATGTCATCGGCCATATCGCGCAGTTCGTCCTGCACGTAACGTTTATCGGCGCCCTCGACGCGGCTGTAAACGAGGTTCTTTTGCAGCAGGCTGTCCGGTACCTTTTTCAGTGGCCCGAAGTAGGGCAGGGATTCGGGTGTGCGCGCACCGAAGACCAGCGTCATGCGGCCACTGGCATCGGGATGCAGGCGTTGCCGGTGCATGGTGATCGCGCGAAACGGGGCAGAGCCGGTGCCGGTGCAAATCATTAGCAGGTGACAATTGGCGTCGTTCGGCATCAGGAAAGTCGAACCATAGGGGCCTGTGAGTTTTACTGTGTCGCCCTTTTTCAGATCACACAGGTAGTTGGAACACAGGCCTTTGTCTTCGCGTTTCACGGTGAGCGATAGATTGTTGTAACCCAGCCGTTCGCCATCACGCGGGCTGGAAACAGAATATAAACGTGCCATGGCGGTGGAATCGTCGTCGCCACTGGCATCGGGCGCCAGCACGCCGACGCTTTGTCCTTCGAGCACCGGAAAATTCTGTTGCCCCAGATCCAGAATGATGTGCCTCACGTCGCTGTCGGCGGAGTCTTCGGTGAGGCGATAATTGCCCTGCACGGTGGCGGTGGCAGGGCCGGATGGCTTGTACAGATTGACCGATGGTTTCGATGCGGAGGCCGGTGCAAGCGTCTTGCCGCCAGCGCCGGAATGGGCATCGGCCAGCAGGGCTGCGATGTCGTCGTCGAGGGCTTCGATGCTGGTGCTGGTGTTCGGGGCGGTGGCGATCTCCTGCTGTTCCGGCAGTTCGTCCCATTCGTATTGCTGCTCGAGTGTGTAGGGTGTTTCGACCACCCGCCACTCATCGATCGAACCGGTCGGGCAGGGGCTGATACAGTCCATGCAGTGATTGCATTTTTCCACGTCTACAACGACGTTATTGTCGTCGTGTTCGATCGCGCCGATCGGGCAAGTCTGTTCGCAGGTATAGCAGCGAATGCAGATTTCCGGATCGATCAGGTGCTGTTTCAGTGCTTTGCTCAATACCATGCCCCTGGTTTACGGTTGTGCCTGACTTACGCCATGTGCAACTTGATGTACTCGAAATCGCCTTCCTTGTTATCGATTCCGACTCGCGGTGGCGCTATCCAGCCCGCGTATTCGCCTGCCTCATAGCAGGGTACCATCAGCGATTGTATGAAATCGCCATCGGCTTTAGTCGGCAGCCATTCGTGTGCTTTGGCATCCCATTGCTCCTGGCTGATAGTCTCGCCGGTCGGGGTGATTGGAATACCGGCAAATACGCCGATCTTGCGATTGAAACCCTCGTGCGGCAGCGTGAATTTGAAATCGACGCCGGATTTCTCGATCGCCTTGTTCCAGCGTTTTAGGCCACCGCTGGCATCTTTGGTGTAGTCGTCGCGCAGGCGCATGTTGATGGCGGTCAGTGCCGGCGCATCGACTGTTTTAACCACGCCGTCTTCGTACTGGCAGACCGGATAGGTAGCGTCTTCGAGTTTGTGATCGTCGTCGATCTTGTGTTCCATGAAGCGCGCCTTGATACCGGCATTGAATGCGTTGGCCGCGTTAGTTGAGACTTCGCGACCGAACAGATCCAGTGACAGCGTATAGTGCAGCGCGAGTTTCTTTTGAATGGTGGGCAGATCGATTACGCCGAGTTCGCGGATCTTGTCGATGTCGTACGGGTCGTCGATGCCGGCGGCATTCATGGCATCGCAGGTGCGCTGAATGACACGCCCTACACCGGTCTCGCCAACAAACATGTGGTGAGCCTCTTCGGTGATCATGAAGCGACAGGTTCTGGATAAGGGGTCAAAGCCGGACTGGGCCAAGCTCTCCAGTTGCATCTTGCCATCGCGGTCGGTGAAGTAGGTGAACAGGAAAAACGACAGCCAGTCAGGGGTTTCCTCGTTGAAAGCACCGAGCATACGTGGCGCTTCTTCCGAACCGGACGATCGCTGCAACAGGCCATCGGCCTCTTCGCGACCATCGCGGCCAAAGTATTTGTGCAGCAGATAAACCATCGCCCACAGATGGCGGCCCTCTTCCACATTAACCTGAAAAAGATTGCGCAAATCGTATTGTGAAGGCGCGGTGTTACCAAGGAACCTTTGTTGCTCGATGGATGCGGGTTCGGTGTCGCCCTGGATAACAATCAGGCGACGCAACATGGCCCGATATTCTCCTGGCACTTCCTGCCATGCCGGATCGCCAGTGTGTTCGCCACAGGGAATAGTGCGATCTTCAACCTGTGGAGCAAGTAAAATACCCCAGCGGTACTCGGGCATCTTGACGTAATCGAACTTGGCCCATCCCTTCGGATCTACACCCACGGCGGTGCGCAGATAGACCGGGCTTTGCTGGAATTTCTGTGGAATGAGCTTATTCCACCAGTCGATATAGCCCGGGTGCCAGGTTTGCAGGCCTTTCAGCACGCGCTTGTCGGAGGAGAGCCCGACGTTGTTCGGGATCAGGGTGTCGTAGGCGACGCTTGAAGAAATAGACATGATTGTAGTTTCCTTCCGCTTATGAATGAGGTTTATACGCGGCGGCGATCGAACTCGCCGCGCTTGCCGGTGCCGTAGCGTTGCAGTGCACCGTTTTCACCGACTGCGTTCGGGCGCTGGAATATCCAGTTCTGCCAGGCGGTCAGGCGGCCAAAAATCCTTGTTTCCATGGTCTCCGGGCCGGCGAAGCGCAGATTGGCTTCCATCGCTGTCATGGCGTCGGGAGAGAAGCTCGCGCGCTCCTCGAGGAAAATTCGCACTTCATCTTCCCAGTCGAGATCATCGTAGATGAAGGTCACCAGTCCGAGTTCAGCGGCAGTTGCGGCATCAAGTGCTTCGCCGCTGCGTTCGATTGCATTTTGCAGTGATGTGTCGTCGTCGAGAAAACGGGTTTGCAGCCGGGTGAGGCCATTGGCCATTGGAAAGGGGCCGGAGTTGCTTGCGGTGAGCGTGATCGTGGCTTCGGGGCGGTCGTCGTCTTCGAATTCGCCCTCCATCATGTAGCTGCGGTCGACGGCGAACAACAGTTCTGCCAGTACACCGGTAAAGCAGGAGCCATTTTCAATCAACGCTACCAGCGAGCGCGAGGTGACATCGATGCGCTTGAGCAC
>CAKZSB010000351.1 GCA_937920585.1 uncultured Granulosicoccaceae bacterium | reverse complement strand
AGGACTTCGCACGGCGGAAACTGTTCAAGTAATGACCAGGATCGAAGATTTGTCCATTCCGCGATTGGGTCGAATTTGGTTTTCTTGCGAAAATTGATTTCCTTCAAGCCGACCAGGCACTCACCCTGCATCTTCGCCCAGGCGAGTTCCTTTTTATCCAGTGACTGGGATTGATAGCGTTTGGCGATTTGCTCGTAACTGTATGGTGAGCCTGTATCTGCGACAGCCAGCGCGGGGATCATGGCGGCAATCAAAATTGCGGATTGGATAGTACTCTTCACTGGCCTACTCCTACTACAGATTCGATAAAGCGTCGGGCAAGATACGCTACAAGGTTAGCGGCACATTTTCAATCGCACTGGTTTACTACCGGGCGTTCAATACGGGGTCAGATCACCAGTCACTTCATCGATGCGCTCGGCGATCGCGGGTCCGATCGCACAGGCGGTGAGGGTTGGCACGCCGCCAAATTCGGTGCGACCACTATCGCGAATGATGTGGCTTTTCAATCCGAGGGCCTGTGCTTTTTCGTGAAAGCTTATCAGCTCTTCTTCGGAGTTCACGCGCAGGCAGATCTTGGCCATGCCGCGCTCGACCCACGCCAGGGTGTCGTCATCGAGATCGGTGATGTTTTTCTGGCCACCGCGTAGCTGCGAGACCAGAAATTCCATCGACGCATGTGATCCCTGGGCGATCTCTTTACCGCGCCGCATTTTTAGATCCTTGCGGATCAGTATCACCTGCTTGCGTTTTAATGTCGCTGTCATTGCCGCTGCACTCCACCCACGCTGTTCGCACGGCAGTGTACGCGAATTACGGCAAGGCGAGTATGAAGTCGACCAGGGTGGCGGTGTCGCTGTCACTGACGCGCGGTGAGTGGCCGGGCATGGGTACGCCACCGGTCAGTTCAGTCCAGTTGCCAGCGCCACCGGCTTTGATCACCTCGATCAGTTGCGCGCGTGCCTGCTGATCGCCACGATACCGATCGGCCACTGCTTTCCAGCCAGGACCAATCAGCTTGCCTTCAATCGCGTGGCACGACGTACAGCCGCTCTGACTGGCCAGCGCCGGCATTGCAGGCAAGTCGTTTGCTGCGACTGAGGTTTGTTCGTCCGCCGCGGGGGCGGCTGCGAGCTTGTGGTAATTCTGGATGTAACGCACGACCTGCTCAAGTTCGGATTCGGATGCGGCCAACCCGTTGGCCACCATGCGTGTGACGAGCTGCGATACTTCATCGGCACTGCCAAACGTTTTTTGCAGCGCCAGCTCCTGGCTGTGACAAAGCGAGCACTTGCTGTTGAATACTTCTTCAGCAGCGGCAACATCGAATCCGCTCGATGATTCGCGCACCATGGCGCTGACTTTCTTTATTGCCATGGCGCTGTCGGCCGAGGCACTGAGTTGCTTGCGCTGCTCCATTACGGAGTTCTGCAGGGTCGGGGTGATGGCGATCAGGTAAGCGGTGATCTGCCACTTTTCCTTTTCGCTGAAACCGGACACGATGCTGGCGCGGTTGGCCATGCGCTCGACAGTGTCGCGCCAGTTCTTCGCAGTTCTGGGGCGCGCCAGAATTGTGCGCAGGTCGTGACATTGCACGCACTTGCTGCGCAGCAGTTCGCGGCCGGCAAACAAACCGCGACGACTGGCCATCTCGTCGATCATTTCGGGTTCATAGCCAATCGTGGGCAGTTGCTCGCGCACGCGCTGCAGGCGTTCGTCGCTGAAGCCCTCGCCTCCCATCGCCTGAGTGGCGAGCACTTGTTCGCGCCAGACCGACGGTAAGGCAAGCCCCAACAGTACGATCGATAACACGAACACGGTGGTACCGAGCGCGGGTGCGAGTTTGGCTTCGAGGTGTTTGAAAAAACGCACAACGAGAATCTTTGCGATCAACAGTGCGCCAATGCTGTAGCCGAGCACCAGATGAAACACCGTGCGCGCCGGCAGTTCGATCTGATAGGCCCACATGCGCGGTATCATCTGAATCATCAGGTAGACATAGATCGCGACAAACGCCCAGCCCATCAGGCGATGCAGCGCCATCGCCCAGCGCGGCGCCGAGCTGCGATGGGTTTTGTGATCGAACGGATAGCCCCACAGGTGGTACATCAGCAACGTTGCACCAAATGCCAGCGCTATAAACAGGATCGCCAGACAAACATTGACTACGGTTGACATGCAGACTCCCGAGCCCGGCTATGGCGGGCACCCGTTCTGTTGGTTTCCAGTATGCCGGCGCGTGCTTACTCGCGCAGATCAGGCAGTTGATAACCCTGCTGCTCTAGCTCTGCACGAACGTGCTTCTTGCTCATCTTGCCGGTGGTCGTGAGGGGAATCTGATCGACGAACAGCACGTCATCGGGCAACTGCCAGCGCGCAAACAGTGTTGCGCAGTGGTCGATCACCTGGTTGACTTCGATACTTGCTCCCGGACTACAGACCACCAAAACCACCGGACGTTCATCCCACTTCGGATGCGGCACCGCAACGGCGCAGGCCTGGGCCACGCCCGGCATGGCGACGATGTGATTTTCCAGATCAACGGAAGATATCCATTCGCCTCCGCTTTTTATCAGATCTTTTGAGCGGTCGGTGATGATCAGGTATTTGTCTTCATCTATTTTCGCCACGTCGCCGGTCACCAGCCAGCCATCACTGAATTTTTCCGGCTGCGGATTTTGAAAGTACTCGGCGCAGATCCACGGCCCGCGTATCAGTACTTCGCCAACGGCCTCGCCATCCTGCGGCAGCTCGGCGCCGTCGTCATCGACGATTTTTAAATCCAGCCCCGGCATCAACTGCCCGGCCTTGGCCATGTTGGCAAATTGCTGATCCGGCGATAACTGATGATGGGCACGCTTCGAAACCCGACGCGAGGTGGTCGCGAGCGGGCTCGTTTCTGTCATACCCCAGCCTTGAATAACTTCGATTCCCAGGGTGTCCCAATACCATTTGATCAGCGATATCGGCGCGGCAGAGCCACCGACGGTAAGCCGTTGTAGAGCAGACAAATCGTAGCGCTGTGGTTCTTTTTCGATGAGCTGTCGCATCCCCTGCCAGATGGTCGGCACGCCGGCCGATATCGTCACCTGCTCGTCGGCCATGAGTTGGGTCAGACGTTGCGGATCCATAAAACGATGTGGCATCACCTGTTTGATACCGAGCATCAGCGCGGCCCACGGCAAACCCCAGCCCTGGGCATGAAACATCGGCACAATTCCGCACAGGGTATCGGTGCCGGACAAGCTCATGCAATCGGTTGTGGCGACGCACATGGTATGCAGGTACTGCGCGCGGTGCTCGTATTCGACCCCCTTCGGGTCGCCGGTGGTGCCGCTGGTATAACACAGGCCAAGTGCCGAGTTTTCCGGAAAATCCGGCCAGCTGATGACCTGCGGATGCCCCGCTATGAAGTCTTCGTAGTCGAGCACACTGGCATGCGAATACTGCCAGTTTTCAAACCCCTGCTCGGTACTGACGACAATCGATTTCACCCCGGGTATGCGATCCATCACGCGTTCGAGTGCCGGCAGCAGATCGGCATCGACGATAATTATTTTGTCATCGGCGTGATTGATAATGTATGAGAGATCTGCCTCACCAAGCCGTATGTTGAGCGTGTGCAACACCACGCCCAGGCCGGCGGTGGCCCAATAGACTTCGAGGTGAGTGGCGCTGTTCCACATGAAAGTGGCGATACGATCGCCGGTGGCGATACCGGCAGCGCTCAGGGCATGGGCGAGTTGATGCGCGCGGGCGCGGGTTTGCCGATAGGTTTGGCGGCGCGTGCCATCTGCCGTGGCGGTGACGATTTCTTCATCGGGGCAGACGTGTGCGCCCCGCTCTATCAGCCGGTGCATTAGCAGCGGCACATTCTGCATACCCATTTACCCTGACCCGTCTTCCTCGATCAGCTCATTTTGCCACAAGCTGTATTTGAGGGAAGTCCGATCAGAGCGGAAACGGCAAGGCTTAAATAATAGTCAGTTGCCCGCGCAAGGCGCCGACCTGCTTGAGCGCTTCGAGAATGGCGATAATATCGCTGGTGGTGGAGCCCACCCGGTTCAGGGTGTCTACCACTTCGCGCAGGGTCACACCACCTTTGATCGTCTCGAGCGCACCGGGCTCCTCTTCAAGCGCGAGGCTGGAATCCGGCGTTTGAGCGGTTTCGCCATTGGCCAGCGGATTGGGCTGGTTGACCTGCACGTTCTCTTCGATGGTCACGGTCACATCACCGTGTGCGACCGCCGCCGGCAACACTCGTACGTTGTTGCCGATCACAATGGTGCCGGTACGCGAGTTAACGACGATTCGCGCGGTATATTCATCTGGTGTTACTTCGATATTTTCCAGAATTGAAATGAACGCCACCTGCCCGCCCGCGTTTGGCGGCACCTTCACCCCCACTGACACCGCATCGCGAGCACTGGCCGTAAATTCACCAAACGCCTGATTGATCGCCGCCTGCAGGCGCTGTGCGGTGGTGAAATCAGGCACATGCAGGTTCAGCATTAACTCGCTGTTGCTGCCAAAACTGTTTCTGACGGTACGCTCGATCGTCGCACCATTGGGAATGCGGCCGACACTGGTAACGTTGACAGCGATGCTCGATCCATCTGCGCCCTCGGCTCCCAGCCCGCCGACCACGACGTCACCCTGCGCGAGCGCATAGATCTGCTGATCGGCACCCTTTAGCGGCGTCATCAGCAGAGTCCCGCCGCGCAGCGACTCGGAATCGCCAATCGATGATACCGTGATATCCAGAGTTTGCCCCGGCTTCATAAAAGGGGGCAAAGTGGCGTGCACCGACACCGCCGCTACGTTCTTTGACTGCAGTTTGATCGAATCGGGCACGGTGACACCATACTGCGCCAGCAGCGTGCGCATGCTTTGCTCGGTGTAGGCGGCCGAGCCAAATTTATCGCCGGTGCCGCTCAAACCCACAATCAGACCGTAGCCCAGCAAGGGGTTGTCGCGCACGCCTTGTATCGACACCAGATCCTTTACCCGCTCGGCATAGACCGATACCGGACCGGCAGCGCTCAACAGTGCCAGCATCAGTAAGGACAGCATTTTTTTCAGACGCATGGCTTTGATTAACATAGGGGATGATTTTTCCGTGAGCGAATAAAGAACAGGATGTTTAATGAAGCCGGCGTTTATTCAAGCCGCAGCAGACTGGTGGCTGAGGCATCGACCTCTTCGGCCGTCTTCATCATCTTTACCAGCAGCTCGTACTGCCGAGACAGACTGACCATGGTGACCAGCGACTGCACCGAATTGACGTTGCTCGCCTCGAGCGCACCGCTGGTAATCGCGACATCGGGATCGGCCGGCAGCGCAGCGGCAGCGGGTTGTTCCTGAACCGCGCGCTCAGCCTGCGCACCGGCACCCGAGATGGTAATGGTCCAGTCACGCGCAGCCTGCTCGCCCTTGATTCTCATCAAACCATCCGGCCCCTTTTCAAGGCGCGCAGGGTCGGGATTAACCAGCTTGATCCGGTCGACCTCAACCATAACCCCCTGCACACCGTCGACAGGCTGAATGGAGATCGTGCCATCTTTGCCGATTAACAACTGGTCGTAGGGTGGCACGGCAATCGGGCCGTTGTTACCCATCACCTGATTGCCGTCGAAAGTCTCCAGCACACCGTCGGCACTGACCCGCAACTCACCGGCGCGCGTGTAAGCCTCTCGGCCTTCTTCAGTGCGCACGGCGATGAAACCTTCGTCATCCAGCGCGATGTCGAGCTCGCGGCCGGTGGTGAAGATGGAACCCGGGCTAAGATCCGTCAATGTGCCGCCTGCAGTGGCGTATACGCGAGTGCTATGCCCTGGCCCCTTTACCGGATTGGATATGATGTTATCCAGATCGGCTTTGAAACCGGTGGTATTGACGTTCGACAAATTGTGATTGTTACTGGCCTGACGGTGCATGATCTCCCGTGCACCACTCATCGCCACATAAACCATTCTATCCACGCGTTGCCCTCCAGCATTGGCGCGCCATCAGGGAGATCCCTGTTTAACAGATGTGTATTAGAGACTGCCAGACAAGGCAGTCACGGCCTGCCGACTACTGACCCAGGCGTATCGTCTGTTGCATCAGCTTTTTCGATGTATTAAGCACATCGACACTGCTTTGGTAACTGCGCGATGCAGACAGCATGTTGGCCATCTCTTCAATCGTGTCAACGTTCGACTGAAACACATAGCCTTTATCGTTGGCGAGCGGGTGTCCCGGCTGGTAAACGGCTGAATTCTCGCGATGGCTGACACCGATTCCGCTTACTCGCACACCAGATGCAGCGGTCTGCCCAAAGTGCTGCTCATTCAGTACTTCACTGAAAACCACCTGCTTCGACTTGTAGGCTTCTTCCGGCGTATTGGCCACCACATCGGCGTTGGCAAGATTACTGGCGATCGTATTCAACCGCACGGTTTGCGCGTTCATGGCGCTGCTGGTGGTGTTGAATATACTGAAAAGTGACATGTTGATTTTCCTTTTTCTCAATGCCGTCGAGTCTGAGGCGTGCCGGAGCACCCAATCCTCATCGATCCGGCTCAATGGCGTGCCAATCTGCACGCGCCATCAGAACCTGTGACGCATTTTGTGTTCCAACTGTGCGCTGGCTCACGGGGCAGGACCGTTGCGCTGCCTGCCAGCCGGTGTGGCGCTTACTGGCACCCGCTATTGGTCGGGTGTTAGACTGCTTTCTCCAATGGGAGGCGCTATGAAATACACAATCGAATACTGCATGCAGTGAAACTATCAACCGACGGCTCTCCGTGTGAGAGACAGGCTGATGGTGAATCCTGCCAACGAGGTTACGCTGATCGAAGGCGGTGGTGGCGTCTTCGAAATTGTGCGCGACGGTGCGCTGGTTTATTCCAAAAAGGCAACCCACCGATTCCCGACCGATGAGGAGGTGGACGCGCTGATAACCTAGTGCGTCAGTGCACCGGGGGTGCGCTGTCTCCATCGCGTTTTTGCAGGTGTGCCAGCACGCCTTGTTGCTGTTCCAGAAAACCGGCGTTTTCCGGTGTCACCATCAACTGGCAGTCGAGGCATGTCAATGCCTCGACACCCTGGCCACTCTTTAAATAAATCGCTTTCAGGTTTTCCAGCAATCGCAATACGATGCGGCGATTGTCGGCAGCTGCAAAGTAGCTGTTGTCGGGCGCGAGTTTGCGACGGTACATTTTCTCGATCATTGCGTAGCATTCTTCACGGCTGACGGTTTTGCCGGCGAACACATCGATAAGCAGCGTGTCCTGCTCTTCGATGGCGACGAGAAAATGCCCGGGAAAACTGATTCCGGATACTTTCAGGCCGAGTTCGCGACCCACTGCGATATACACCAGCGCCAGGCTGATCGGAATACCCTGGCGGGTTTCCAGCACTCGGTTGAGCAAGCTGTTATCGGCGCTGTAGTAGTCGTCGCTGTTACCGCGAAACCGATGCTGATCGTAGAGGTATTCGAGCAATTCATGACCGCTGACAATCTCGCCACGAGCATTAGCGACCAGATCGTCCAATGCTTTCGTACTTTGCGAGATATCGATCCCCGGCTGCAATTGCGCGGCGATCAGTAGCGCACAGTGCACGACGTCGATATTTTCATCCGGCCCCTGCACTGCCTGCAGAAAAGTTTTACTCGTGATCATAATGCTGTTGTTCCATTTTGATTCTGCCCGGTCTGTACCCGCCACTGTGCGGCATAAAGGCCGTTGGCTGCGAGCAACCCGGCGTGGTTACCCTGTTCGGCGATGCAGCCGTGATCGAGCACGATAATGTTGTCGGCATGTACGATCGTGGATAATCGGTGGGCGATAACAATCACGGTGCGGTCTGCGGATATGCGGGTCAGCGATCGCTGAATCGCCGCTTCGGTTTCGTTGTCTACGGCGCTTGTCGCTTCATCCAGAATCAACAGCGGTGAATCTTTCAGGATCGCTCGTGCCAGTGACAGGCGCTGGCGCTGCCCACCCGACAGCCGAACGCCACGCTCACCGATTTCAGTATCCAGACCATCTCGCAGTGCCGCCACAAAAGCCCACGCCTCGGCGGCACGCGCGGCGGATTCAATCTGTTCGTCGCTGGCGGTGGTATCGCCATAGGCGATGTTGTCACGAATGCTGCCTTCGAACAGAAATATATCCTGGCTCACCAGTCCAATCGCCCCACGCAATTCGGCCAGTGGTAAATCGGTGATCGGCACACCATCGAGGGTAATCGATCCGGTTTGCGGTTCGTGAAATCGCAACAGCAGTTTAACAACGGTGGATTTACCGGAGCCGGTGGCACCCACCAGCGCGACGGTACTGCCCGCCGCAACCTGCAGGGTCAGACCTTTGACGCCGGCAGCACTGCGCTCGTACTCGAAACCAATGTCATTGAACGCAACCGCGCCACGTACCGGCAGGGGCAAATGCGTCTGCCCGGTATCCGCAATCCGCAGAGGCTCCTCGATCAGGCCGAGAATGCGGCGGGTGCTGGCCATCGCGCGCTCGTAGAGATCGACGGTTTTGGCAAAGTCGGTCAGCGGCCAAAGCAGGCGCTGAGTTAAAAACACCAGTACGCCGTAGGCGCCAACATTCAGTTCACCATTCAATGCCTTGAACCCGCCCACCACAAAGGTGAACAGAAAGCCTGCCAGAATGGCCATGCGGATAACCGGAATAAAGGCCGAGCTGACGGCAATGGCCCGCCGGTTGGCCTGCACATAGGCCTCGCTGGCCGCGGCCAGCGCCGCCGCCTCGCGCTTTTCGGCAGTGAAGGATTTGATTGTGGCCATGCCACCGATGTTGTTCGCCAGCCGACTGGCCAGCCGGCCGACCTGCTCTCGCACGTCGGCATACAAGGGGGTGGCGCGACGCAGAAAGAAAAATGCCCCCCAGATGATCACCGGAATTGGCGAGAAGGCCAGCAGCGCTATGGTTGGCGACAATATAAAAAACACCGCACCGACCAGAATTACGGTGACAAAGGTTTGTATGAAGTCGTTGGCGCCGCCATCGAGAAAGCGCTCGAGTTGATTGACGTCGTCATTGAGGATCGATATCAGCTCGCCCGAGCTGCGAGATTCAAAAAAGGCCATATCCTGGCGCTGCACCTGCTCGTAGGCATCCTGGCGCAGTTCTGCCTGCAGGCGTTGAGCGAGGTTGCGCCACAGCACCAGATGCAGATACTCGAACAGCGACTCACCGGCCCAGATCACAAACGTAAGCACTGCTAACGCAACAATCTGGGACTCCGCAGTCTCGAACCCGAGCTTCGCGATAAAGCTGCTTTGGCGATTGACCACCACATCGATCGCGATACCGATAAGAATCTCGGGCATCACATCGAAGAACTTGTTCAGTACCGAGCAGGTCGACGCGAGCACGATCTGACGCCGATGACCCCGCGCATAGCGGATCAATCTGATCAGTGCCTGAAAACTGCTCGTTGAATCTGCCAAGCCGGAACACCCTGGATCGAAACCAGCTACAATTATCGCACTGTTTTGCCCATTGCCCGCCCGGGCTGTCGGTCACCCTCTTCATTCGGCGGCAGTTTTTTGCGCCACCTCCACACAACCACGGATCGCCGGTGCTTAATATACCGCTCAAGGCAGTACTGATTGCGGTGCTGATCAACGCGCTGTGGGGTGGTAATCCGATTGCCGGAAAATTCGCGCAGGCGGTTTTCCCGCCATACAGCACGGCTTTTTTACGCTTTGTGGTCGGTATTATCGTGGTCGGGCTGTGGGCCTACTATCGCAATATGCGAATCTGGCCGCGGCCAGGCGAGTGGCTGGCGCTGATCATTATCGGCCTGATGTTTACCGTGCAGATCGCCTGGATGAACATTGGCATCGACCACACCACCGGTATTGCAGCAGCGGTACTCATTTCTACCAATCCACTCTTTGCCGCACTCTTCGCACACTTCCTCATCGCGGGCGACCGCCTGACTCGCTACCGCATTTTCGGTTTGCTGATTGCGTTTGTCGGCGTCTGCACCACCATGATCAACCCACAGGATATCGCCGCCACCGACTGGCGGGGTTTCGGTATATGGATTAGCCTGGCAAGCGCCGCACTGCTGGGCCTGCGGCTGGTTATCAGCGCTAAAGTGCTGCAGCAAATACAGCCGGTCAGGGTGGCGATCTGGCAAATGCTGATTTCTCTGCCGATCTATGCGCTGGCGAGCTGGCAGTTCGAAACCATTCGCTGGGAGGTGTTCGCCTGGTCAGCCGTGTGGGGTATTTTGTACCAGGGCGTGATTGTGGCGGGTGTTTGCTTTCTTGTTTCGTTCTGGCTGATGGTGCGCTATCAGCCGGGCATTATGATGAGTTTCAATTTCGTATCGCCAGTGGCCGGCGTGTTGCTGGCTGGCTGGCTGCTGGGCGAATCTATTACAGCCAATGTAGTTTATGGCGTGGGGCTGGTTGCGATTGGTTTATATCTCATTGCGGCAAAAACAAGTGCTGCGACCTAGCAAAGCCAGGTTTGCATCATGTGCCGGAAAAGACACCACGCGTGATTCGGTACAGCTGCTGGAGCGTGGCGTGCGATTCGTCGGCCACTAATACAAAGCGCTGATCGTTCTCGACCCAACTGGCTGTACCCAGGCCGTGGTAACGATCCAGCTGCAAGCGGGAATCCGGCCCGCCACGCGCGGGCAGGATACAAATCGCCAACGGCCGATGATCGGCTTTGCTGTACAACAGCTGCACCAGCGGCTGGCCCAGAAACCCGAGCTCCTGCACTCTTTTTACGGTGTAACCTTCGGTAGCCAGATCCGGCAATGCGGTACGCAGTTGTGTGGATTGCGTGACTTTAGCCAGCTCAACCAAAACTGCTTCCAGATCTGACTCTATATGCTGCAGCGTATTGGCGACATAGAACGACTGGGATTGCACAATGGGTTCGACCCATTCATGTTGTTCACGTTCCTGTTTGCGATTATCCGCCAGTTGTCGCACGTTTTCCGCGGACGGCCCGCTCGTCAGCTTCACCAGTGTGTATGCAACGCCGTAACCGAGCCCGACACTCAGCGCCAGCCAGCCAAGCTGGATAAGTCTGAGCGACTGCCAGCGCTTTTCTCGACTATCGTTACTCAATTTCGCCTCCCTTGTCCGGTAGGTTCGAGTTTGCTGTGTAGCTAAAACCCGGAATTCATTTGCACAAACGGTTTATCGGAATCGCGTTTTTGATCAGCCTTTTTGCCTTGCGACGACAGGCCATTCATTCGTCGCGATGTTGCGTAAGGCGAATCACGCGTTCGAGATCAACACCGGGAAAATGGATGTCTGCATAGCCCTCGATCATCGCGCTCAATGTACTGGTATCTTCAATCGAGACAACCATCTTGCCGGTCGACATCTGCGCGCTGCCAATACAGAACCTGGCCAAACCGATCATTTGGTCTTTGATCAAGTTGCCGTTGAAAACAATACTGCCTGCGGGCAAACAGGCGGTGTCGGCAACTGCACGCATAACAAGCCCCTCACCGTCTGTCTGCGCTTCATACTCGCGGCCTTTATGGGTGCCATCGGCGACAGTCCACCGCCCGACAAATTGCTCTGCCCGATACTCTGTCGCTGACTGCCTGGTCGGCAATGCACAAGCGGTCATAAGCAGTGATGCCAGGGTAGTAAGGTAGATTCTTCTCATTCTCGGATTGTCCAAAGTAATGCCGTACGCGCACGCAAGTCATTGGTCGCTCACGCAGCAAGGCGTCAGCAGGTTTAATCAGGGATTTCGTCGCGAGCGGTGTCGCGACGAGAGATTCGGTTCGATCGTGCTGGATCTACCGAATTGAATTGTTTTTTATTCCCGCGCCGGTGGGTACCAACGCCCGGGAATACAGTTAAAGCACGCGTACCTAAACCTGTTGATACGCAGCACCGCTCTGTTATGAAACGAATTCAAAAAATCACGCCAGACAATCCAGGCCAACTGAAAAATATTGTTCGGCGAAGACCATTGGTTGTCACTACTCTGGGGGATATCGTTGCCAGCCGTGGCCATATCATGCACCTCGTGAGCATTCGCAGCGGCTCAACTATTCGCCGCCGTCTTTGTTATTATTTTATTTGTCGGTACATAATACACCATACCCGCAAGGAATTAAAACGTTAGTTCAAACTATTTTATTCTCTGGCAAGCGAGAAACATCCAACCGGGAAAATAGCGAAAAGCACCTGCTATAAGTAACTTACTGAATGTTTATGCAACTAAAAATAGCCAGCGTTATGCTTTCGATACCGCTCGTCGCAATCAGACAAACCCGTTGTAACGCGTGCGTAGCATTACGTACGAGTGAAAAATTTATACACTGAGTCCCTGCCGCTGTTGTTGTCAGTAAGAACGAATACAGCGCCGTGGTTGATTGCAGAATTCCCCGCGCGACTTGCAGTCTGCATTGAGCAGAGAAATTTTATAGTTTAGCTGGAGGGAATAGATACAGCGGAGAAGAAAAAGCACAACTGCCTGTTATTACGGTGTAAATCCATTTTCACTACAAATCGATTAAGTGAACGGTTAAAAAATCCGTGCCAGCAGGCGTTGCGTCACTCGAACTGCATCGTCGTAATCCCAAGCAACTGCCGATTGGTTTCGAGCAGGTCGATTGCCTGCGGCGCGAAGCCCACAGCCACCTTGTTTTCACGCTGCTCGGCAAAGCTGCGATTGAGCTTTGCTACGACTTGCGGATCACTATCACTCACTGCAACGACGGCGGTATCGGCCGACATTTCCATCACCCGGTATTCCGCCAGCAATTTTTCCAGCGCTATTTGCCCCGGTGCCACGGCGGGACCAAAGCTTGTGTAGGTTATCGGTGCGCCGCAACGGGTGGTTAGGATGCGACTGCACTCGCCAGCGGCGCCCATTGCGAATCCGATTCGTGCTGTTGATTCGTCAGCCTCAGCAACCCATTGCAGCATGCGAATCGAATCGGCAAGCGTGGCTGCTGTCGGTACGAGCTTTACCGCGGCGGATCCTGCTTGCAGCATGCTTTTGGTGATGCGAGCGAGCTCGGCATCATCTGGCATATTGGCAAAGTCGTGATGGCTTAGTATCAGCGGCGCCCCTTCGGCAAGCATCGCTATCGATGCCTCGCTCTGCCACTCCAGATCGATCAGATCAGCACCCGCAGCCAGCGCGCGGCGATTGATTTCCACCCGCTCCTGCTCGCTGCCGTTGAACTTGCCACCGTGACCGGGATGCCGCAACGTTAGCAGGCTTGCAATACCGGCACGGGTGGCACGCTGGATCAGCGCCAGCACATCATCCATCGAAAGCCCGCTGTCGAGCAGCAAATCGGCTCGTATTTCAACGCACTGGAGCTGGTGGGCAATGGCCTGATCGATTTCATCGGCGGCATTGGCGACGACGCCGATAACACCGCGTAGCGGGAATGACTTGCTTGCTGTCACGTGGGTACTCGAAGGTAATCCGGATTCAGCGGGCAGGATACCCGCTTCGCGATTTCAATGCTCGTCGCCGCCGTATATCCACATTGGCCGGGTTTGGCCGGCGAGTTCGAATCCCGTGGCTTTGTAAAACTCAACCGCCTGCTCGTCTGCGGTGAGCATCTGCATATGAAAGTGGCGATAGACGGTTTGCAGCTCGGCCATCAGCTTGCGGCCAATACCACTGCCCTGGTAGTCGGGATGGACCAGCATGTGCGGGTAATAGACCACGAGATGACCATCCGATATTGCATTCGCAAGTCCAACCAGCCGCCCCGTTACTCTTGCGATTACAACGTTGTGCGAGTGGTGTAATGCCGCCAGAAGTTGTTCCGGCTTGTCGGCCGCGGACCAGTTGTTAGCCCGATACAGCTCGATGACTTCACTCGATTCGAAATCGCCGTTTAGTCTGATTTTTACATTCATGCTGCTCTAACGCCGTGACCACCCCAATGGGGATTGAACCACAACGTCTAACAGTCATCCATGGCCAGTTGCAGATGAGAGGACGGCCGCTATCGATGGATGCCAAGGGTGGCAGAAGGTATCGGCAGTGGGGACTCGATCAACCGGTCTGCATCGGCAAATGGAGATCCTGCGCCCATTCGTTGAGCGAGTTGTCGTACACCGTGATGTCGTCGCAGCCCAGCTGGTGCAGCACGAAGGCATCGAGGGTTGCCGCAATACCACCGCCACAGTAGATGACAACTCTGCTGTCAGGCTCTACGCCAACCGCTTTGAACAATGCGGCGAGCCGGTTTTGCATCGAGCAGTTTGCCGGTTTCTGTATCCTGCAAGGCGCTGGCGGCAACATTGACGCTACCGGGAATTCTACCGGCACGCCCGTAGCGCGCGCTCAGGCCCTGATGCAATTGTGCGCTCAGTGCGTTGATGACCACGGTATCGCTGTCGTCGACTGCGCGCTGCACGGCATGCCTGTCGCAAAACAAACCACTTCGCGAGTGTGTGGCAAGGCGTGCTGCTTCATAGCGATGGCCGCCTGTGGCTACCGGTCTGTCCTGATCGCGCCACTGCTGCCAGCCGCCGTCCAGCACTGCCGCGCTATCAAAACCGGCACTGCGCAACATCCACCAGACGCGCGTCGCCCACTGCAGGCTACCGCGCGAATAAAGCACCACCCGCGATTGATCCTCAATGCCGAGCGCGGCCAGTTTGTCGAGCAGGTCGTCGGCTTGCGGCAGGGTAAACCGAAACGGCGAATCAGGATCGGACAGGTCATTCTGCAAATCGATATGGCCGGCACCGGGGATATGGCCCAGCAGATAATCCTCGCGCCCGCTGATCACGCGATAGGGCGAGTCGTCGGTGTCGGCGACCAGGTACATCGTGCAATCAAAAACGCGCAGGTTGGCATCGTCGATATGGGCGTGTAGCCACTGCGCGGATACTATCGAGTCGGCATCACGATAATTTTCTGCCATCACCACTATCCGATTGGTTGGTTAAGGAACTGCTGCGCTCTCTAAAGACCATCGTGCAGTAGCTGAGTCATTTGCTGTCGCGACAGGCCGGCGATGCCGATCGATTCGAGCGTGCGGCCACTGCGCCGAAAGTCGTCGTCGCAAATGGCTGACCCTATCGCCAGCAAGCCGCTGGCGACCGGCGCCTCGACACCGGCATAGGCGGCCGCCGAAACCAGAAACGCCAGCCCGAAGGCAATGTCTTCACGCATATAGCGATGCTCGGTCAGCACCAGGTCTTCGCGCCAGTCACCGGAATCGACCAGTTTCTCGTGGGCGAGATTGCCGTACATCCACTCCTCTGCCTCGGCATCATAATGATTGGCCAGTGGAAAGTGTGGCCCCTGATAACCCAGCGCCTCGCGCACGGCGATCCGTTCGGCATCGAGTTGGGTGGTCACCGCACGTACGGCGGGTTGTGTTCCTTCGTTGTGAATATCCCAGTGCTCGAAGTGCTGGATGGGACCGGCATTCATGATGATCAACGGCGGGTGAATGATCGGCCCGGCATTCATCAACGCACCGGACAGGGCATCTCCGGCGTCTTCGAGTGCCGGATAAGCCGCCGCGACTATTTGCATCGCGTGGCTGTGGTGCCGCATTGGAAACACACCGCTGGGCAGCCGCGTGGCGCGAGTGGTGACCGCGATTTCACCTTCGCCGTGCAAACGAGCGAGGTATGGCAGGGTGCCCGATTCAACAAACGCCACATCGGCACTGCAACCGGCATCGCGAAGCGCACGCAGCATGGTGTAGCTGCCAAAGGTGCCCGGAGTCAGATAGATGACCTGCCCGTCGCGCAGATGCGGTGCCATTTGCAGCGCGATGTCGTGTTGGGCGAAGGCCGGCGCCGGACACACGATCAACTGCGCGCCATCCAGCACGGCGCCTAAATCGTGGCTCGCCAGCGCAAGTGACGCCTGGTGACTGCCGGCGTGATCCTTCAGTGTTAGCGTGGCACCCTTGTTCGCCAGCGATTCGATCGCGGTTTTATCACGGCGCCAGAATCGCACGGCGTGGCCATTGAGCGTGAGGTCAGCGGCGGCGGCATGTGAACCGTTGCCGCCACCCAGAACGGCGATGTCGATAGTGGATCTCCGGTGGTGGCTAGAGATCAGCGGCAAACGCAATAAGCATATCGGAGAGCTCCTGCGGCGCCTCCACCGGCACCAGGTGGCCAACCTCCGGCATAACAATGTTTTTAACCCGGGGAATTCGTTTAGACAATCGCTCGACGTCTGCCGGTACTCTGAATACGCAATCGCGCTCGCCAGTAACCACCAGCACGGGCATATCGAGCGATTCATAGGGTACGTCCCAGTCAGCGTCACGGGCATCGCGCAGCAGGCGCACGACCATGCTGTCCTGCGCCAGCGGCTGCCAGTCCTGCCCGTTGAGCGCATTGGCGCGATTTTCCATAAGCCAGGTGTCGCCGTACAACAGGGGTGAGTACATGTCGCGCAGCGCCGCTGGCCCGCCAGTGCTAAGCGCACACTCTGCCGCCGCATTGATCCACTCCAGACGCGTGCCTGGCGCACGCAGTGTATTGAGCAGCACCATGCCGGTGGCGGGCGCGCCTGCCAGTGCAGCGCGCGCGGCAAACAGTCCGCCAATTGATAAGCCAACGTGCACGGGGCGTTCCGGCTCGACGTTCTTCAACACCGCCAGCGCATCGGCAACAACCTGCTCCACACCCAGATTTGCATCGTCACTGGCGTCAGTGCCCTCTTGCCCGCGCAGGTTCCAGAACAAGGTTCCATGCCCGGCATCGCGCACGGTGGCGCCAATTGCGCTCTCCCACATACCCATGTCGCCCGTCAGCGCATTGTATCCAACGAATGTGACCCCTTTTTCCGAGGTTGGTGCGACATATTCAAAGCGGATGTCAGCCATGGCGAATCTCCGGTTGCGAATTGATGAGTTAACGAATTACGGGTGCAATCTGCATATGCCGGAGCAACCCGGCAAATTGTTGCAGACGCGCTTGCTGGTAGGCTGGCACGTCCATCTGCGAGTAGTCCATAAAACCCTCGCCGGCGGCCAGCCCGGTACGCCCCTGCGCCATGTTGCGTTCGATGGATTCGGGCGGCGCGAAGCGGCTTTCACCGGTGGCATTTTGCAGGTAGTGACTGGCGTGGTAGAGGATATCGCCACCGCCCCAGTCGATAAATTCCAGCAAACCCAGAATCGCGAAGCGAAAACCGAAACCGTAGCGCGTTGCCTTGTCGATATCTTCGGCACTCGCGACGCCCTCTTCGACCAGCCGCGCTGCCTCGTTCATTGCCAGCGCCTGAATGCGCGGCACAATGTAACCAGGACTGGCGCTGCAGACCACCGGCACCTTGCCGATGCTCTCGAGCAATTCGCGCGTGCGAGCCAGCACCTCGGCGCTGGTGCGATCGCCGGGAGAAAGCTCGACCAGCGGCACCAGATAGGCAGGATTTAGCCAGTGCGCATTGAGAAAGCGCGAAGGCTCGGTGACCATCGATTGCAATTCGGTCGATAGTATCGTGCTGGTGGTCGAGGCGATCACTGCATCGCGATCGGCAGCCATCGATAAACGCCCCAGCGCGGCGCGCTTGGCATCCAGGGTTTCGGGTACGCCCTCGAAAATAAACCCCACGCCCTTGATTTGATCTTCACATTCGGCGTCGGCGTGCAGCGAGATACGCGCACCAATGCGATCGCAATCATCGGCTGAGATCAGGCCAATTGCGCGGAGCATATCGAGGTTTTGCGCAAGCGCCTGCTGCACTCGTTCGCGCATAGCGGAAAATTCGGCCGCGCTGCGCGCTTTGAGATCGATCAGTTTGACCGGGTGGCCGGCGAGCGCGAAGGCAATCGCCATTCCCTGCCCCATGCGTCCGGCACCGGCCGCTACCACTGCAGGCAAATCGCTCATTGGTCGTCGGCGCTGCCGAGAATCGCTGTTTTCATCGCCCGCGGATCGCGACGCGGCCAGGCCTCGCGCTCAACGGCGGTGAGAAAGTCATCGAGGTGGCGATTAAATGCAGCCGGATCTTCCAGATTGATCGCGTGCCCTGCGTTTGGCATAACCACCAGGCCAGCGCTGACAATTTCACGCTTTAGCATCAATGCAGGTTCGAGACAGGGCCAGTCCTCATCGCCGGTTATCACCAGTGTGGGCAGGGTGATTGATGCAATTTGCGATTGCAGATCGAACAGCGAGGGGCGTCGCGCCTGCACGCCGCGCATCGTCAATGCCGAACCCCGTGTGGAGTGCTCGCGCATTTGATCGACAAACTCACGCCAGCCGCGGGCATCGCGATTCTGGAACTGCACGCGGGTGGGTCCGAGCCCGTAATCGAGGGCTGCCTGCTCGATGCCGCGGGCTTCGAAGCTGTCGGCCGCGGCGTTGGCTTCGGCGGCAAACTGCTCGCGCTTGTCCGGCTCGGCCCCGTAACCGCAGCCGGCAATCACCAGTGAGCGCGCACGCTCGGGACTACTGAAGCCAAAGTGCAATGTGGCAAAGCCACCCATCGACAGACCGACGATATGCGCCCGATCAATCCCGAGCCCATCGAGCACGGCACGAATGTCGTCGCGGGCGCGATCCTGCGAGTAGCTGTCGACGCTGTCGGGCACATCCGACGGCGGAAAGCCACGGGCGTTGAAAGCGATACAACGATAGTGCCGGCCAAAATAACGCAACTGTGGCTCCCACGAGCGGCAATCGCCGGCGAATTCATGCACGAACACCAGCGGCGCGCCACTGCCGGTCTCCTCGTAGTGCAGCTTTACACCATCGTCTGTAGTGATGTGTGGCATTGATTTCCTCCGGCGCCGAGAGGGCCTTGATCAGAATGCATTGATTTTGAGTATGCGGCGAGACACGGCGGCTGGCAACTGTGTTTCCAATCGACGCAGGGCGAGACCGACGCGCCCGGTACAATGATTGTGCTATTTTGCGCCGCTACCGTCACTCGGAGGAAACCAATGAGCAAGCAGGGTAAGTTGCAGGGTGTGAAAGTGCTCGACCTGTCGATGTTTCTGCCCGGTCCGCACATGACCATGACCATGGCAGATCATGGCGCGGATGTGATTCGCGTTGAGCCGCCCGCCGGCGAACCCACACGTCATATCGGCTTTGTCCACAACGGTGAAACGGTCTACTTTCGCAACACCCATCGCGGCAAACGAAGTTTGTCGGTCAATCTGAAAATTGAATCGGCGCGCGAGCTGGTGTTAAAACTGGCCGAGCAGTCTCACGTTTTCGTCGAGTCCTTTCGCCCCGGCGTGATCAAACGGCTCGGGCTCGACTACGAAACCGTCCGCCAGCGAGCGCCGCATATAATTTACTGTTCCATCAGCGCCTATGGCCAGACCGGCCCGATGGTGGATCGCGTCGCCCACGATATTGCAGTGGAGGCGCAGGCCGGGGTCGCGAGTTTAACTTTGGGGCACGATGGCAAACCGACCCTGCCGGCGATCGCGATGGCCGATATGACTGCCTCGCTCATGAGTCTGTCCGCTATTCTGATGGCCCTTTACCGGGCGCGCGACACAGGCAAGGGCGATTTTATCGATATTTCCATGCAGGATACGCTGATGGCGTGGATGCCCAATACCACTGGACGTGTCTTCGCCGAAGGCCAGCCGCCGGATGCGAAAAACGAACGCACCTGGGGTGGCAACGCAATGTACAACCTGTACGAGACCGCCGATGGTAAATGGCTGGCACTGGCGGGGGCCGAAATGAAATTTACCGAGAACCTTTTCAATGGCCTTGGCCACCCGGA
>CAKZSB010000350.1 GCA_937920585.1 uncultured Granulosicoccaceae bacterium | reverse complement strand
GCTTCAATCACTTCCCATTTGGAGCTGTCGATCATCAGTGGCACGCGCGCAATATCGGGCTCTGCAGCGATCAGTTTTACAAAACGTTCCATAGCCGCTTTGGCATCGAGCAGGCCTTCATCCATATTGATGTCGATGATCTGCGCACCGTTTGCGACCTGCTGGCGGGCGACATCCAGTGCGGCGTCGTAATCGCCATCGACGATTAAACGTTTGAACACGGCCGAACCGGTAACGTTAGTGCGCTCACCCACGTTGACGAACAGACTGTCGGGGGAGATCGTGCAGGGTTCCATGCCCGACAGGCGGCACTGGCGGTCGATGTGAGGAATCGCGCGCGGGGCGGTGTTCTCCAGTGCTGCCGCAAATGCTGCAATGTGTTCGGGCGTGGTGCCACAGCACCCGCCAATGATATTCACCAGGCCCGACTCGGCCCACTCCAGCACATGCTCCGTCATTTGTGCCGGCGTTTCATCGTACTCGCCAAATGCGTTGGGCAGCCCCGCATTCGGATGGGCACTGACGGCGACGCCGGCAATCCGCGATAGCTCCGCCACGTACTGGCGCAATTCCGTTGGGCCGAGCGCGCAGTTCAAGCCGATTGAAAGCGGCCGCGCATGGCGGACCGAGTTCCAGAAAGCCTCGGTAGTCTGGCCGCTTAAGGTGCGCCCGGAGGCGTCGGTAATGGTGCCGGATATCATCAGCGGTACCGGCTGGCCGGTCTCGACTCGCAGCTGTTCCATTGCAAAGATTGCCGCCTTGGCGTTCAGGGTATCGAAGATTGTCTCGAGCATCAGCAGATCGGCGCCGCCGGCCAGAAGCTCCCGTCCGGCCAGCAGGTAGTTCTCGGCCAGTTCGTCGAAGCTTGTGTTGCGAAAGCCCGGGTCGTTGACATCCGGCGAGATTGACGCTGTGCGGTTGGTGGGGCCAAGTACGCCGGCGACCAGGCGCGGGCGCTCCGGCGTACTGAAGGCGTCGGCCGCGCGTCGGGCCAGCTGCGCCGCGGCGCGATTCAACTCCGGCACGAGGTGCTGCAGGTCGTAGTCGGCCATGGCAATCGCGGTGGAGTTAAAGGTGTTGGTCTCGATGATGTCCGCACCGGCCTGCAGGTATTGGCGGTGAATCGACTCGATCATCTCGGGCTGGGTCAGCGTTAGAAGGTCATTGTTGCCGCGCAAATCGCTGGCGTGATCAGCGAATCGTGTGCCGCGATAATCCGACTCGGTCAGTTTCAGCTGTTGAATCATGGTGCCCATTGCTCCATCGAGCAAAAGGATTCGGCTTTGAAAAAGTTCTTCTAAGTTAATGTTTTTAGGAGACATATGATATTTCTCTTCGAGTCGTCCGTGTGATGTGGTGCCGATTTATGGTTGACATAATACAGTAAAGAATGTACATATAAAGATATCTTTATATTTTTATAGGTCAAGTATGGAGCAATTGCTGAGTGGATTGCGAGCGGCCGGGGAGCCAACCCGATTGCGCTTGCTTGCGCTGTGCGCCCACGTGGAGCTCAGTGTCAGTGAGTTGACGCAAATCCTCGGGCAGAGCCAGCCGCGCGTATCACGTCATTTAAAGTTGCTGGTTGAGGCGGGACTGCTCGATCGATTTCGCGAGGGCGCGATGGTGTATTACCGGATCGCCGAAAGAACCGTTGAGGCGCATCTGGCCAGAACGCTCGTCGATCTGTTGCCGGAAGATGATCAGGAGCTCAATCGCGATTTGCAGCGGCTCGACCAGATCAAACGCAAGCGCGCGGATCTGGCGCGCAACTATTTTCGTGAAAACGCCGCACAGTGGGATGAGATTCGCGCGCTGCACGTGCCCGAGGCGCAACTCGAACGCGAATTTCTGGAACTGGTGGGCGATCGGCCGGTGGCCGATTTTCTCGATATTGGCACCGGTACCGGCCGGCTGCTGGAGCTGCTGGCCGAGCGCGTCGAGCGGGGTATGGGAATCGACTTGTCGGCAGAGATGCTGACGGTGGCACGCAGCAACATAGAGGCTGCCGCGCTGCGCAATGTGCATGTCCGGCAGGGCGACATGTACAACATGCCCGTCGCTGATAACTCGGTCGATCTGGCCACGCTGCACCTGGTGCTGCACTACAGCGATGAGCCGGGGCTCGTTATCGAAGAGGCCGCACGCGTGTTGAAGCCCGACGGTCGGCTGGTGATTGTGGATTTTGCTCCGCACAACGAGGAACAGTTGCGCAGCGAGCACAAACACCATCGACTCGGATTTGCCGACGAAGAAATCGAGGGCATGTTGCATGAATGCGGTCTGGTTTCAGGTGCATCGCGCCACCTGCAGGGTGATCCGTTAACGGTAAAAATCTGGCAAGCCTCGAATGGCGCCGGTCATCGCACACATTGAGGTCAGGTATGACGAACAACCAATTTTCTTTCGAATTTTTTCCGCCCCGTACCGCCGTCGGAGAACGCAGGTTCTGGCGTTCACTGGGCCAACTTGAAACTTTTAACCCGGCTTTTCTGTCGATAACTTTTGGTGCGCTCGGCAGTGGTCAGCAACAGAGCCTGACCACCGTCGCACAGGTCAGCGCGGAAACGGCCACACCGATCGCCGCGCACCTGACGTTCGAGGGTTCCACCCGTGATGAAGTGCGAGCCATCGCCCGCAACTTTCTGGATTCGGGTGTCACACGACTGGTCGCGTTACGTGGTGATGCGCGCGAAGATGCCGAACTGGCGGCAAAGCGCGGTTACTGCTACCAATCGGTTGCAGAGATGATCGATGATCTGCGCTCGGTACACGATTTCGATTTCAGTGTTGCCTGCTACCCGGAAGTACATCCGCATGCCCGCTCGGCGCAGCATGATTTGCAGGTGTTGAAGGACAAGGCAGAAGCCGGTGCGACGCGTGCGATCAGTCAGTTTTTTTTCGACGCCGATGACTTCGCGCGTTTTCGTGACAGTGCTGCCGCCGCAGCAATCGATTTACCCCTGGTTGCCGGGTTGCTTCCGATCCGTGACTTCGAGCGCGCCTGTGATTTTGCCGGCAAGTGCGGCGCGCGAATTCCGCAGCGCCTGCATAGCCGCTTTGCCGGGCTGGATGCCAGTGACACCGAGCGTGTGGCACGGGATGAAATCGAGCGCCAGACCGATCGATTGATCGAACACGGTTGCCACGATTTTCACGTTTATACCCTGAACAAAACGCTAAATTTTCGGCAGTTGAAGTCCAGCGTGCCGGCGAGCGGATCTGCCTGCACAGTCGTAGCTGCGTGAGTTTCACCGCTGGTGCGCGGCACCAGACTAAACGGCCTTTTCAAGCTCTGTCGCTGATGAATCGGCCTCGAGAATTTTCCTGACGGCCACTATCAGTGCCTCGGGTTCGATGGGTTTTTGCAACACGGGGTGTCCGCTTGATGTAGCGAGCGCCAGTGTTTCGGAGGAAGTGTTGCCGGTGATGATCAATGCTGGCACCTTTCTATCGAGCTGTGCGCAAATTTCTTCAATGGCCGCATCGCCCGTGCTGCGTTGTAGCTGATAGTCGGCGATAATTAAATCGGGCTGCAGATCGCGCCTCGAAATTTCTGCCAGCAGCTCTTCGCTTTTGGCGGCACCAACGGTTTCGAATTTCCAGGCCATCAACAACGCTTCGACACTCGCCCGTACCAGCGGTTGATCATCGAGCACGGCGACCAGCTTGCCCTTGCCGTGATAGTCGAGATCGATCGATGGCGTCGTCCTGTCGCTGGCCTGCCTGCTGGAACCCGCCGTGGCTGGCAATGTCAGTGTGAATTGTGTGCCGCGCGTGGCGCTGGATTGCAGCTGAATATCAATGCCCGCCAGTGCGGCCAGGCGTTTGACGATGGCCAGGCCCAGTCCAAAACCTTTTGAGCGGTCGCGATCCTGATTCGAAATCTGGTAGTACTCGGAAAATATGCTGTCGTGTTCAGCGGCGGGGATGCCTGAGCCGTTGTCGTGCAATACGATACTGGCGTGGTTGTCACCGGTGCGGTTGGCGGTGAGTGTGATTTGGTTTGCACCGCTGTGCCTGACGGCATTTTCCAGCAGGTTGCGCAAAATGCGATCGAGCAATACCGGATCGGTGTCGACATCAAATGCGGAAGCGTTGAGTATCAGTTCGATATTGGCTGCTTCTGCTATCGGGCTGTAATCGAGCTGGAGCATGCGCAGGAAGTGGCCTAGCTCGAACACGCTGTTGCGCGTGGTGATTTTTCCGGCATCCAGCTGGGACATATCCAGCACGCTGTTAAACGCATTGCTCAAATGGCTTGCAGACTGCTTTGCAGCCAGCAGTGATTGCTTTCCCGCTTCGCTCTGTACCTGGTTTTTGAGTGACTCGATCTGAAACACAAGCGCCTGTAATGGCTGGCGCAAATCGTGGCTGGCCTCGGCGATAAAGCTCTCGATCTGGCGCTTTTCGATGTTGCCGCTGTTGAGCTGTTCCACAACGGTAGCCATTTCGCGCTGGGTCTTGCGGGTAATGTGTTGAGAGCTCGCCGCTTGCAAGGTGACGCGGCGAACCAGCCAGATCAACAGACCGCCAGCCAGTAAAAGTGCCGCAGCGAAGATCCAGAACGCGCGGTTGAGTTCTGCCAGGTGCGCGGAGGTAGCGTCCTGGGCGACCGATGAATAGATGAAAAATCGTGTGCCAATAATATGCAGTTGGCGAATGTGCGCGCGGGCATTGTCGATCAGCGTCAGTGCCTGCTCATACGTTAGTTGATAATCCTTTGCCATGAGCGGTTCGCTTGCGCGTAGAAATTGCCATATTTCTTCTGTTTTGGCAGCCACCTGCGTTTGCTGCTCGGGGTCCCCCGGGAAGCGTAATTCGAACACCCGAAATGAACTCCACACCACGTCGAAGCCATCGCGGTAAGCCTGTCCGAGATTTTCGGTGGGTTGCCCGGCGAGACGAGCAAACCGATAGCGATGCACGGTATCTGAAAACTTGTTGAGATTATGTGTGGCCTGCATGAGATAGTTCATCGCGCCGGGACTCTCGCTGGTCAGGCGGGCGCGGGTTTTATCGATTTGCTTCATGATCACAACCATGGCAGCGATACAGGCCACGGCCGCCAGCAGATTGCTGGCGACCAGGATTTTACCCTTCACAGTATTTCCATCTCGCGCAGCTGCCACACGCAGAATGCTTTATTGAGTTCGGTGTCGAGCTCGGGATGGTCGTCGAAAGGGAACATGATCCACAGCGGGCCAAGATCGCGTAGTGTCATCGGCTTATCATCGAGCTGGTAGGCAATGATGACCGGATAGCGATCAAAATCGATGCCTTCAATGGTGATCAGATAGTCGTCGACGGCGACCGCTTCGAATCGCTGTGAGCTCGCGCCGATTGCTTCAAGCAGATCGCCCAGCGCAACCCCGGTAAATTTTGATGATCCGCTCGTCCACGGCGTGCGGGTTGTGAACGATGTCGCGGGCAAACTCTCCAGCAGGGCACGGTCTAGCTCCAAAGCGCCATTCTCAGTGTTCTGTACCTTGATATTGCCGCTGATGGTCAACAGTGGTTCAGACTTCGGCGCGACGGTTAGATCCGGCCTGTCTGCTTGTTCGGCAAGTGATGGATTGATACCGCTGAGCAGAATGATGAAAAATGCTGTGACAAACACTTTGCGCATGTGTTTACTCCGGTTTGTCCGTCTGTGAGGCGCCGGATTATCCGCTGTAGCCGGGCGCCTGGCGCTGAATTGCGTTGCAAAGCTACGCGAAGAATGCTGCTTACGCGATATCGTCTGCGGCGGCGACATGTGCCCATGGCGACATCACGAACGAGCCGCCTGTATTGTTGCCGGCTGGCGTTCTGCCGATCATATTGGGGCAGGCGAACAAGGACGGATAGACACCGTGAGGTACACCAATGGCCGGGTGCCCCTCGTTGACTAGCCGGTTGACCAGTGATTCACCGAGTCGGTTGTCGACACAGACCTGCGCGGCGCCACTGACATCGATTCGCGGTTGATGCATTGCGGTGTCAATATCCATTTTGTAGTCGACGACCATGCTTAGCAATTGCATCACTGCGGGCATTATGCGGCGCCCACCGGAGGCACCGAGCGCATGGAAGTTACCGTCGGCGGTGGCAAACAGGGTGGGACACATATTCGACAACGGGCGCTTGCCGGCTGCCATCGAATTGGGTTGATCATCACGCGGGTCAAACCACATGATGCCGTTGTTCATCAGCAATCCGGTCTCCGGCAGCATCACTTTAGAACCGAATACCGATAACAATGTTTGTGTCAGCGCAACCATGTTGCCCTCACCGTCGACAGCGGTGATGTGGGTGGTGCAGCCTGGTGCCATGCTGTCGTCCAGATCGCCGAGCGTTGCCAGCCTGTGGCTGTAGGCATTTTGCAATGCGCTGGCAAAAGTACTGAATGTGCTGTCGTCCGGCTGAGCGGCGGCAACCCAGTCGCTTTGCTCGATTCGTCGCAGTGCATCTTGCAGGGTAGGGCCGGCGGTGAGTCCCGGTGCGGTGAAAACGGTGGCATCCCGATAGGCAGATTGATCAGCTGTGCCGAGACGTGCCTGGTAGTCGGCCAGATCCGCCAAACGGACTCTTGCACCAACGGCTTTGAAATCACGCTCCAGTGTGGCGGCAAGTTCACCCTGGTAAAAATCCTCGACACCGCGATCACGTAATTGCTCCAGGGTGCTGGCCAGATTCCCCAGCCTGATTGATGGCAATGGGCCGCCCCACTCACCGGCGGGAGCAAAGCCATTGGGCAGATAGGTCCGGGCGCTTTCGGGAAATTGTGCCAGTACGGGGGCTGATGCGGCAATTTTTAGTGTGGCGTACCAGTCGATGGCGAAACCGTTGCGGGCACTTTCGATCGCAGGGCTGATTAGGTCTGCGAAAGATTTGGTGCCAAAGTGATTGAGCGCTGCATCGATGCCGCGCAAATAGCTGGGTACTGCGATCGAAAGCGGTCCCTGTACGTTGCGATTGTCAATCACCGCCGGCCAGCCAAACAGATCATCGTCCTGGCCCGGTACCAGCGGGTAGTCGGCCGGATCGAGCGCCAGTGGTGCGCGCATGCCGAAGTCGACACTGTGCACCGTGCCGCTCGCCGCATCGCGATACAACATGAATCCGCCGCCACCGATGCCGCTCATCCACGGCTCAACGGTGCCGATCATCAGGCTGGTTGCGATTGCCGCATCGATAGCATTGCCGCCATCGCGCAATACTTTCGCGCCCGCTTCAGAAGCCGCATAGTGCTGGCTGGCCACCAGACCGGCGCGGCTCGATACAGCCGGTTTTTTCACCTGCCAGGTCTCGACACTGGTGGCGGTCGAGGTTTCACTTTGATCAGTCATGGCGCTGGTTGTCTCTGTGTTTGCCTAAGCTTTGGCGGTTGCGGCTTGGGGACGCTGTCTTCGTGGGTTATTCTGTCAGCCTCCAATGTGTTGAACAACCATGCGTGAACGATTGCATTTCCTGCTGCTGAATTTCGGGCACCTGCTCGATCATCTTTTCATGCTGGTATTTGCCACCGTGGCTGCACTGGCGCTGACGCGTGAATGGGGTTTGAGCTACAGCGAACTGATTCCCTACGCCACACCCGGCTTCGTCGCCTTCGGAGCTTTTGCGATACCGGCGGGATGGCTTGCGGATCGCTGGAGCCGGGAGGGCATGATGGTGGTGTTTTTTATCGGCATCGGTGTGACATCGATCGCCACGGCGCTGGCATCAACACCGCTGCAGGTTGGTATCGGTCTTTTTGCGATTGGCGTTTTCGCTGCGATTTATCATCCCGTGGGGATCGGCCTGGTGCTCGATAGCCCGCAAAAAACCGGCATGCGAGTGGCCGTAAACGGCGTCTGGGGCAATATGGGGGTGGCCATTGCCGCACTGCTGACAGGCTTCATGATTGATACTCAGGGATGGCGGGCGGCATTCGTCTGGCCGGGCGTATTCTCCGTGCTGTTGGGTGTTCTCTACTGGCAGGCGATTTATCGCAGTCGCACCGTAGTCGCTCCACAAACCAGCAGTAAAAAAGCTAACCAGGCCGGCGTCGATGCCGCAGTCTTTCGCCGTACACTGACGATCATTCTGCTCACCACTGCGATCGGCGGGCTGGTGTTTCAAAGCACCACGTTCGCCTTGCCGCGGGTGTTATCGGAACGTGCGGCAGAGATCGCACCCACGGCGACAATCGTCGGCTGGCTGGCCTTCATGGCGTTTGCGATTGGCTCGATGGCGCAGCTTGTGGTGGGCTATCTGCTCGATCGTGTCTCGGCCCGCTACATCTTTATGGCGATCGCCTCGTTACAGGTTTTGTTCTTTGCGCTGATGGTGATGGCCACCGGAACAATGGCTATAGTGGTCGCGGTGGGGTTTATGCTGGCGGCATTTGGCCAGATTCCGATCAACGATATTCTGGTCGGCAGAATCGCGGTGAGCGAGTGGCGCAGCCGCATACTGGCGCTGCGCTATACCACCACCATCACGGTGATGGCCTGCTCGGTACCCTTCATCGCGTGGGTCTACGCCGGATGGGGATTCGGCAGGCTGTTTGTGATACTGGCCGCCGCCGCCAGCGTTATCTTCATGGCAGTGTGTGCCTTACCGTCGCTGATGCCGCGCAAACCGGCCGCCGCGTAATTGGGTCAGGAGCCAGCCTGCTGTGCCTTGCGCTGGCGCCGAATGGTGTTTTCCCGGTGGGCGATATAAACCCCTGCAATGAAAATTATTCCAGCGCCAATCCAGGTCCACATATCGATGGTTTCGCCAAACAGCGCGTAACCAAAAGCCACCGCGAACGGCAGCCGCGCAAAATCCAGACTGGCAATCATTGAGGCATCGGCCGCGGCATAGGCGCGCGCCATGAAAATGTGGCCCAGGGTCGCGACTGGCCCCAGCGCCATCAGCACCATCCACACGTGTTGCGTCGGCCACTGCCAAACCCACAGGGCGGGGCCGAGCGTTAGCGGCGTCATGATCAAAGTGGTAATGAAAACGATTCGATCCGGATCGTCGGTGGCGGTAAGGCGTTTCACCAGTGTGATCGACAAGCCCATGAAGACAGCCGAAACCAGCGCCAGCATCACGCCGGGTGTGAGTTCCAGAAAACCGGGCCGCAATACAACCAGTGCGCCGGCAAAGCCGGCAAGCGTTGCCGCCCAGCGGCGCGCATGCACGATCTCGCCCAAAAACAAAACCGCCAGCACGGTGGCAAATACCGGTGCGAGAAAGCTGATTGCGGTGATCTTCCCCACCGGTTCGAGTGCGATGGCGATAAACCAGGTAATCATTGCGGACAAGCCAGTCACCACCCGCACAAGATATAAATTTAAATGGCTCGTTGTCAGCAGTGATCGACCGCGCCACAACAGCAACGGCAGCATCGTGACAAGCGCAAAAAAGATGCGTAGAAACACCACCTGTAGCGGCGGTACACCGGCTTTGGCAGCATAGCGTGCCAGCACAGAAATACCGGCAATGAAGCAGCAGGAGGCGAGCATCCACAACGCACCGGTGAGCACATTGTTAGGTCGCGCGGCGGCTGGGGCCGCTGGATCGGAGGGTTGCGGCACGGTTTACCTTGTTGGGTGGGGTGAAGGGGTGTCGGCCAGTCATTGCCGCAGACGCAGTACCTTTAGCGCCTGATCATGATCATAGTCAAGTTTGTATGGTTGCAATAACGCGTTGGCATTGCCTTTGTCGCTGTCGTGGACAGATGCTTTTTCGAGCGTTAGGCTGGGTCGCGGCGAGTTGCAACAGCAGACAATAATGAATTTGAATCACCGGCAGGGCGAATACGAACTTTGCAGTTCTGAACCAGTGGCAGCATCGTTGTGACCGGCACGCGCCAATCGGCGCTCGATCGCGCGCTGGCTTATTTTGATCAGGGTGAATTCGAGGCCGAACTGGGTCGGCGCGTGGCCCATCGCACTGAAAGCCAGAAACCCGATAACATCGCGGCGTTGGCGGGCTACCTTGATCAGGAAATGGCGCCGGCATTTGAGCGCATGGGCTTTACCTGCCGGCAGTATGCGAATCCCGTTAGTGGAGGCGGACCAGTGTTGCTGGCGCAACGGATCGAGCATGCTTCGCTGCCAACTGTGCTGGGTTACGGCCACGGCGATGTGATTCTGGGGCTTGATGAACAGTGGCAAAAAGGTGCGGGTCCGTGGCAGATAGCGCGTGATGGCGAGCGCCTGTATGGCCGCGGCACGGCAGACAATAAAGCACAGCACACGATTAATATGGCGGCAATGGCTTGCGTGCTGGCCGAACGGGGCGCGCTGGGTTTCAACAGCAAGTTCATCATCGAAACCGGTGAGGAGAACGGATCGCCGGGT
>CAKZSB010000349.1 GCA_937920585.1 uncultured Granulosicoccaceae bacterium | reverse complement strand
TCATGCTGGTATTCAGTTGCATTGCGGTAGCAGTTTTGTGCGTCGTCGGCGTATCGCGCAGAACAGCGCGTGACAGTCAAACGCACTCACCGTTATTGATGCCCGGCGAAGCCGAGTCAAAATAGACCGGCTTTCGCCAGTCAGCACCCACCCGCCGCGTATGGCGGCGGGTGGTTGCAATACCCGGGCGTCGCTATCCCTCGCGCCAGCGAAAACTCCAGCTGCCAATCGCGAGACAGATCAGCGTTGTGGCGATCAGCGCCAGCCAGTGCGGCGCAATGGCAACGATATTGTCGCCATCGAGCATGATACCTCGCGCCGCTTTCAACGCATGCGTTAACGGCAACACATTCGAGATCTGCTGCAGCCACTCGGCCCTGCCCTCCAGCGAAAACCACACACCACTCAGCACCATCATCGGCCACGACAGCATATTCAGCAGACCACCGGCCAGTTCCTCGCTGCTCACCCGGGCGGAAATCAGAAAACCCAGCGCAATGAGTGATGTGGAGCCCAGCAGCAGGGTGATGAACAGCAACAGGTAGCTGCCGTTCATGCGAACGTCGAGTACCCCGCCGGCAATCACGAAGATAAGCCCTGAGGTGATGATCACGAGCATCAGCCGCGAGATAATCTGTGCGACAACAAACTCAAAAGCGCGCAATGGCGTGGCGCTCAAGCGCTTGAGAAACCCGTTTTTGCGATAGCGAACCACCACATATCCCACCCCGAATAATGAGCTGAACATCAGGTTCATGCCGAGGATGCCCGGGAACAGCCAATCGATTTGTCGCAATGCCTCGCCACTGACGACCTGCCGCTCGGCGTCTGCCTCGGCGCCCAGCAGTAATTTCTCAACCAGATAGCTGTTCGGCGACTGCTCATTGACCCAGTATTGCGACGGCACAGCGCGCGGATCGTAGACGAGATCGACGAGATGATGTTCGAGTTTGTCGACCACTGTGGCGCGATCGGGTGCCGAATAAAACTCAACAAAGCGAGTCTGCAGGAAAGTGTTTTGCGCAGTTTCGCCTGCCAGTGCAGCGGGCGGCGTGACCACGGCGACTTTAAATACGGCCCGCGGCGGCCCGGAAAATACAACCGCCAGACCAATCGCCAGCATGATGGGCAACACCAGGTTCCACATCAGTACCGATCGATCGCGCAGAAACTCCAGATTTCGCGCATGCGCTACCGCCAGTATGCGCGCAATCACGAGCGCAGCTCACGACCGGTGAGATCGATAAACAGATCTTCCAGATTGTAGGGCCTTATCGATAAACGCCTGAGCGCTGAATGACCATTGGCGAGCAACTGGAGGCACGCGCCAGGGTCGGCGGTATGAATTTCGGTAAACTCGCCGCGCTGTTGCAGCCGGGTCGACGGGACAGAATCAGCGCCAAATCCGGCGTCCAGATCTCCGCTCGGCAATCGCATCACGACTTCTTCGAAATGCTCACTCAGCAGTTGATCGGGAGAGCCGTCGGCAATGATGCGACCGCGATCCATGATGATGATGCGATCGCACAGTTGATAGGCCTCATCCATGTAATGCGTGCTCAACACCACCGTGGTGCCACGCTTTTTTATCCGTTCGATCAGTTGCCAGAAATTGCGCCGGGCCTGCGGATCGAGCCCGGTGGTGGGTTCATCTAGAAAAATAATCTTTGGATCATTGATTAAGGCGATGGCGAGCAACAGGCGCTGCCGTTGCCCGCCTGAGAGTTTTCGATTGTCGCGCCCGAGCAATTCACCGAGCGAACAGGTTTCTATCAGCGCCTGCAGATCAGTGCGCTGGTCATAGAGTGCGTGAAAAAGTGCCAGTGTTTCACGCACGGTGAGAAAATCCTGCAGTGCGGTTGCCTGAAACTGAATGCCCGACTCTTCGCGAAACCTCGATCCCAATGGCTCGCCGCAATACAACACGCTGCCGCTGGTGGCGGGCGTCACCCCTTCGATGATCTCGATGGTGGTAGTTTTGCCGGCGCCATTCGGCCCCAGCAAACCAGTGCAACTGCCACCGTCAATCGAAAAGGAAATGTCGTCGACAGCGGTGTTGTCGCCATAGCGGCGCACCAGGTTGCTGACCTGGAGCACGCTGTCGGCACCGGGGGCTCTTAACATCGATTCGCGTGAAGTCGATACAGCAGTAAGGATTTTGTCATTGATAGATCATGGGGACGGACCGGGCATGATCCAGAGTGAATCACGCGTGCCACTGACGGGCACGCGGTGTTGGTGCGCCGGACCCGATGATCCGGCTCAGTCGAACGCAGCTTGCCTAACGTGCCGTGTCGAACTCGAAGTTAGTCAGGTATTCGACCCCGTTTGAGGTGAAGTCGAAGGTGAGGTCCATGACGCCCAGCGGGTAGCTGTTCATCATATCCATCAACATTTTGGTGTCTTTGTCACTGGTGTCGATATCCATGCCGTCGAGAATGGTTTGCACCTTACCGATCGCCGATTTGGTATCGATCATGAGATTAAACAGCAAGTCATCCTGACCTTTGGCACCGGCCTGCAAAGCGGTGGTGAATTTGCTCGCCTGCTCACCGCGATACAACACAACATTTTTGCCTTTAATGGCGACTTCGGCATCGAGTTCGGGAGGCAGCGGCAGTGGCGCGATCTCGCTCAGTGCAACTGATGATCCATCGAGCGGTATACCGCCAAGCCCTGACATCTGCGGCATCATTTGCAGTGTCTGCAGCAGCGCACCCGGATCATCCGCGGAGATGGCGATCGCAATATCGGCTTTTTCCAGCCCTGGCTGGCCGGTCTTGAGTTGCTCGACATCGAGATCGATATCAAAAATCGACGCCGAAATGCCACGAATACCTCGCGCCATGCCAGAGAACATCACAACGCCCATCGATGCGCCACCCAACGCCTCGCCACCCAGGCCATTGAGACCCTGCAACGCCTCACACTGAAAGGAAATCGACGACGTCAACTGACTGAGCTGGCCAAACCCCTGCGACAACTTGTTGACATCGAGACCGAGGCCAACGCTCAGCATGGCATCGGCATTGCTGCCAAGGCCCGGTATCAGGCCGCCGAATAGTTGCAGTGTGTCGACGAGCTGCTGGTGATTGATTTCAACCGCCATGTGGCTGCTGCCATTGATGCGCTTCTTGCCTATTTCCAGGTCGCGATAGCCTGCGACCAACATCGGCCATACATCCGCAATACCGTTTATTTCCTGTTGGCACACCGGGGTGCGCAATTCGGCTACTGAAGCCGCTGCAGAGGGGTCAGTTGCGAGCAGGCTGTTGAGTTGCTTGCCGGACTCACTATCGGCGTTAGTGAGCGTGTCGGCGATCTGACGAGCATCGACAAACGAGAGGAAGTCATCGCCGTAATCCCATTTGGCGCGCAACTGTTCGAGCTTGCCCGAGGCTTTGATCGATTGTTCCGGCTTGCTGAAACCGGCAATCTTGTCGGCCATGGCGAGATCGCTGGCATCGAGCAGTACACCAATAACGGCGTCTTGTTTATCGGTTCCGACCAGGATCGCGACATCGACCTCTTCCTTTTCTGTCGGTTGATAGAGCCTGTAGGAGCCACCACTGCGTTTGATCTCACTGACTTTCACACTGTCGCTCTCGCCAAACTCATCGATTTTGGCCAGCAGCTTTTCGCCATCGTTGATCGCCACCCGCAATACCGGCGAGATGCCAACCGTGTAGAGCGAAAATCCCAATTCGTCATTGATTCCCCACTCGGACAGTACTTTGGCGGGATCATTCATGAAGCCTTCATAGGCTTCGACAAACGCTTTGGCATCGTCATCGTCGTCACCGAAATCCGCCGCATCGGGCAGCGGTATGTTGGGCATGAGCGACATCAGCGCGTCTATCGGAAAAGGCTTACCGGTGCCGACGTACAGATGGGAATCGGCAGGCACAAAAGCCAGTTGCGGATTGTCTGCCGCAGACGCCACACCGCCGCCGCCCAACAGGGCTGCGAGTGTCCACGCACATCCGGTCCACGCTACATTTCGCTTCATCTTTGCTACCTGCCTGAATGGTTAACTCTAAAAGTAGTGCATAACTGGCGAAGGAAATGTTCCAAAAAGGAATACAACACGCACTTCCATGCCCGGTAGGGATCGTCACAAGTATACGGTAAAGCCGGCGATCTGAAATCTCCACCGCCATACCGATTTGCCACCTTGCCTCCGATCAACCCGCATTCTTTGATATAACAGTGCTAAACGGCCCCGGGCCGGAAATCACAGGGGAGTAAGACCGATGC
This sequence comes from uncultured Granulosicoccaceae bacterium, assembly GCA_937920585.1. Classification (GTDB taxonomy): domain Bacteria; phylum Pseudomonadota; class Gammaproteobacteria; order Granulosicoccales; family Granulosicoccaceae; genus CAKZSB01. The sequence goes on along the minus strand of CAKZSB010000349.1, from coordinate 2,999 downwards.
CTGCATTCAATATCTCGCGCTCGGTGATCATTGATGCACCGATTGAAAGCGTCATAGCTGCGATCGAGGATTTTGCCGTGTGGCCCAGGTGGTCACCCTGGCTGTATATGGAGCCGTCCGCAAAAGTCGACGTCTATGGCAGCGCCGGCCAGGTCGGTCACGGCTACACCTGGAGCGGCGATATGGTCGGTGCCGGTGAAATGCAATTGAGTGAGGTCACCGATGCCCATACGCATCGTATGGACCTGACTTTTCTAAAGCCGTTTAAGTCAAAAGCCAAAGTGGCGTTTGATATCAATTCAAACAGCACCGCACAAACCGCCGTCAGCTGGCAAATGGACAGCAGCCTGCCGTTTTTTCTGTTTTTCATGGTGCCGACCATGAAAGGCATGATCGGCATGGACTACGAACGCGGATTGCGCATGTTGAAAGAATACGTTGAAACCGGCTCTATAATGTCGTCAACCGATATAGCCGGTGTGGTGGATACGAAGGCCATCCACTGGGTGGGAACCCGCGCTGAAGCCGCTATGGATGAACTGGGGGATTCCATGCAGCAAAGCCTGCCGCAGGCACTGCAGGGCGCGCAGCAGGCCGGCACTGAAATAGCGGGCCCGCCAGGCGTGATCTACGACAACATGGACATCAAGAACCAGCGCTGTCGCTACACCGCGATCGTTCAGGTCACTGAACCTGCCGGGGACACATCGGGCACCATCGACGCTGGCAAGGCGCTGAAGGTAGTGCACACCGGTCGCTACGATCATCTGGGCAACAGCTGGTCAACTGCGATGACCTATCAGCGCCACAACAAACTAAAACCATCGAGAACGCAGGCGCCCTACGAAATTTATATTAACGATCCAGCCGATGATACGCCTGAAGCCGAACTGGTGACTGAGATTTATCTGCCGTTGCGCTGACGATATCAACCGCGCGAGCCGAAGTCGGTTTGCACTGCGTCGGCAGCGGTACATGACTTGCTCGCGGTGCGACTTGCACCGTTTGAATGGCGGCTCACCAACAGCATGGCGTCCTGCCAACCGCCCTCCCCTTTTCACCACAACGGCCATTTGGTTAATCACGCGAGCAATAAAACGCAATCGCACAGAGCGATGCTGTCAACCCTTTTGGTGCTGACGCGTTTTGAATCCAGAACAACAAAATGCATCGCTGGCTGGTCAGCGACACACCATGGATTCGACATGCAAAAAATCAAAATTGGCACGGGCCTGAATTTCAGCATCAATGAGAAATCCCCTGTGCAGTACGTCACAGCTCTATTGTTGATGTCGCTGGTTGCCGGCTGCGACAGCACTGAAGATTCAAGCGACACCGCAATCGACACCGGCGACAACGTTGCAATTGGTGCCATTCGCACCATTCAACTAAACAACGTAATCCTGTCTTCCCTGCCGGAAAGTGTGGCCAGCGCCTCCGCAGAATCGGTAGAGCTTGGACGTTTGCTGTTCTGGGATCCCGTGTTGTCGGGGGATCAGGATGTCGCTTGTGCGACCTGCCATCTGCCCGAATTCGGCTATGCCGACGGCCGAGCGCGATCAATCGGCGCAGGTGGCGTGGGTGCAGGGCCAAACCGGGTTGCGGGTGATATTGGTCAAGTGTCACGCAACGCGCAAAGCGTACTCAACACAGTGTGGAATGGCATCAACGAATTGGGTATGTTCGACCCTTCCACTGCCCCGATGTTCTGGGATGCCCGTGCCCTGAGCCTGGCAAATCAGGCAATTGAACCGATTCGGTCACGTGAGGAAATGCGCGGTGCCAATTTCACTGAAGACCAGATAGAGGACGAAATTCTGAGTCGCCTGAACAGTAATTCCGAGTACCAGTTAAGATTCGAACAAGCCTATGGCTCACCTGTGGTGAGCATGGAAAACATCGGCCAGGCACTTGCCGATTTTCAAAGCACACTCATCGCCAACAACTCGCCATACGATCAATACCTGCGAGGCGATACCAGTGCAATGACCAACGCACAGTTGAATGGCATGGCAGAATTTACCGAGAACGGTTGCGCCGAATGTCATAGCGGCCCGATGTTTTCGGACTTCGAAATTCATGTACTGGGTGTTGCGGAGGCACAGGGCCTTGCCACACCCGACAATGGCGACGGCAACTTCGGTTTTCGTACGCCCTCTCTCAGACAACTGGCATTTACCGCGCCCTACTTTCACGGCGGCCAGGAAAACAATCTGAACGATGCTATCGATTTTTATGACAATAACAACAATTCCAACAACCCCAATGTCGCAAACAATCAGCTGGACCCGGACTTTCGCAATCTGCCCAATCTGAATAACAACGAGATCAACGCCATTGAGGCATTCCTTGAAGCGCTGAACGACGACAACTTTGATCGATCACGCCCCGCAGCCGTACCTAGCGGCTTGCCTGTCGGTGGAGCAATCGAATAGCAACGCGTGCAGGCACTTTCACTGTGGCACTATTTTCGCGATGACCAGTATTCCATCATCATTGCCTGATCCTCGCCACCGTAGCCTGCGGCAGTCATAAACCGGTGCAACTCGGCACACAATGCGGTTAGCGGCATTGCTGTGCCGGTTGTTCTGGCAAGCGTTTGCGCTGCATCGAGATCTTTGACCATGTTGTCGATACGACCGGTGGGCGCATAATCCTTCTTGGCATAACGAGGCATATACTCCTGCAACAACGCGCTGTCAGCACGGCCGCCTTTAAGGGCCTCGGGAATTCTTGATGCATCAACGCCTGCGTCCTGCGCCAGTTTGGTCGCCTCGGCAATCGCCACAAAGCCCAGACCACAAAGTACCTGGTTGATGAGCTTGGTTGTTTGACCGGCGCCGGGTGGCCCCATGTGTGTTGCGTTGTCCGCCAGCGCGGTTAAAAACGCTCTGGCCTTGCCGGCAGCCGGCTCGCTGCCACCCAGCATCAGCGTTAGCGAACCGGTCAGCGCTTTCGGGGCCCCGCCGGAAAGCGGACTGTCCACCCAGTGCAAAGAC
>CAKZSB010000348.1 GCA_937920585.1 uncultured Granulosicoccaceae bacterium | reverse complement strand
AGCGCCGCTGGAATCAGCGCCCACAGACAGCCGCCGATCATACCGGCCAGCAGCACCAATGGCAGGGCCCACAAGGTGGCCGGGCTGCCGATCAGCAGATAACCCGCATAGGCGGCAATCGATCCCAGTGCGAACTGCCCTTCGGCGCCGATGTTCCAGACGTTGGCGCGATAACCTACCGACAGGCCCAGTGCGATAATTGCCAGGTACGCTGCCTGTTGCAGCACCAGGCCAAACTGCACCTCCATGCGCCGGCCCTGCCACGGGAAAGTCGCCATCTGCCAGATCGCCTCGGCAGGTTGATCGCTCATCGCAAAAAGCACCAGCAGGGCGATAATCAGGGTGAGCAGGGTGGCAAGGCCAATGGAGCGAAACGGTGTCCAGAAGGTGATGTCCTGGCGCGGTTCCAGCCGAATCATGACGCTGCTGCCTGTTGAGTTTCGGTCTCGCCGGTCATGGCCAGTCCGAGTGATTCGATCGTCCATTGCGCGATCGGGCGCGCCGGTGCCAGCACGCCGTGGTGCAGAACCGATAATCGATCGGAGATCTCCAGCAGTTCATCGAGATCCTGGCTGATCACCAGTACCGCCGAGCCGCGGTTGGCAAGTTCCATCAGCGCTTCGCGAATCCGTACAGCCGATAATGCATCAACGCCCCAGGTCGGTTGATTGATGATCATCACCCCCGGCTGCTTGACGAGCTCGCGCCCGACGACAAATTTCTGTAGATTGCCACCGGAGAGATTGCGGGCGGCGCGCCGCAGGCCGCCGTGGCGTACGTCGAATTGATCGACGACACCTCGGGCGCTATCGAGCAGGTAGCGCCAGTTTACCAGGCCGCGCTTGTTAGCCTTTCGATTGGCGACGTTGGATAGCAGCGTGTTCTCGACCAGATCCATATGCGGCACGGCCGCGTGGCCCAGGCGCTCTTCGGGCACGAACATCGCGCCGTGCTCGCGCCGCGTGTTGGGGCCGAGTGTGCCGACCGGCATGTTGTCGATGGTCACGGCGTCGGCGCGATTGCACAACAGCTCGCCGCTGAGCGCGGCATAGAGCAGCTCCTGGCCATTGCCGGCCACACCGGCGACACCAAAAACTTCCCCGCCGCGCAGTTGCAGATCATCGATCCAAAGGGTTTGATCTTCGTGGGTGAGCGTGACATCCGTGGCGCTCATGCGCACCTCACCGAGCAGGCCGGGTTGCCTGACTGCGGCAATATCGCGACTGCCCAGCATCAGCTCGGCAATTTCCTCCGAACTCGTCTCGCGCGGATCGCAACTGCCAACCACCTCACCACCGCGCAGGATGGTGGCCGCATCGCACAGGGCCCGAACCTCTTTGAGTTTATGGCTGATAAAAACGATGCCATGACCTTCGGCGGCCAGCTTGCGTACGGTGGTGAACAGCTGATCGGCCTCCTGCGGGGTGAGTACCGAGGTGGGTTCATCCAGTATCAGCAACTCGGGCGATAGCAACAGTGCGCGCAAAATCTCGATGCGTTGCCGCTCGCCGGCCGAGAGCTCAAAAACCGGGCGACGGGGTTCGACCTCGAGGCCGAATTTATCCGCCAGCGCCAGAATATCGCGCTCCAGCGCCGGGCCCTGCACTGCGCCATCGATGCTGAAAGCAATGTTCTCCGCCACACTCATGCCCTCGAAGAGTGCGAAATGCTGATGCACCATACCAATACCGATGGCCCGTGCTTCTTTGGGGCTTGCGATGCTGCACGGCTCGCCGCGCCACAGGATCTCGCCAGAATCAGGTTGCTGCAAGCCGCAGATGATCTTCATCAGCGTTGACTTGCCGGCACCGTTCTCGCCAAGCAGGGCGTGTATCTGCGCTGGTTGCACCTTGAAATTGATGTGCTGGTTGGCTTTGACGGCGCCGAACGATTTGCTGATATTGCGAACTTCGATCAGTGGTGACGTGTTTGTTGTCATATTGTTTCGGCTGGTTGGCGCACGGACGAGCTTCCACTTTGGACCGTAGCTGGTTGACGCGGATAATCTCACAACTCTTTGTCTGTTGCGCACGTTGTCGCGAACAGTACTTTGTTGGCGGGCAGTACCGGTGGGTGTTTTCCGATATTGCGCCAGAGGTAGCCTGCAGCCAATATCGGCCGGGTATTTTCCGAAAATGATAAGTCTCATGCTAAGAGCAATGTTGGCTTAATGCGCAAGCCATGACACACTGATAACAATATACGGAAGATACGGTTGTATCGGTTGATCACCGCAGAGCTGGCTCACGGAAAATGATCGGGTAGGGTGTTGTGCCGTTTTCCCTGTTCACGTTGTTCAATCTTATCGATGTATCAACCGGGGTTTTGCGGGCGTATTGTGTCCGTAAGCGACAACTACATGCTGCACCAAGGTACAAATCTTCCACAGATAAAGCTCGACCGCAGTTCAGAGCGGCGGCATCTCACCGTGCTGTTCTCGGATCTCAGTGATTCCACTGCGCTGGCAGAGTCGGTCGACAATGAACATTTTCAGGGATTTCTCGAACAGGTTTTTCAATGCTTTGAACGTATTATCCCTCGGCATGGCGGGATTATTTCGCAGATCCGTGGCGATGGTGTTTTTGCGATGTTCGGCTTTGACTCCCGCGAGGATGAGGGGCGCCGTGCCACGGAAGCGGCACTCGATTTACATGAGGCGATCAAGAATTTAACCCTGGTGACCCGGTATCCCGGATTCACCTGTCCCACGATGCACTCCGGGATTCACTCCGGGTTGGTGCTGGCGATGGAAGGGGATCAACTGCTGGGTCGTTATGTACTCGTCGGTGCTGCTGCCAGTCTGGCCTCTCGGCT
>CAKZSB010000347.1 GCA_937920585.1 uncultured Granulosicoccaceae bacterium | reverse complement strand
TAAAAATTGGAATACAATATGGCCTTTGATGTGCCGGTTAGGGCCCGGTTCAACTATCACACCTGGAGTGCGGCACATCAAAAGCCATCCCCTGCGGGCGAGCGTAAAAGCCGCCATCGCGGCGTTGCGCTCACTCACAATAGAACAACTATCCCTCAATCGCGCGCCTTGCGCTAACCACTTATCCACTCGCTGTATCCCAACTTTTAATATTGTCAAAGCACTAGTCCGGGATAACGGCAGTGGCGTCTATTTCAACCAGCCACTCGGGGCGTGCGAGGGCCTGTACGACCAGGCCTGTAGAGACCGGGTGCACATCGCGAATGTATTCCCCCATGGTGCGATAGACCGCCTCGCGGTGACGCACGTCGGTGATGTAAACCACCACCTTGACCAGATGCTGCATGGTGCCGCCGCACTCTTCGATGAGTTGCTGAATGTTTTGCATGACCTTGTGGGTCTGCTCTACCGGATCATGGCTTTCGATATTCTTTGCATCGTCGAGGTTTTGCGGGCACTGGCCACGCAGGAACACTGTCGCACCGCGCGCCACAACGGCCTGACAAAGATCGTTGTCGAGATTTTGCTCGGGGTAGGTCTCTTTTGTGTTGAATTTGCGAATCCGCTGGTGTGCCATGCTTTTTCTCCTCAAGCCAGGGTTGCGTGCTGGCAACCGATCGTCGGGATTATACTGCACAAGCGCACAGTGCCGGTGCGCTATCCCGCGTGGTGCTTGCGCAACGTGCTGAGAAACGAATCGAGCACCTTTGCGGTGAAAGCCTGCATGTTGGCGGCGCGGTCGGCGCTGGCGGTTTCGATGGTAATGCAGGCATTCAGCGGACCGGCAATCGCGATACAGCAATGGCCGGCCTGATCGCCGTAGCGATTGCCGGTGGGTCCGGCGGCGCCGGTTTCGGCCAGGCCCCAGTCGCTGCTGTGCTGCTGCCGAATTCTGTTGGCGAGGAGTTCGGCATAGGGCTCGCTTGCCGAACGCAATCCCTGCATGTCAGCGTCGCTGATACCAACCAGTTGATCGCGCGCAGTTTTGGTGTAGACCACAGCACCGCCGAGATACCATGCCGAAGCGCGGGGAATAGCCAGCAATGATGCCGACACCAGACCGCCGCTGGAAGATTCGGCGACAGCCACAGATTGATTGTGTCGGGTCAGGAGTTCGGCAATGGCTGTTGCCGTGGGGGTGTGGTTTTGCATCGGTATGGTCGTCGGCTTGAGCGGACGATCATTATAGTGGCGGGCAGGGCGGTAGTGACTGCGGAGTGTAGACAGAAGTTGTCCCGGGGGTGATCCTTCACCCCCGGAGACTGGAGTCCTTTCCAAATGACTTCCCGCCATTATCCTGAGCTTCTTCCTGAAGCCCCTGTGCATCGCAGCAGAAGCTACTGACGATGCAACAACATCCCTGTTATTAGTGTTAACGGTCACAGTTTCGGAAAGTTTAGTGAAACAGTTCCATTTTTTTTGTGACCCGGCAGAGACTATTCCGAGAGTTGTCTGTCGCGCACTTGCGGCGCTGTGACAGGACGGCGGGGCGGGCTGAAGCGGAAGTAATTTGGCGCGATAATACAGCCACAACAAAGCGTTCCTTTGGAGAATCAAAGGAACGCCGTAGGGGTATTTCAGCGCAAGCGGAGTTGTCCGGGATGGAGCCCCGGGCGGGAGTGTTACTCTTCGAGTGTTGCTGCGCTGGTGGGGGCAGCAGAGGTAAAGGTTGTGCGGTGATCGAGCAGCTTTTGATTGATGATTGCATCGGCTGCAACCTTCGATACTACTTTGTTACCGTCGATGCTCAGATGCAGATGCCCGGTTTGATAATAGTAGAGGGTATCCGCGTTAGCCGGGTCGGTGAAAGTTGCCAGCGGCGAGACCAGATTGAACCTCGAGTGCAGATCGCTATCCTTCAATTGTCTGTCGAGCACCGAAAAGTAGTTCGGTGGATCAAAGCCGTTGGGAATATCGACGAGTAAAAATTCGGCGCCATTCTGAACACTTAAATCGCGACCCCGTTCGAGCAGCTTGACCAGCAGTTCCACCGGCCCGGTGGTATCAACTTCCTTCGGCGTGTCCTGTTCGGGTTGGGCATCCTTGTTAAAAAATGCCTTGACGGTATTTTTTACCAACAGCAGCTTTTTCACGTTCTTGCCCGCGTGCTCGCGCACCACGCTGTAGAGCTGGCTGTGCTCGATGAGCCAGCGATAAACCCCATACTGCATCAGCTTGTCACGCACGGCAATCGCCGGCAGGTAGTTGTTGCCGGTTTTCACCAGCGCGCCATCTTCAACACGGTATAAGTCGGAGATAACGTTTTCGGACAAATCGGTTTCGTGCAGTTCGAAGATGACCAGGTCCGGGTTGTAGGGCAGTACCCGGGACTCCATTGCGACCACGTATTCGGCGGTACCAAAACCACTGACCGAGAAGTTCAACACTTCGCAATTGACGTTCTGTTCGGCCAGATTGGCTTCGAGCAGATGTGAAAAGCTGTCCTCGATCTCGACTTCATAGCCCATGAAGAAGCTGTCGCCCAGTACCGCGATGCGGCAGGTGCCATCCGGTTTTTCGAACGTGAATTCGCGATCCGCGCGCATACCAACGCTATTGATGCGCACTTCCACATCGACTTCGCGCGAAGTCTGCCCGTACACGGCGTTGGGAATGTTCATTCGAATGCCGTCGTCAGCACCGGTGACATAGCGCGGCATCAGCGCGACACCGGCAAACAGACGCATGAATAACTCGCCGAAGAGTACGATGTAAACCGGCGACAGCAGCACGATCAATACGATCATGGCGGGTGATTTATTTTTGAATATATCCACGTCAGAAGTCGAAATAGATGAATTCTACGTCACCCTGGTAAGTCAGGGCGACAATGCTGAACAGCACGAACAGGTACACGTTATAGCGTAGAAACGGTGCCAGATTGTATTGGAATTCCAGTTCCTTGTAGTGCGCCTGGGCAATCTGCACCAGTACCAGCGGTACGGCCATCTTCAGCAGCAGTGCCAGCGAGCCGGTGTCACCGATGGCGCGCAGAGCGAACAGGCCATCGAAGTAGATGCTCAGATTACCCATGTCGTTGGCGCGAAAGATCAGCCAGCCGATCATGGTCAGGAAAAAGAAAAATGCCATCGTGACCGCGCTGCGGCTGTATTCGAGCACCGGACTGAGCGGTTTCGCCAGCCAGTCGTCGATTCGTGCCACGCGATAGAGTACCAGTATCATGCCCTGGTAGAAGCCCCATAACACGAATGTCCAGGCAGCGCCGTGCCAGAGCCCGCCGAGTACCATCGTCAGCAACAGGTTGCGGTAGGTCAGCAGGCTGCTGCCGCGGTTGCCACCCAGGCCGATGTAGAGGTAGTCGCGCAGCCAGGTCGACAGGCTGATATGCCAGCCTCGCCAGAACTCCGACGGCGTGCGGGAGAAGTAGGGCAGGCGGAAGTTGACCATGAGATCGAAACCCATGATCCGCGCGACGCCGCGTGCCATATCGCTGTAACCCGAGAAATCGCAATAGATCTGGAACGTGAAGGCAATCAGTCCGATCCACAGCCCTACCGAGCTCATGCCCGCCGGGTTGGCGAACGCGTCGTTGGCGATGATCGACAGGTTGTCGGCAATTACCGCCTTCTTGTACATGCCCCAGGCGAACAGCGCCATGCCGGTGGTGATGCGCTCAAAGGTGATTTCGCGGCGTTTGAAAAACTGCGGCAACAGATTTCGCGCACGTTCGATCGGGCCCGCCACCAGCTGAGGGAAGAAGGCGATATAGGCCGCCAGTTCCAGCAGTTTTTCGGTGGGCTTCATGCGATCGCGATAGATATCGATCGTGTAGCTCAACGTCTGGAAGGTGTAGAAACTGATGCCGACCGGCAGTGCAATCTGCAGCGTGGTCCAGCCCAGCTCGATACCACCGGCGCTCGCGAGCCCCGCCAGCGAATCGGCGAAGAAGTTGAAGTATTTGAATACGCCCAGCAGCCCGAGGTTGACGATCAGGCTGACCGTCATCCAGAACTTGCGCCGCTTCTTCTCTTCCATTGGCGCTGCCATGCGCAGTGCCAGCGCGCCGAATCCAGTGAAGGCGACCACGGCGGCAAAAAAGTGCCACGAAGAGGCGAAGGTCCAGCCCAGCGCCAGCCCGCAGCCGGCGAGCAGTAAGGCCCCGGTTTTAAGGGCAGTCTTGCGTTCAATTTGCCGCCCGGAGGCGCCGAGCCCGGCGATATAGTCGGTCGCCGTCGACACCATGATCAACACCAGGAAGCGTTCATCCCAGGCAGCATAGAAAACATAGCTGCCAGCCAGAACCAACAGATTCTGGGCGCTCAGATAGCGCTGCAGACTGAAATACAACGCGATAAAAATCGCGAAAAACAAGAAAAATGTACTTGTATGAAAAAGCACGCTTGTCCTGGCCCGTGGGGCGAAATCATTAAATTAGTGGCTGGTGTGCAACCATCGGGCGCACACTGAAGCTACCCTCTGAGCACAATTAAGGCCATTCCCGCTGCTATGCCACGCAACCTGAGGTAAAGTGCGACTGCAATGTTCCACGGCGTGGCAAGGTTATCAATTGAAGCCAGCGTCGGCAGTGACTGTATGGCAAGCGACCTCGTCCGCGCACATATTCGCCGGGAAAGCCCGGTATCGCAGACGCGGATATCCACTCTCCAATAATAATTCAGGTACTCCGATGGCCGATTCTGCACAACACCGCGAGTTGCAACAGGGATTGGAGGCGCGCGGCGTGAAGTACGCTCTGGCCTCCTACGTCGATGTGCACGGCGTATCCAAATCGAAAATGGTGCCAATCTCGCACCTGGGGCGCATGATGGGCGGCTCGGAGCTGTGCACCGGTGCCGCCCTCGATGGCGTGCCGCAGGATATCAGCGATGAAGAGGTCTCGCCGATCCCGGATCCGGCCAGCGCAATCATCTGCCCGTGGCGCCCGGATGTGGTGTGGTTTGCCAGTGATTTGCATTGTGGCGGGGTGCCGTTCGAGCCGTGTTCGCGGCAGATCTTCAAGCGCGTGCTGGGGCAGGCGCGCGAGATGGGCTACCAGTTTAATTTCGGCATCGAGCCCGAGCTTTTTCTGCTGAAGGAAGATGCCAGCGGCAACGTGGTGCCGGTGGGTGATCGCGATAATCTCGCCAAGCCCGCCTACGACGTACGCACCACGCTCGATAGTGTCGATGTGCTCGACGATATTGTCGAGGCGCTGAATTCGGTCGGCTACGATGTCTATTCGTTTGACCACGAAGACGGCAATGGCCAGTTCGAAATCGATTTCAAATTCTTTGAAGGGCTGGAAATGGCCGATCGATTCGTATTCTTTCGGTTGCTGGTGAACGAGATTGCCCACGAGCACGGCTATTTTGCCTCGTTTATGCCCAAGCCCTTTGCAGATCGGGCCGGCAGCGGCGCGCACTACAATATGTCATTGGCGGATATTGCCACCGGCGTCAATCTGTTTGAATCCGCCGACGACCCGCGCGGCTGTGATCTGGGCGAGGCGGGCTATCACTTCATTGGCGGTATTCTCAAACATCTGCCCGCAATCTGCGCGGTAATCACACCAACCGTCAACAGCTACAAGCGCTTGATCAAAGAGGGCAGCATGTCCGGTTTTACCTGGGCACCGGTGTTTGCCTGCTTTGGCAATAACAATCGAACCAATGCGGTGCGCGTGCCGCTGGGTGGCGGCCGGGTGGAGCTGCGCGCAGCTGACATATCTAACAATCCGTATCTGGGCGGCGCTTTGGTGCTGGCCGCCGGGCTGGAAGGAATTCGCGAGAAGATCGACCCCGGCGCACCGCACACCGATAACATGTACCTGAAAACCCCGGAAGAGCTCGCCAGCCTGAACGTGAGCTATCTGCCGCGCACGCTGGCCGAGGCCGTGGACGCGTTTGAGGCCGACCCGTTGTCAAGCCAGGTGTTTGGCCAGCTGATGGCGCAAACGTTTGTCGATTTCAAGCGCCAGGAGTGGGACAGTTACATGAATCACGTGTCCGACTGGGAGCGCGATCGCTACCTGAAGTTCTATTAGACTGCCCTGGCCGGCCGGATCGTTGTGGCACTGACGGCGCGGTTGTGCTGAAATTGGCCGGGTAGATAACATCTGTGATTACCGTTGTTAACAGCCTGCAGACCGCGGGCTGTGTGACACTGGTTCCCTGGCAAGTTCGAGAGGTGAAAGAATCCGATGCAATCAATGAAGACAGTAATACTCGCGACGTTTGCGTGTCTGTACCTGAGCGCCTGCGCCACCAATCCCGTGACCGGCAAGCGAGAGCTGAGCCTCGTCAGTGAGCAGTGGGAACTGGACGTCGGCAAACAGCAATACGCGCCCAGCCGCCAGTCACAGGGCGGCGAGTACACCGCAGATCCGGCGGTCCAGGCCTATATCACTGAAGTGGGCAACAAGCTCGCGGCAGTCAGTGACCGCAAGCTGCCCTATGAATTCAAAGTACTGAACTCGGGCGTGCCGAATGCCTGGGCGCTGCCGGGTGGCAAGATCGCGATCAATCGCGGCCTGCTGGTCGAGATGAGCTCCGAGGCGGAGCTAGCCGCCGTGCTGGGGCATGAAATCGTTCATGCGGCGGCCAAGCATGGCGCGCGAGGCTATAGCCGCGGCATGTTGTTGCAGGGTGGCGTGCTGGCTGCGACCATCGCAACTTCAGGCGAAAAATACTCCAATCTCGCCCAGATGGGCGCGGGCATCGGGGCGCAATTGATCAATACTCGCTACGGCCGTGATGCCGAGCGCGAATCAGATAAATTCGGCATCACTTATATGTCTCGCGCAGGCTACGACCCGACTGGCGCCGTCGATCTGCAGCGAACCTTCGTGAAGTTGTCGGAAGGCCGGCGGCAGGATTTTCTAACCGGTCTGTTCGCCAGCCATCCGCCGTCACAGGAGCGGCTGGAAAACAACGCCGCGCTGGCCAGTGCACTGCCGCCGGGCGGCGAAATCGGCAAGCAGCGCTATCAGTCGATCATTGGCCGGTTGAAAGCGCAAAAGCCCGCCTACGATGCCTATGAAGAGGGCAAAAAGGCGCTCGCCGATGGCGATGTCGTCAAGGCCAGGCAACTGGCGCGCAAGGCGATTGCCGCGGTCCCGCGCGAAGGGCATTTTCACTCCCTGCTGGGTGATGCCGAGCAGGTGGCCAATCGCCACCAGAATGCGCGCAAACACTATGTTGACGCCATCAAAGCCAATCCGAACTTCTTTTATTACCACCTGCAACACGGGTTATCGAGCGAGAAGCTGCGCGATCACTCAACCGCAAGGCGCGCGCTGGAGCGCAGCATAAAACTGCTGCCAACCGCCGATGCACACAATGCGCTGGGCAATGTCGCGAACGCAACCGGCCAGCGGGCGCTGGCGCTGCAACAGTTTCGTCTCGCCGCCGGGCACAACAGTGCGGCGGGCAAAGCGGCCCTGAGCTCGCTGGTCGATCTCGACTTCGGCAGCAATCCGGGCAGCTACCTGGTCGCGCGTCATCAGGTACAAAAGAATGGACAAATCAAAGTCCAGTTAACCAATCAAACGCCGCGCGCGGTCAACAATATCTCCATCAGGGTCCTCTACCCGGATACCGCGGGCAAGATGCGCGAAGCGCGCCCGCGCTTGAATGGCACCGTCGCCGCTGGCAAATCGCAGGTCATCGACCTGCCCGTGCGGATCAATCCGGCGCTTGCCAACCGGGTGCAGATCAGCGTGGTTCAGGCAAATCTGCTGAACTGATTACTCCGCGATTCTTCAAGATAAAACCATGCAGATTCAGAACAACACGGTTGTTACCTTCCACTATCAACTGCGCGACGTTGATGGCGATTATTCCGAAGATTCGCGCAACGGCCAGCCACCGCTGTACCTGCATGGCTATCGCGGCATCCTGCCGGCGCTTGAAGACAAGCTAACCGGCATGGCGGCGGGCGAGAGCGTGTCGGTGACGTTGCAGCCAGAGCAAGCCTACGGGCCTCGCCGCGACGATGCGGTACAGCGCATCCCGATCAAACACCTGATGACCAAAGGCAAGCCAAAGGTGGGCACCACCGTCACCATCAACACCAAGGGCAAGCCGGTCAATGCGGTGGTCACCAAGGTCGGCAAATTCAACGTTGACGTCGACATGAATCATCCGCTCGCCGGCAAGACCCTGCAGTTTGATGTGGATATCGTTGATGTGCGTGATGCCACCATGGAGGAGATTGCGCATCGTCATGCCCATGGCCCGGGTGGTCATCAGCACTGATGCGGAATTGAATCGGTGAGCTGGAAAAAGGAAGTTGACGAGATTCACCGCCGCCGCGAGCTCGCCCGCGAACAGGGCGGTGAAGTGGCGATTCAGCGCCACCACGAGCGCGGCCGGCTCACTATTCGCGAGCGCATCGATTCGCTGCTCGATAAAGACAGTTTCGATGAACTGGGCATGGGGGCCGGTGAGGCCGATCTCGATGACACCGGCGAGCTGGAATCTCTGACACCGGCAAATTTTGTGCTCGGGTTCGGCAAGATCGGCGGGCGTCGATGCATTGTCGGTGGTGAGGATTTCACCCTCAAGGGTGGCTCACCCAGTGCGGCGGGATTGCGCAAGAGTGTCTACACCGAGCAACTGGCGATACGCCATCGGCTGCCGTTGGTGCGCCTGCATGAAGGCGCGGGCGGCAGCGTCGGTGGCGGCTCTAAAACCAGGTCACTCAGCGCACCGGTGTACGATCCGGCGCGATTTCGCTCCGTCGCCCAGGCGCTGGCAACCGTTCCCGTGGCCTCGGCAGCACTGGGTGCTGTCGCGGGTCTGCCGGCAGCGCGACTGGTGTCGTCGCATTTTTCGGTGATGTCCAAATCGACGGCGCAAAT
>CAKZSB010000346.1 GCA_937920585.1 uncultured Granulosicoccaceae bacterium | reverse complement strand
AACCACTTCGTCCTGTTGTCGCCGGCGAGCTTTACGATATCCATTTAAACACGGTGATAAACGGCGCAATGGCAATGCCGCACGGGCGGCGTTTGGTTACATACTGGGCATGGCTTACCAACCCAACCGAATGGACTGGCCAATGCAATGGTCGGGAAACGCGCATGTGAATGAACCCGGCATGGTGTATCTCATTCATATTGACTAGATTGGCCCGGACAACGATGTAAGTATGTGCATTGGGGAGACGGCTATTGTGCACGAGAAAGGATGCGAGAAAGTGAATCACATACCGCGGCAAGTAGTTTGAGCTCGATAGAGCACTATTAGGCCAGTGCATCACTGACTGATGGCCATTGCCTCGCTCAGTGCAGGAATACACACGCAGTGTTGCCTGCAACTGTAAAAAAGCCACAACACCGGTGCCGTGAAGCCAGACGCAACTGTTTTTCCAACATCCGTTCGGCGGGCAGGCTAAACTACATGCCCGCCACGCACAAACTCATCTAACTCGCACTCGCGGCCATGCAGCGTCAGTTCAGCGGCGAGCGATAAGACGGCAGTGCCGGCCTATCGCTACTTGCCTGAGCACGAAGTTGACACGAACGAATCGTACACTCGCCTTGTTTGCCGGTATTAACCCGGCAATTCAGGGGATGGTGCTGGCTGCGATGGCCGGCTTTACCTTCGCGCTGCTCAACACCGTGATGCGCAAATTGAGCCTCGAAATGTCGTCGGCACAGGCCCTTTTCCTACGCTACGGATTCGGTCTTGTCGTGATGTTGCCGATCATCCTGCAGCAAGGCGTGGGCAGATATAAAACCAACGCGCTGCGTCTACAGTTATCCCGGGGGCTGATTCACACGGCCGGGCTGATAGTGTGGATCACCGCTCTGCCGCAGCTGCCCCTGCCCTACACCACGGCGCTTGGATTTACCCAGCCGATTTTTATCATGCTGGGTGCCGCGTTGTTTCTTGGTGAGACAATGCGCGGCCCACGCTGGATCGCCACTTGCCTCGGATTCCTGGGCGTAATCATTATTGTCGGCCCGCGTATGCAGGGAGCCGGCACTGATCTGCACTACAGCCTCGTGATGTTGTCATCAGCCCCGCTGTTCGCTGGATCCTTTTTACTGGCCAAGGCGCTGACCCGCCATGATGCGCCAACCGTCATTGTTTGCTGGCAGGCATTAGCCGTTACCCTGTTTACACTGCCATTAGCCGCACTTGACTGGCAGGCACCGACGACCGCCCAGTGGTTCTGGTTTCTGCTGAGCGGCTGCCTCGGCAGCCTCGGCCACTGGCTCCTGACCCGAGCCTATGCGGTTGCGGATATCTCGACCGCGCAGCCGGTGAAGTTCCTCGATCTCGTGTGGGCCTCAATGCTCGGCTACCTTGTTTTCAGCGATGTTCCGTCGCCCACTACCTTTGCCGGCGGCGCGGTAATCGTTGCCGCAACCTTCTGGATCGCCCGCCACGAAAGGCGTCGCAAACAGGAGTGACCGCAGCTGATCAGAATACCTCCCCGATCGCGTACAATATGCCAGACAGTTGCACGCGGATAACCGCGTGGCACAAACTGTTTTAACAAGAGAGTCAAACATGAAAGCATTGATGTGCAAACAGCACGGGTTACCAGACACACTGATTTATGAAGACGTAAGCGATCCGCAACCTGCCGCCGACGAAGTCGTCATCGACATGCACGCAGCTGGCGTCAACTTTCCCGATGTTCTGATAATCCAGAACAAATACCAGTTCAAGCCCGACTTACCGTTCTCCCCTGGCGCCGAGCTCGCCGGCGTCGTTTCAGCCATTGGCACCAACGTTAGCAACTGCAAAGTGGGCGACCGGGTTATCGGTTCAAGCGGTCATGGCGCATTTGCCGAAAAAGTGCGTGTACCTGCGCAAAAAGTTATCCCGATTCCCGACGACATTCCATTCGATACCGCTGCCGCCTTTACCCTTACCTACGGCACCTC
The DNA here is from genome assembly GCA_937920585.1 of uncultured Granulosicoccaceae bacterium. Lineage (GTDB taxonomy): Bacteria > Pseudomonadota > Gammaproteobacteria > Granulosicoccales > Granulosicoccaceae > CAKZSB01. The sequence continues at coordinate 3,873 of CAKZSB010000346.1, read as the reverse complement.
CTACCACGCCCTCGTCGACCGGGCAGCACTTGTGGCCGGCGAAACCCTGCTGGTTCTCGGTGCTGCCGGCGGCGTTGGCCTGGCTGCCATTGAAATAGGCAAAGCCATGGGTGCGACCGTTATTGCAGCCGCGTCAACCGATGAAAAACTGAAAATCTGTCAAGACCACGGCGCGGACCATTTGGTGAATTATGGCGGCCTCGATGGCAAGGCACTGCGCGCAGCACTCAAGGAAGTCAACAACGGTACCGCGCCCGACGTCGTCTACGATCCGGTTGGCGGAGAATTGGCAGATCCGGTGTTCAGAAGTATCGCCTGGCGCGGTCGCTACCTGGTCGTTGGTTTTGCCGGTGGCAGCATACCGGCACTGCCTTGGAACCTGGCACTGCTCAAAGGCGCATCAATTGTTGGCGTGTTTTGGGGCAACTACACAGCGCTGGAACAAGAGAACTTCGCGGCAGACATTAAAACCATGTTTGCAATGATTGCAGATGGCAAGCTTCGGCCTCATATTTCGGCAACCTACAAGCTCGCCGACGGTGCGCAGGCTCTCAACGATATGATGAATCGAAAGGTGACTGGAAAAGTTATCATAACGCCGTAGACAGCAGGACAAAACCTAATGACGACCGATATTTCGGCACGGCTGAAAGATCTTGGCCATACGTTACCTGACGCTGCCAGGCCTTCCTTCAACTACACATCCGTAACGGTGCATCAGGGCGTTGCCTATGTCAGCGGCCAACTACCTAAAATCGACGGCGAGATACGTGTGTTTGGCAAGGTCGGATGCGAGGTCGATATAGACCAGGCGCGCGAGCAGGCCATAGTTTGCATTCTGCAGGCAATGGCCTGCCTGGAGGCCGAACTCGGTTCGCTCGATCGCGTACTGCGTATCCTAAAATTGAACGGTTACGTGGCATCGGCAGCCGGGTTCAACGATCAGCCCAGGGTCATCGACGCAGCCTCCGATCTGCTTGTACAGGTTTTTGGCGAAGCGGGACGCCATGCACGCGCTGCCGTTGGTGTAGCAGAACTGCCGCGCAATGCCGCAGTGGAGATCGACATGGTCGTTGCCGTTCGCGATGATTGAATCAATGCAGCCCTTGAAGAAAAGTGCGAACAACAAATATTTCAGGAAATTGCACAATATCGAAGCAAACTAAAATAGCTGCATCATATGATTTTAAACAACTTTGCAATGACACTTTTTTCTAAAGAAAATAAGCATGTCCTTGTTCCTATTTACTATCTCGACAAGGAAGCGATAACTTTTTCTTATGTGTCACCTACTTACACCTTGGAGAGCATTGATGCCAATATCATTGGCGAAAAGGTGTTGAACGTTGCAAGATATGTTGACAGTTTGGATCCTAGTGTTTTTTCATCAGTTGAACTTGACGATAGGTTAGTCCCCGGTATTTTGGGATATACAAGTTGGGCTAAAGTAAAGAAGCATACGTATTGCGTGTGGATTAATCGAAAAGAAAGTGGAAATGATTCGAATATCGTTACCATTTGCCCTTATCATCCTGTCGGCAAAGGTTATCAATACACGCTGAAGGACGAGAACACTATCGAATATGCCAATATAAACAACCCAAAGGAAATTGGTCAATCTGTTGTTAATGCCTTAAAAGTCTTCAATTAGCAGTGAGTTGCGGATCCTCACTGACTTATAGATCTCGCTTGGTAAATATTCAGTGGATTCGAGCTATTCCTGGCATTCACCTCTATCGCAACAGACTTCTGCGCTTGCACAACCAAATCAACTCCAGCCTCGATACCCCTTCATCTTTACGAAACTAACCGGCCCCCTGACTTGTATTCATCTGTGAAGCTGGACAGTGAATCATGTGGGAGTGATCGAGTATGAGCCACCCGCATTGAAGGGCAGTGATCTGATCATAGCTACTCGCTGCATTCACTCAAGTAGCTACAACTTAGTGTGTGCACCTTCCAAAATTCTCCCTGCAATTCAGGTTGCCAAATAAACAATGCATACGATTCTGACTTAACGGTTTTTGGGCAATCAAGACGAGCAGCTATAGTGCGACAACCCACCAATCTCAAAGTACTCAGCTGGCTTAGGCCTGTAGTATTTCTCCTCCACGCTCTTTGACTGCTCGGCGTATGGCTGCGTCATCACTTCCTGCAGCTCCTGAACCAGAGCGTAGTTTCCCTGGGCCGCCTGCTCATATGCCGGCACAACCAACCACCCGCGCAAACTGTATTTAGGGTTAACGAGTTTCATCTGCTCACTGATCTCTTCCCGAGAGCGGGACCCAGTGGCATTTACCCCTGTTGTACTGCCAATGAGTGATTTCCATTTATCCAGCCACTCTGACCATCGCGCGTCCATTCCTTCGGGGTCTGAAGTATATGTCGGGTCCCTTGAATCCGTGGAGTGTTTTGACTCTGTGTAGAAGCTCTTTTTGAGTGCACCAATGTCGTCAGGCAGGGTCGAAAGTTCGCGGAAGAAGATGGTGTAATCTACCGGAGTTTGTATCATGAGCGTTGCCAACTCACTGAACAGCCCCTCGTGAAAAGTGTCAAGCCCAAGTTTGGCTGCCCACATTTTTTCCACCTGCTCTTGCATCACTACTGAAAAACCATCCGCAATCTCTTCTAGCTGTTGCAGATAATCCTGGTCCGATGCTAGCAACACCCCCAGCGCCGTCACAAACATCTGAAAGTTCCGTTCTGCTGCCAGGGGTTGGTACAGAAAACCAAAGTGCCGCCCGCCTCTCGACCAGGGCTGGTATTCTGGATTGAACTCGTCACAGAATCCGAATGGCCCGTAGTCGAGTGTGAAACCACCCGCAGCGCAGTTGTCGCTATTGAAGTTGCCCTGGCAGTAGCCGACTCGAATCCAGTTCGCCACAAGTGATGCCAGACGAGTGCGGTACTCACGCGCAAGCAATACCACTTTTTCGGGGGTGGCTAGTTTCTCGTCGATGACCTCACCGTACTCGCGATCGATCAGGTGCAACACCATTTTCAGAAGTTCCTCCATCGCTTTCGGGTGTTCCTGCGTGCGGGCACGGCGACTGAAGAGTTCGAGTTGACCTACCCGAATGAACGACGGCGCGACTCGTGTCGAGATTGCGACAGGCTCTGATACCAGCATGTCGGGATCGATCGAGTGCGAGCCCTCCGAGTACCACGGCCGTTTGACCCTTTCCGATTTAGAAACGTATAAGCTCAGAGACCGTGACGTCGGCACACCGAGCGCATGCATGTGCTCCTGTGCCAGAAACTCGCGAACACTCGACCGCAGAACAGCCCGGCCATCCGCACCACGGCAGTACGGCGTGGGGCCACCACCTTTCAACTGCATTTCCCAACGGCGACCATTGATGACTGCCTCGAGCACAGAAACCGCTCGACCATCGCCGTATCCGTTGCCGGTCTGGAACGGGCACTGCTGGGTGTATTCAGTGCCAAAGATAGATAATGAATACCCACAGGCCCAACCCACCTTGCGCATTGGTGCTGGCACTTGCGAGATGTCGCCGGAGAACATACGGATAAAGTCAGCCGACTGCGCTATCTCGTCGGTGAAGCCAAGCTCGCGAAAAAGAGCTCTGCTGTGCGTGACGTAGGCTGGGTCTTTGATGGCAGTGGGATTGACAGACACATAGTGGCCGGTGAAGACTTGTCGTGGCATATGGTCGACACCGTCTACGCTTGCTTCAGGATCGCAATTAAGTGTGTCGACCAGCGAGTAGTTCGCCAACTTTGCGAGATCGTCGAGCGTCTCAACGGTTGGTGAGGATTTCTTTCGCGGTCGATTTGTCATAGTGTTTTCTTGATTAAGGCCATGGCTCAATAGTTTGCCCTACAGAATACCTGCTCAAGTCTTGGCCAGGC
>CAKZSB010000345.1 GCA_937920585.1 uncultured Granulosicoccaceae bacterium | reverse complement strand
TCCTGACGCCAGGCTCGATTGGCAGAACGAGAACAAGGCGACGGCGCTTCACGTTGCGGCCAGTGCGGGTGATCTGGAATCGGTGCGCTTGCTGTTATCGCTCAATGCAGATGCTGAACTGTTGAACAATAATGGCCAGCGGGCGCTGGACGTTGCGCGCGCCGCGGATCATCCAGAGATCGTGGAGCTTTTAGCAGACTAGTGTTCTTGCAACCTTAAATTTGGAATTGGCTTTCGATCAGTTCAGGTGCAATCAGCACTTAATCGTCTGGCGGCTGTAATCATCTACCAGTTGTACCGTGAGCTTCTCCGGACTAGGGGCTTTCACATCTACTACCTTGTGTTCCAGCTGGGCACGAAAACCGAACTTTTCAAAGAACTTTTCATACATGTTCGCGCCGGTACTGCCTGTGGCGGTGAGCTGATCGGTGTCGCGGTTGTGTTCGAGCGCGATTCGCGCCAGTGGCTGCGGCGCCGGGCCGCCCAGCACGGTGGCGTTGTCGGTCGGATCGTAGACGCTGCGCTCTGAACAACAGGAAATCACCTTGCTGCGCTTTTCTGTTTTGCCTGCGTGGCTGTAGAACTCGATTTCATCGTGGCGATAGTTGATGAATGAGATTTCCTTCGCCGGATGACTCATCTTGTGGCTGCAAATTGCCGAGAATGCCACGATGGGGCTGGCATTGTTTGCGTTTGTCTCGCGCTCGCCCAGGTGGATCAAAAAGCAGGGAGTCGTGACGTAGGGATAAAAGAACACGTAGGGCTTGCCAACCGCGAGCTCGGCGGCGTGCAGCGGGGTCTGCGCGTCGATGTAGAGTGTCGACCGGGCGTATTGCTGTGCCGCGGATAGCGGCAGGGTGCGCGATGCGCCGGCAGCGATAACAAGTGATGAGCAAATTCGCGTGAAATGACGTCTGTCCACGGTGTCGTCCGGTTTTTCGCGTTTAACGAGTGGGCTGTGCTTCGTCGAGCATTTGGATCCAGTGCACCACCGGGGTGTCGCCCGCGGCACTTTGCAGGTGCGTCATGCAGCCGATGTTGGCGGTGGCGATAGTCGATGGTTTGCGTTGCAGCAGCGTGGCAATCTTGCGCGTAAGCAGTTTTTGCGACAGATCTTTTTGCAGGATGGAATAAGTGCCTGCGGAACCGCAGCAAAAGTGTGCATCCTTCACCGGCACCAGATCAAACCCAAGTTGCTCGAGCAGGGCTTCTGTGTGCCCTTGCAGTTGTTGGCCATGTTGAAGCGTGCAGGGTGGATGAAAGGCTATGCGCTGCTGCTTCGAGGGTGCCAGTGATTGCAGGTCCTCATTCGCAAGCACTTCGCTGATGTCTTTGCACAGCGCAGATATGCGTTGGGCCTTTTCTACGTAGGCCGGGTCGTCTGCGAGCAGATTGCCATAATCCTTGACGAATACACCGCAGCCGCTGGCCGTCATCACGATCGCCTCGGCACCGCTTTCGATATGTGGCCACCAGGCATCGACGTTGGCGCGGGCGAAATCCAGGCCGTCATGTTGTGCATTCAGGTGATAGCTCAGGGCGCCGCAGCAGCCGGCCCGGGCAGCGGTGACCAGGCTGATGCCCAGTCGGTCCAGCACCCTGGCGGTGGCCGCGTTGATTGCCGGCGCCATGGCAGGTTGTACGCAGCCGTCCAGTACCAGCATGCGTCGCGCGCGGGTGGCGGCAGGCCAGTCGCCAGCTTGCTGCCGGGCCGGTACGTGACTGCGCAGCGAGGCGGGCAGCAATGGCCGAAAGAACTGTCCCGTTCGAAACAGCGCGCCGGCTCTGGCTCTATGGGGCAAAACAGTTCGCAGGGCGTAGCGCAACAGCCGTTGTGGCAGGCTGCGCGGCACGGACTCTTCTACGATGTGTCGTCCCGCGTCTACCAGATGGCCATATTCGACGCCACTCGGACAGGTGGTTTCGCAGTTGCGACAGGTCAGGCATCGGTCCAGATGCAGCTGGGTTTTCTTGCTTGGCGGAGCGCCCTCGAGCACTTGTTTGATCTGATAAATCCGACCGCGTGGGCTGTCCAGTTCATTGCCAAGTAAATCGTAGGTCGGGCAGGTTGCCAGGCAGAATCCGCAGTGCACGCATTTGCGCAGTATGGAATCGGCTTTGGCCCCGAGGTCGGATTGTCGGTACTTTTCGAGCAGCGTGGTTTGCATGGATTGCTTGTCGGTAGGCAGTTGAAAGCCGCTAGGCGCGATCGTTTAAAGCCCCGGGAAAAGCCGTCCCGGATTGAAAATGCTGTGTGGATCGAATGACTGCTTGATGCTGCTGTGCAGCTGCATGATTTTATCGGGCAACGGATGTTCAACCCCTGCGCTGGCTTGCAAGGATTCCGGAGCACGGTACAACTGAGCGTAACCCCCGTGGCGGGCAACCGTTTCACGAATGCTGTCGGCGCTGGCGGTTGTCTTTAACCAGCGCTGTTCACCGGCCCAGTCGTAGAGCCACTCGCCGGCAATATCCAGGGCGGGGGTGCCGCTCGGTACCGCCAGGCGCCAAAGTTGATCGGTATTGAAGAAGGCGAGTTGTTGATCACGCAGCTCGTCCCAGAAGGAGGTGTCCCGGGTTTTGTCGCCGCCGAGATCGGCGATCGCCGCTGCGAGGCCCGCTTCACTGCCGGCGAACCTAAAGCTGAGCTTGCCTTCGTGATAGCAGGCGGCTGTTACCGGATAGTTCGAGCCTTTCATTTTCTGCATGGTCGCTAGTGCAGCGGGTAGCTCGATTGTCGATTCGAGTGTGATTTGTTGCTCGGGCACCGGCAGCACTTTGATCGAGACATCCAGCAAAACGCCAAGCGTGCCGCGTGCACCGGTCATCAGGCGGGTGACGTCGTAGCCCGCCACATTTTTCATTACCTGCCCGCCAAACGAAAGTTGCTGGCCCTGGCCGTTGATGACCCGGCAGCCCAGCACATAGTCCCTGACAGCACCTGCGAAAGGTCGTGCTGGTCCCGACAATGCACTGGCCACGGCTCCGCCTATGGTGGCATCAGGTGAATGGCGAGGTGGCTCGAAGGGCAGACTCTGGCGATGCTCGGCCAACAGTTTTTCAATCTCGGACAGCGGTGTGCCGGCTCTGGCGGTAATCACAAGCTCAGTGGGTTCATAGCTGATGACGCCGCGATGATTGCTGGTCTGGAGCGCATCGCCGTCTGCCACCGCGCCCAAAAACGCCTTGCTGTTGCCACCGACAATATTCAGCGGGCGGGATCGGGCGATGCTGTCCAGGACCTGTTGTTGCAGCAGTTCGCTGGCATCGTTTGAACTGGCGCCTGCAACCATCTAGAAGCGCTCCAGTTCAGGGTGGGGCAGTTCGCCGTGATGGACGTGCAGGGCGCCGAACTCGGCGCAGCGGTTGAGTGTTGGAATGGCTTTGCCCGGATTGAGCAGGGATTGCTCATCGAACGCTGCTTTGAGCGCATGAAACTGGGTTATCTCGTCGCTGCTGAACTGCACGCACATCTGATTGATTTTCTCCATGCCAACGCCGTGCTCGCCGGTAATGGTGCCACCCACCTCGACGCAGAGCTCGAGAATCTTTCCGCCCAGTGCTTCTGTGCGTTCGAGCTCACC
>CAKZSB010000344.1 GCA_937920585.1 uncultured Granulosicoccaceae bacterium | reverse complement strand
TGCGAAAGTTACCTGAATTCCGAACCGCTTCAGCCATTGCTGCAGATCTGGCGGCAGGCGTTTGAGCTGCAACTCAATACGCCCGGCGGCTTGCGCGACAATGTCATTGCCACTCACCTCGAAGAGGCTGTACGGCGCATTTCGCCTGCGCTCGAACCACATTTGCCTGTTTACCAGGCACTTCTGGTGCCGGCGGTCAGCTCGGTTCCTGTCGCGGAATATGCGGCGATTGAAGCGACTGTTGCGCTGCTGAAAGCGCTGTCGCTGCCGCAAAGCGACGACAGCCAACAAACGCCGCGAACGTTGGTGTTATTTATTGATGACTGGCAGTGGGCCGACGATGCCACCCGGCGAATCTATCCGGCGTTGCAGAAGTTGGCTGACCTCCCGATTCTCGCGATTTTTGCATCGCGTGAAGCAATACCCGAGACGGACTTGCGCGGGCAGTCCGCCCAGCAACTTGAACTGCAAAGATTGACGCATTTGCAAACCCGTCGCTTGATTGGTTCGCTGTTGCCCGAAGTTGACAGCACCGTAGCCCGCCACATTGAACAGGCCTCGGGCGGGAATCCTTTGTTTTTGGAGGAGCTATGCCACTCTATCGAGCGCGGTGCAGCAAATCGATGGGATGCCGAGGCGACCGGCGAGATCCCCAATGTGCTGAACGGACTTATCGAGGCTCGAATCGCCAGTCTGCCGACTCGTCAGCGCGAAGTGGTGCGCGCTGCGGCAGTGGTCGGTTACGTAAGCCCGATATGGCTTGTGACTTTTCTGACCGGTCTGGAACCCGGGGATGAAGCGTTTCAAAGATTGGCCGAACTCGATGTTCTGTTCCCGGGTGATGCCGACCAGACGTTGAAATTTAAACACGGTATAACTCGCAACGTGGTGCTTAACTCGATCGGGCTCGACGAGCGCAGAAGTATGCACAGTAACGTAGCGGGTGCGATAGAGCGCTACTACAAGTCGGAGCAGCGCGACGATTTGCTGGAGCTGCTCGCCTACCATCACTGTGAGGGTGGCAATTTTCAGTCGGCGGCGCACTATTGCACGCTCGCCGGTGACAAGGCTCTGCAAACCGGAGCGGTCGATCGCGGGCGCCAGCAATACCAGGCAGCACTGCTGGCGCTCGATCAACTGGATTGGGATGAAAAGATTTATCAGCGCTGGATGTCAGTCGCCCAGCAGCTTGCGTTTTCCAGTCTCTACGACACTCGCGACGAATTCATTCAAACCTATCATCGAGCAGTTGCGTTGGCGAATGAGCACGGCGGCGTTGAGGATAATATTGATGCCGAATACTGGCTTGCGATTGTTCACTATGCATTGGGCAACGCGCCGGCAGCGTTAGACCACAGCAAACGTTTTTTGGCTCTGGTGCCGAAACTTCGGGACAATCCCGGCAAGGCGGCGCAGTGTTACGCCACTGGCGGTGTGATGGCTGCGGCTGCATGTCGGTACGACGAGGCAATTGAAGCCATCGACAATGCGTTGAACGTACAACGGCCCTATAAAACCAATCCCCGTTTATCGTTCGCATTTGCTTATACCCTTAGCGCGAGGGCGCTGGTGCATGGCGATATGGGGGAATTCGATAAGGCCTACGCGTGTTTTGATGAGGCGCAGGAATTATTGCACGGCAAAACCCATCAAACGCAAAGTTCTATCACCTCTATGCGCAGTGCAGTCAGTCTTTGGCAGGGAGATTGGAATCAGGCGCTGGACTATGCGGATCGAACCATTGAATACGCCGAGCGCATGGGCAGTCGTTACGTTGTGGCGATTGCGAGTGCACAGCGGGCCTATGCCCGATACCATCTCGCCGATGCCGATGCAGCAGATGACCTGGCCAGAACTCTGGATTGGTTCGACGCCTACGATCAGGCTTTATGGACATCGCTGCACTACTCGTGGATTTGTGAGGTTATGGTAGAGCAAGGGCGCTACGAGGTGGCACACAAGGCAGCGGAGCGGGTGTTTCAACGCAGTGAACAACAGGAGTACCTCGGTGAATCCGTTGCCTGCTGCGCACTGGCGGCTTTGCCTGCCGAACATCAGCGCGCCGACCCTGCAGCGCTTTTTGCCAGAGCACGAGCGGCGGCTACTCAGCGACAATCTGACCGTGAACACGCTTTGATCGACCTGCGCGAAGCGCAGTGGTTCTACCGGCGTGGTGAACTTGAGCCGGCGCGCGGCAGGCTCGCCCGGTGTCAGCCCGAGTTCGACCGATTGCGAATGGGCTGGCACCTGCAAGAGAGCGAAGCGCTGAAGCAACAGTTTGCGGGTTTATAATTTACGCTGAACCGGGCTGCTCAAGCGGGCGATAATCCAGCGCATACTCGCTCGGTGTTCTGAGTAACGCACCCGGAAGTGACAGCAGCGCGCAGGTCACACCAATCTGTGTGCCCAGCGCGAGATTGCGTCCCGGGCAGGCGTGTGTTTCACCGGTATAGATGCCGCCGAATATCGGGTCGACGTCGCTGTTGTCGGGCTCCGCTGCGGTGGCGCTAATCAGGCCAAGTACGATGTGATCGCCGGCCTCGATCGAATGGCTGCCAAGCGTGGTTTTGACCGAAGCCGTTCGGTGAATTATTCCCGGGACCGGCACCATGCCCATCGTGCGACCAAAGGATTTTCTAACGAACTCCCGTGCCTCGGCCACCTGACCTTTGTTGAGTAGAGAGAGGTAGGTGTTGCGCACGCGCCAGAATTCATCGGTGCGAATCCACTCGCCCATGGTCTGCAGAAAATTGCCGTT
>CAKZSB010000343.1 GCA_937920585.1 uncultured Granulosicoccaceae bacterium | reverse complement strand
CTTGCGAAGCTGTCGACGTGGATATCGGCTTTCTGAAATGCGCGCTCCAGCACCCAGCGAATGGATTGATCGTCGTCGACCACCCAAATGCGATTGCGACTCATGTGCTCTCTCCGTGCCGCCGGGGCGCACCCTCGGTTTCCTGCAGAGGCAGGGTTATAGTGAACACGGTATTGCCGGGCACACTTTGGCAATCGATAAGCCCGCCGTGTTGAATAACCAGCGATTGTGCAATTGAAAGGCCCAGACCGGTGCCACCCTCCGAGGCTGTCACCAGCGGATAGAAAAGCGATTCGCTTATATTCGGGTCGACGCCCGGGCCGTTATCGACAATCTGTATTCGGCACACCAGTTTTATCAGCTTGTTGCGAATGGTGAAGTTGTTTTCAACTCGCGTACGAATGGTGATCGCTGCCTGTTCAACTTGTTTTAGCGCCTTGATGGAGTTGACAACTATGTTTATCAGCACCTGAATCATTCGTTCTCTGTCGCAGATAAAGTCGGGGATGCTGGGGTCGTAGTCGTTGTGGTAATTGATTTGTGGCGTGCTGGAAAGTAAAAGACGGGTCACGTGTTCGATTATATCGTGCACGTTGTGCGGTTTCATCTGCAGTGGTGAATGAGGGCCCAGGACGCGGCCAAGCAGATCTTTCAGTCGATCTGCCTCGCCTATTATCAGTTGGGTGTAATCACGCAAATCGCTGTCTTGAGTTTCCTGCTCCAGCAATTGTGCAGCGCCGCGAATTCCACCTAACGGGTTGAGTATCTCATGTGCCAGTGATCGCAGCAGGGTTTGAGATTGTTGCTGTTGCTCGAGTAGTTGTTGCTCGTTGGCGATGCGGTTCTGGCGATCGATGTCGAATATTTCGATCAGTAATTCTATTGAGCCCGGCTTATTCCGGGCCGCAATCGGCGTGATCATGCAATCGACTATGGCGGCAGGGGCGCCGCGCCGGGCGATGGTGGTTTCGCGCTCGATCAGTGTGTTGCCGTTGAGCCGCGCTGTGCTGATATGCGCCAGCAGGCCATCGGGTAGCTCGACAGTATCGTGCAGTAACTTGCCGAGCGTATTTTTTTTACTGGTACCGAGCAGTGCCTCGGCAGCAGTATTCATCCATTGAACCGTGTCGTCGTCGCCCAGCAGGAGAATTGCGGTGCCGAGGTAGTCCGGTAGATAGTCGGGAATTTTCAGCGCTGTTATCCGATGCTTTCGCTAACAGCTATTCTAATCCACTGGTGCCTTTGAGGCACCGTCATTTGTGCAGTGCGAAAGCTACCCGACCGGATTTCGGGCGGTATTATTCTTCGCGATCAAATGCCAGCGGACTGTTTTTGTTGATAACAGGTCGCTGGACATGGAAGCTGACGGCACTTGCCTGAATCTGAGTGGCGCCTTCGCCATCCACGATTTGGGCGGTGAGCGTATGAGTGCCGCGCGCCAGGTTGCTCAGGTTGAGATTCGCATGTCGTCCGTTTGAGATCTCTTTGCCATCCAGTGCGATAACGATTCTGTGCCGGGCGTGCAGCCTGGGGCTCGCCAGCAGTACCACATCAACGTTGCCCGCCTTGCCGGGGACTGTAGAGTCGTTTTTAGGCGTTAGGATTTCCAGCTTGGAGTAGATGACGTCAACGTTGTCGCTGGTGCCGTCACGAGCCTCCCCTACGGCGGGTTCGTACTTCTGCCGAGGTGCGGCCTCGGGCGATCTCGATTCACGACGGATTTTTATTTTTTCGGCGCCATCGATCGGTTTATCGCTATAGATGATGTTACCGTTCTCGTCAGTGTATTTGTAAATACCTGCTACGCTTGCGGAACAAAAACCAATACATGCCGCCAGCAGGAGTGATTTGCCTATTACCCCTGTGTTTATGATGTTTCCGTTGCTCATAACAGTGCTTCGATTGGTGGGCCTGAATACGTGGATTTAACAAGTTTCAGGCCGGTATCGGCAGCTGTCAGTAAAAATCAATCGAGAATCGATCCGTTTAACGCTTTGATCGTTGCGCCCGGCTGGAACACGTGATCCCTACCACATATTACGCGTGGCCCGATCCACACAGGCTCGTAATCCTGACAACAGGGGAGGCCGACTTCCGCATTGCGGTTACCCGCAACCGCGCCAATTGAAGTTGCTCGTATACCGCACATGGCGGTCTGGCTATGTCCGAGTGGCGAATGTCTGGTGTCGGTGATGGTTCAAGTGGATCTGGGCTTTTTAATTATTGATATTTATGGGAATATCGGTGAGATTTGTTATGTTGTCCGGCTGGGCTTTGCCAGCGCGAGATAGTGTTTGAGTCTTATTCCGTTATCCACTGGGGAAATCTGATGAAGCTCGTTGTATTGGGGCGTGACGGCGTCATTAATGAACTGGGGGACGGGGAAATCACCTCTGCGGCCGACTGGCACCCGATCGAGGGGAGTGCCGAGGCGATTGCGCGTCTGTGCCAGGCTAATTACCAGGTTGTGGTGATCGCCAATTTACCGGCGATCGGGCGTGGTTTGTTGTCGCTGGAGGAACTTCACGAAATTCATGAGAAAATGAACCAGACCATTGCCGCAGCCGGCGGCCATCTCGACGGCGTGTTTTTCTGTCCGCATATCCCCGATGACGACTGCAATTGCCGCAAACCCAGAGCAGGGCTACTGGATAGTATTATGGAGCGGCTCAACATCGAACTCACCGGGGTGCCGCTGGTAGGAGACTCGCTTCGGGATGTTCAGGCTGCCATGGTGGTGGGCGCCACGCCGGTGCTGGTTCGAACAGGTGAGGGTGCGACAACGCTCAAGCAGAACAAGCACCTCGATAATGTGTCATTGTTTGACGATCTGGCGGGATTCGTCGATGATTTATTGCAAGCTGGCTGACTTTGTCACCAGCGGGTATTGCAAGCTGAATTCTGTCCTTTCAAACTTTCACCAAATCCGTGTTAGAGCATGTCCGGTAAATCAATGTCTCAACTTGTATTATTTGTCAGGTCCCTGATTTTCTGGATCGTGTTTGCGCTGTCGGTGATTATCTACTGGATTCCCGTGTGCTGCAGTATTGTGCTGCCAATTCGCAAGCGCTATGACATCGTCAACCTCTGGCCTCGTTTCAACCTCTGGTGGTTGCGTGTGAGTTGCAATATCGATCACGAGGTTCGAGGCATGGAAAATATTGTTGAACCGGCGATTATCTATGCCAAGCATCAGTCTACCTGGGAGACGCTGGCGCTGAAGACGCTGTTTCCTCACGCTGTGTATGTCGCCAAACGCGAACTGTTATGGGTACCCTTTTTTGGTTGGGCGTTCGCGGTGCTGGATTACATCAATATCAATCGGTCCGCGGGCCGCAAGGCGATGCCGCAGCTGATCGAACAGGCTCGAGCCAAAATCGCCAATGGCTTCAGTATCACTATCTTTCCCGAAGGCACGCGCACCGAAGTGGGGGCTGAGCCAGTCTACAAAATGGGCGGGTCGGTCATCGCTGTTGAGACTGGCGCGCCGATCATGCCTGTGGCACACAATGCCGGACTGTTCTGGCCGAGAAGAAGCTTTATTAAAAAACCCGGAACTATCGTAATTTCCATTGGGCCGAAAATCGAATCCTCAGGCAAAACGCCGGAAGAACTGCGTGATGCCGCGAAGGACTGGATAGAAGCCGAGATGGAAGTTCTACTGGCCCGGGTTGGCGATTAACCTGTCGTCAGCCAGTTCAAACAAGCGTATTGCGTTCTGATTGCTGGCCATTGCGATGTCCGTTGCCGGCGCTTTTCGCAGCTGCGAGAATGTAGTCAATACTGATTGAATATTGGCCGGTTCGTTGCGCGCACTCGATTGATCGTGAATGGGCTGAAATGGCGCGTCGGTCTCCAGAATCATATTTTCCATCGGTAACGAGGTCACCAGTGCTCGCAGTTTTCGGGCTCGCGGATAGGTGACCGGCCCGCCAAAACCGAGTGAGTAACCCAGGTCGATTAGTCTGTGTGCCTGTTGCAGGCTGCCGTTGTAACTGTGCACTACACCTTTTTCAGGGCCGTGAGCTCTGAGCAGCAGAATAATCTGCTCCACTGTTTTTCTTGCATGAATGATTACCGGCAATTTGAATTGCCGGGCCAGTTGCAACTGTGCGACGAAATATTCTCGTTGCAACTCGATATTGTGATCGGGTAAAAAAGTATCCAGGCCGCACTCACCGATTGCCGCGTAGCAGTGCCGCGCCAACTCAGCTTCCATCAACAGAAGGTGTTCTTTTGAATGTTCTGCCGTGTATAGCGGATGCAGACCGATGGTGGGAAACAGGTGTGGGTATGCATTGGCGATGCGTTGAATGCGTGGCCAGTGTGCGGCGCAAACCGCGGGAATGACCATGCCGGTCACCGAGGCATCCGTTGCGCGCTGGATTACCTTTTCTCGGTCAGGGTCAAACTGACAATCATCAATGTGCACGTGAGTGTCGATCAGGGCAGGTTTCATTGCTCTGGATCATGCGCACGGATTGGCGTGTTGTCGGTGAATTTTTTCAATCTCGCGAAGCACAGCACCATCGATTGTGACATCGAAGGCATCGAGGTTCTGGCGCAGTTGTGCGAGACTGGTGGCGCCGATTATTGTAGAGAGAATAAATGGCCTGCTGGCGACAAATGCGAGTGCAAGCTGTACTGGCGTGAGTGCCTGTTGCTGTGCCAGCGCGCAGTATTTTGCCGTGGCCTCAGTGGCTGCAGTGGTGGTGTAGCGATAAAAATAATTGCTGTGCAAGCGCAGCCGAGATTGATCGCTGGATGTGCCATCGATGTATTTGCCGGTGAGTTGGCCACAGCCGAGAGGAGAGTAGGCCAGCAATCCGATGTTTGATCGATGAGAAAATTCCGCGAGCCCGATTTCGAAACTGCGGTTCAGCAGGTTATAGGGATTCTGGATGCAGCTGATACCAGTGCTGCCGGTGTTTTCTGCGGCATGAAGGTAGCTGTGCAGGCCCCAAGGTGTTTCGTTGCAAACGCCCAGCGCGCGAACCTTGCCGCTTGTGACCAACTGCTGCAGCGTATGCAACGTTTCGTGTATCGGGCTGTCGTGTTTGTCTGGTGTGTAGTCGTAACCGGCTTTGTCAAAATAGTTTGTGCTGCGCGCGGGCCAGTGCACTTGATACAGATCGAGATAATCCGTGGCGAGTCGGCCGAGGCTCGCGTCAACTGCCTGAATGATCTGGGCGGCATCGAGTAGCGGGCCGTTGCGTATGTGTCCGATCCATTTGCGCGGTGCGGGACCAACGACCTTGCTGGCCAGTACGATTCTGGTGCGATCGTTGTGGCGCAGCCATTCGCCAATAATCTGCTCGGTATGGCCATAGGTGCTGGCGCGTACTGGCGATGGGTATAGCTCTGCCGTATCGATGAAGTTGACACCACACTCAATCGCCAGATCAAGCTGTTGATGTGCTTGTGCTGCGGTATTTTGCTCGCCCCAGGTCATGCTGCCAAGGCAGGCGGCACTCACTTTTATATCGGTTCCGGGCAGGAGTTTGTAATTCACCGGAATGGCTTGCCGTTGGAGCCGATTAGAAAATCAGGTTGAGCATGAACAGGCTGACGATTAAAAACAGCACGGTCATTATGGTGCCCGCGCGCATGAAATCCAGAACTCGGTAACCGGCTGGCCCCATGATTAGCGCGTTGACCTGATGGGTTGGAATGATAAAAGAGTTAGAGGTGGCGATCGCCACGGTGAGCGCAAACAGTGCCGGGTCTGCCCCGGCGCCAACGGCGATATTGATGGCCAGCGGCACCAGCAGAACGGTTGCACCGATATTCGACATCACCAGCGTGAATACGGTAGCCAGCACGGCGATGACGGCTTGCAGCATCCAGATCGGAACATCGCCCATCACCTTCAGGGTCTCTGCAGCAATCCATGCAGCAGTGCCGGATTTTTCTACTGCAAGGCCAAGCGGGATCAGGCTTGCGAGGAGAAAAACAGTCTTCCAGCTAACGGCACGATAGGCCTCATCCATTGTGAGTACGCCGCTTAGCACCATGCCAACGGCACCCACCAACAGTGCTACCGATAGCCGCAAATCTGAAAATAGTACCAGGCTCAGTGCGATGGCAAAGAAGATGAGTGCGGGTTTTATCTTGTTAGGCCGCAGCTCCTCGTCTACATGGTCGGTCACTACCGCGTAGTTTTCATTGTTGCGCAATTGTTTTAGTGCGCGCCACGCAGTGTGCACCACCAGCGTGTCACCGCCCTGTAGCGGCGCTTCGCGAAAGGTATCGTCGAGTGTGTATCCCGCGCGATAGATACGCAGAACATTGAGCCCGTTGGCGGTGCGCAGTTTCAGCTCGTTTAGTGTTTGCCCCACGAGTTCCGAACCGGGTGGCACTACAATTTCGGCAATGCCGGTTTCCTGGGCGTTCATCACGCGGGTAAAGTGATTTTCGTTCTTGACGATCCGCAGCTTGTATTTGCGGGCGAATTTCACTAACTGGCGCTTGTTGCTGAGCACACCGATGTAACTATCGACCCAGATTACCTCTTTGCCGGGTGGCACAACTGACACTTCGTCGCCGTTGCGTATGGCCAGAATAAACGGCACGTGCTCCAGTGTGCGCTCGATCTGTACGATGGTCATACCTACCAGCGGGCTGTCTATCGTGGCCTGCAGTTCAAACAACTCGCCGGAGATTCCGTAAACACGGCGAAAGTACTCGGCCGTGCGGGTGGTGGTTTCCTTGCGTTGCTCGCTCTTCACGTTAGGCAGCACGAATCGGCCGAAGACAACGAAGAACAGGATGCCTGTGGTAATCAGTGCAAGGCCAATCGGTGTGACATCAAACAGGCCAAACGTGTTCATATGATGTTGCGGAGGCAGCGCCTGATTGGACGACAGGATCAGGTCATTCAATAAAATGAGCGGGCTTGAGCCGACCATAGTGACTGTGCCACCCAGGATGGCGCAAAACCCCATTGGCATCAGCAGCCGCGACATCGGGATTGAGGTGCGGCGTGAAATTCTGCTGACCACCGGCAGAAACAGGGCAGCCGCTCCCACGTTCTGCATAAAGCTCGAAATCAACCCGACCGAGCCCGAGATCATCGGCGTGATTCGCTGCTCGGTTGAACCGCCATGCTGCAGAATCCAGTTGGCGACCCGGCTCATAATGCCGGTTTTATCCAGCCCGGCGCCAATGATCATCACCGCGATGATGGACATAACGGCGTTACTGGAGAAGCCGTTAAACAGTTCGTTGGTTGAGATGACCGGTGTGATGCCGGGCAACATGGTAGACAGGCCGAGCAGCACCATGATGGTGACAGCCGCTACATCGATACGCACCAGTTCCGAGACGAACAGATAAACAGTCACAGCGAGCAAACAGAGCACCAAAATAATTTCGGGGGTGATTGCGCTGGCTTCTATCATGGTCGGTCGAGCTCTGTCTCCTGTGGTGGTTGGTGGCGCGGCCATCTGGCGCAGGACATCGCATAGATGAACCATGCGACGAGTTGTATCAGCAAGCGGGCGTTAATCGGGCAATCGAGGCTTGACGTCACGAATGTGAGTCAGAAAAATGGCGCCGGAGTGTCTGGTTAAATACCGTGCAGGAGGGCTGCAAGAATCATACGAATCGAGTTTGCTGGCAAATCTGCGGTCCCGCACGGCAGAGTATAGGCTGAGTGAGTGTAAATATCCATATACACTCACTGTACTGAAAGGCAATGTCAGCCCGTTTGATTGTGCAACTTGCCGTTTCTTGTGTGTTGCTACAGGCCGGCGGCTAGCGGGATGATCTTAGTGCCTGCTGCTGAGATCGTCGTGCATGGCCTTGATCAGGTCGCTGGCCGTGGTCTCGAACCAGGCTGGTACGATTGCGTGCACCAGGGCTGCAAAAGCGGCGGCAAACAGGCGAATGGAAAAGCGCGCGGCAAAGCACAGGTGCTGGAAGTAGCTCTCGTTGACGGAAGCCGGGTGCGCGGTGAATGACTGCAGAAATGGTTTGCGCGGTAGGTTATCTGTATTTTGCATTTTGGATACTCCTGGCGACGAATTTTCAGACATTTTCACACGAAATGTGGGGAATAGTGTCCCATACGTACTGGTATTAGAGATAATATTGGTACAAATGCTCAGAGAAAGTCGTTTCGATGGACAAAAAAGACCGTTTGATTATTGAGGCGCTGCAGCCCAACGCGACGATGAGCATGGATGCGCTGGCCGAGCGAGTGAACCTGTCTCGTAATGCCTGTTGGCGGCGGGTCAAGCAGATGGAAGAGAGTGGTGTGATCCGCGGCCGCGTGACACTCGTTGATCCCGATGCGCTGGCGTTGGGACTTTCGGTGTTTGTGATGATCCGAACCAGCGATCACGATCCAGCCTGGCTTAAGAAGTTCGAGCTGGCAGTGCAATCGATGCCCGAGATCGTCGGCGCACACAGAATGAGCGGTGATCTGGATTATGTGTTGCGGGTTCGAGTGGCCGATGTGAAAGGCTATGACCGGTTTTATCAGAATCTGATTGGCCAGGTGCCCAT